>JAGWIJ010000076.1 GCA_028873535.1 Pseudomonadota bacterium
CGGCTCGCCGATGTTGAGCCGGATGACGTGCTGCCCTTCGGCTTCGAGCGCCGCGGCGCGGTTGCCGAACTCCATTGCCAGGACGGGTGAGACCGAACGGGCACGACGGGAGACTTTCATGGCAGGAGAGCGGGCAGCGCAACGGATCCGAGCCGCTACGATACGCGCATCGTGCGGGGCCCGCGATTCAGGGCGCCGTCACGCCCAGCTGCCGGCCCGGCGCGCCGGGCCGGCCTGGCACAGGCGCCCATGCGGACCCTGGCGCAGCAGCAGCTGCAGCGACGCGCCAATTGCCTGCGTCAGTTGCGCGACACGCAACTGACGGCGGCGCCGGGCGGCGCACCGGCTCGACTGCACGTGCTCGGGCGCACGCGGCGGGCGGGCGGCCGACCAGACATGGTCGCCGGCCGCATTCCTGACGGCGCCCAGCCGGGTCCAGAACCGGTCATGGCTGGCGCGCAGCCGGCGCCCTGGGAGCAAGCTGCGGCTGACATGGCAGCCGTCGGCAACGGCGTGGATCGCGCTGACGCCCAGCGCCTCGCCGAAGGCCATCAGCCCAAGCGCCACCGCCATCCTGGGCTGCAGGCCGTCGCAGTCGCGCGTGGCCTGACGCACGCGCTCGCGCGCATCGCCACCGCGCATTCCCTGCAGACCGCCGACGTAGATCAGCGGACCGTCGTCACCCAGCATCAGCGAAAAGCTGAGCTGCGCCAGGGCCTCCGGCGCGTCATGGCGGTACCAGCCCAGGCGCATTTCGCCTTCCCCTTCGCAGCGCTCGGCGGCCGACAGGCGCAGCTCGTGCTGCGCTCCGGTGCGGTCCGCGCACGCCGCAAGGCAGTGGCCGCCGACGAAATGCAGGCGGCGCAAGTCGGACAGACTGAACACGCGCTGTACCAGCAGGTAGTGTTCGATCAGGCATTGCAGGCGTTCACGCACGCCGAGATCGCGCCGCAGGTAGGGGCGGTGGAGTTTTTCGATCAGCCGTGCGCGCTGACGGATCAGGCACGGCAGATACTCCCCGCGCTGCAGGAAGGACAGCCAGGCTTCGGTCTCCTGGCGCCAGAACCAGGAGCGCAGCAGCATGCGCAGGCGCTTCCAGGGTGCATGCGGATGGCAGCTGGCAGCCGCTGCGGCCAGTGCCGTCCAGGCGCTGGCGTGCTGGCCTGGCGCACTGCGCGAAGAGGCTGGGCCGTAAGGCGCGATGCTGGTCGAATTCATGGCTGGGCTCCCTGTGCGGTCTCGCTTGCCAAGGACGACGGCGGCAGGAACTTATTCCGGAGCGGCGCGGTAGCGCACCGCAGCGGCGGCGATCAGCCGGGCCTTTCCGGCAGGTTGAAGGGCGTGATCACCTCGACATTCGAGCGCTGCTGATCGGGCGCGCCGGCCAGCGCACCGTGCGCGCGCAGGAAATGCTGGCAGGCCAGCTGCAGGTCGTGGTGCAGGTCGTGGTGCAGCACCGCCGACAAGCGGCCGGCGCGCAGCAGGGCAAGGTTGTCATCATCGAGGTCATGGCCGATGAAGGGATGACAGTGCCGCTGCAGACGATCGAATGCGGCCACGATGGCGGCATTGGCGCCCCCCACCGAATACACGGCTGCCACTGCAGAATGCCGCGCCAGCAGGCGCTCGACCGCCACAGCGGTAGGCGCGTGCAGGCCCTGGCCGACGTCCAGCACGTGGACCTTGCAGGCAGGATGACTGGCCGCCAGCGCCTGCACAAAGGCCTGGATGCGTTCGTCTTCCCCCTGGAAGCGCTGGCCACTGCTCGACGCCAGCACGTCCACGGCTTCGCGGCCGAACCATTGCGCCATCAGGTAGGCGGCGGTTTCGCCGGCACGGCGATTGTCGAGACCGACATAGGCATGGCGCTGCACGCCCTGCAGGTCCGTAACCAGGGTGACCACCGGGACGCCGCGCGCCAGCAGGCGCCCGACGGCAGCCGCGACCGGCGGCAGGTCCGGCGCCTTGAGCAGCACGCCGTGGCTGCCGCGGCGCCCGATCGCATCCAGGATCGCCACCAGCTGCTCGACAGCGATGGTTTCAGCAAGGTGATCGCGGGTGCGGAACAGCGCCGGCCGCGCGCGCAGCATGGCGACGCCCAGCGCATCGCGCACGATGCGCGTGAAGCGTTGAGGCGCCTCCATCACCAGATCGATCATGAAGCGGCGCCCGCTCAGGCCCAGCTGCTGCTGCTGACGCGCGAGCTCGGCACACGCCTGCTCGACCCGCCGGCGCGTGGCCGCGCGCACGCCCGGCCGCTGGTGAAGCACGCGATCGACGGTGGCGAGGCTGACGCCCGCCTGCAGGGCGACTTCCTTCATCGCGAATTCATGCGGCATGGCCATCCTCCTGCCTGCGCGAGCGGGCGGTCCCGGTCGACGTTCGGATTGTGCGTCATCGCAGCCATCAATTTGAGGTGTTTTTGAGGTGTTTTCGTCTTCTGTGGCGCGCAGCGGCTGCCTAGACTGGGGGCACCTCAATTCCACCGGAGCCTGCCATGGCACACGCCGCCGCTCACCGCTGGCTGCGCGCACAGGATGCGCAGCTCGCCGACCTGCAGCAGACCCTGCAGGTGCGCACCGACCCTGGCGACTGCCCGCTGGCCGCCTCGCTGCAGCAGGACGTGCCGGTCTATGACTGTCAGGCCCTGCGCGAACAGCTGCGCCATGACAGCGCGCTGCGCAGCGCGCTGCTGGCCGAATGGGCCGGGGTGTGGGAAGACGGCCCGGGCATTCTGGTCCTGGCCGGGGCGCTGCCTGCGCTCACGCTGGTGGACGCTGTCACGGCGCGCTTTTTCGAGATCATCGAGCAGGAGCGCAGCCGCGGCTGCGCCGGCGACCACTTCGCCCAGGCCGGCGCCAACGACCGCATCTGGAACGCGCTCGAGAAGCTGTGCCTGCTGGACCCGGCGCTGTTCGCGCGCTACTACGCCAATGACATGATCGCGCTGGCGTGCGAGGCCTGGCTGGGCCCGGGCTACCAGCTCACTTCGCAGGTCAACAACGTGCGTCCGGGCGGCGCGGCCCAATCGGCGCATCGCGACTACCACCTCGGCTTCTGCCCCCCCCCAGGCCGAACGTTATCCCGCCCACGTCCATCGGCTGTCGCCCATGCTGACACTGCAGGGCGCGGTGGCACACGTCGACATGCCGCTGCAAAGCGGCCCGACGCTGTACCTGCCGCATTCGCAGAAGTACGGCCACGGCTATCTGATTGCCGAACGCGCCGAGTTCAAGGCGCATTTCGCGGAGCACCGTGTCCAACTGCCGCTGCGCAAGGGCGACGCCGTGTTTTTCAACCCGGCCCTGCTGCACGCTGCCGGCGAGAACCGCTCGACGGACATCCAGCGCATCGCCAACCTGCTGCAGGTGTCTTCGGCATTCGGCCGCGCCATGGAATCGGTGGACCGCGGGCGCATGAGCCGCACACTGTATCCGCAACTGCAGGCGCTGCTGCAGTCCGGCGAGTTCGATGCTGCGGCGGCCGACCGGGTACTGGCGGCCAGTGCCGAGGGCTATGCGTTTCCGACCAACCTGGATCGCGATCCTCCGCTGGGCGGACTCGCGCCGGCCAGCCCGCAGCAATGGCTGCGCCAAGCGCTCGCTGAACAGTGGCCGGCGGCGCGCCTCAATGCGCAACTGGACAGCCTGGCGCAACGACGCCAGAGCTGAAATCCTGACGGAAAGCTGACACCGTCGACCGCCATCGGCCGTCTGGCAGGCATCGTCAACACGCACGCCGTCGAGCCCATGTCGCGCGAGAAGACCGATACCTCGCCGCCCCTGGAACTGCGCGATGCCTGCATGCCGGCAGCACAGGCAGTAATTGCCGAACGCGGCATCGGGAATCTCAGCCTGCGGGCGGTCGCGCGCAAGCCGGAACTGCTGGCCGATGCCACCCACGCATTTGACATGCTGCGCTCGGTGCCCAGGCGCCTGCCCGGCGACGCGCCGGCCAGGCGCGAGAGGGTGGAGCTCGACGCGCTGAGGTCTTCGTTTCCAGCCATGGAGGGATTTATAAGAAATTATGGATTAACGATAATTATCCAAAATCCATAAAACGAGCCAAAAATGAGCTTCCATCGGCCTGAGCTCGCCTCGGACGTGGCGGAGCAGCTGCTACAGCCCAAGGGACTGATGAAAAAAAATCCGTTCCGGTCTGTTCCTGGGCGGCTTGCGCCGGATCGGCAAGACGACCTTCCTGCGCGGCGACCTGATCCCGGCGCTCGAGGCGCAAGGCGCCATCGTGGTATACGTCGATCTCTGGAGCAACATTGCCGCCAAGCCGAGCGACCTGCTGCTTGGCGCCGTGCGCAAGACCCTGGCAGATCTGGAGCGCGCCGACTCGAAGGCGGTGGGCGTGTTACGGCGCTTTGAAGGGCCTGGATCTCGGCGCAGCCGGCCTGAGGAACTCATGAAGGCGCTGTTTGCACTTCAGCATTCGCCGAACTTCGTGGATGCGGATCAGGATCTACGGCGTCAGCGATCCGTTCGTTGCCGAGGCCTACAGCAGCCGGGCGAATGTCCTCAAGACCCTTGAGGGTCCCGACGCGCTACCCTGAAATTCGCACAGCTGCCGGACGGCACGGCTACTGGCCTGAAAAGGACTTTGCCATCGGGTGCGGCGCGCAGCTGGCGCAGGGAGCCTGAGCCAGCCCCCGGCGATGTCCGGTCACAGCGCGAACCCGTAGTCCACCGTCAGCGGCGCATGATCCGAGAAGCGCTGCTCCTTTGCACGCCAGGCATGGCGGGGGTCATCAGGACTTGGACTCGCGCTCCGGGATCCATTCGCGCATCTCCTGCGCAATGAATTTGGCCAAGGGCGTGATCTGCCCTCTGACGCTCGCGGTCTCCAGCGCCTTCATGTACTCATCCCTCCGGCTCATCCGGATCACAGTCCACGGGTAGCCACCGGACGCGAGCAGCGTATTCATGAGGAAGCGCCCGATGCGACCATTGCCGTCGTAGTACGGGTGGATGAAGACAAAGATGTGGTGCCCAAGCACGGCACGCACGCAGGCTTCGGATTCTTCTTCGAGCAGGTCCCACAACGCTTCCAGTGAATCCAGAAGGGCGTCACTGGGCAGCGGCGTGTGCATCGAATTGCGGATGAAGATAGGACCGCGCCGATAGCCAGCAAGCTGGCTGGCTTCGACGATGCCAGCCGTCACGGACGGGCCGAACAGTTCTGCATACCAGTCGTGGTGATCGCGCTTCACAACATGACCGGCCTTGTCCTTCGCCAGCACCTTGCCGATGCTTTCCTTGACCGACTGAAAGGCCTGGTAATAGCCCCGCGCGGCCAGCGCGTTCCTGGTCTTGTCGTTCTCTGGGTCGCCGACTGGATTCCAATCTCCGCGTGCCACACGCTCGATCAGCTCATCGGTAACGCGGTAGCCTTCGATGGACAGAGAGTTATAGGCGTCAGAGACATAGCGCTCATCGACCTGTGCCAGATAGCCTGCGCCCTGGTTCTCAAGGCCCGGCGCAGGCGGGAAGACATTGATAACGTCCTGACGCCACCCAGCCCACATGGAGCGCAAGCGCAGTACATAAGGCGAGCGCTCCTTGCTGGGTGAAAGCGTGGGCTCGGCCAGCTCGAAGGGGTTTACCAGCTTGAGCGTCATCTTGAATTTGGCAAATGCCTTGCGAATGCGCTCGGTCTCGTCGGGGCGATTGACGAACTCGAACGCTGCCGCCAGTCGCCCGGCGGCCGTGACCATCTTGTCGCCAGCCAGCAGCGTCGGCAGCAATTCGGACGCATCGCGAATGGTGGCCAGCGCGATCTCGGCTTCACGCGGATTGTTGATGAAGAATGAAGGACCGGCCATGCACAGGGCTTCGGCAACCGGCCAGACCTGCAGTCCTCGGACCTCCGCGCGCGTGACGGGAACCCGGTTCTTGTCGGGATACACGAGTAGTGAGGTGTCAAAGGGCAGATCAACCTTGGATGTACCGCTGTCGATCGTGACGCATGTGACCTGCCTTGGCACGGTGGTGTTGCCTGTGTGCAGCATCAGCGATGCCTCTGGGTTCAGGCAGTACCGCTTGCCGAAACGTTTACCCAGGTAGCCGGAAATGAAGGCCCAGAAGGACGCATACCACGCTGTGCTGTCTCCGTCGTTGTCGCTCGGGCTGCTACAGATGTACCAGCCCTTCATCACTGGCCTCAGGAACCCGGTGTCGACCAGAACGGCTCGCAGGTCGCCATCCTTGAAGTCAGAGGATTCCACAACACCGTTGTGCTTTTCCTGGAGCCGCCTTAGCGTCTTCAGTGCAGCGGCGAGCGTCGGGTTGCCCTTTGCTTGGTTTGGTGCCGAAGGCATGGATTTACTTTTCTATTCGCACAAATTTTACTTTTTTATTCCCTGAATTCTACCTTGCTATTGGTCTGAAAAACACTTTGCCATGGGATGGGTGCCGCGCTGCTGGCGCAGGGAACCTGCGCCAGCCCCCGGCGATGTCCGGTCACAGCGCGAACCCGTAGTCCACCGTCAGCGGCGCATGATCCGAGAAGCGCTGCTCCTTGTAGACGCCGCCGCTTTTCGCGGTGGCGGCGATCCCGGCCGAGGCGATCTGGTAGTCGATGCGCCAGCCCACGTTCCTGGCCCAGGCCTGGCCGCGGTTGGACCACCAGGTGTAGGCCTCGCCTTCCTGCTCCGGATACAGGCGCCGATAGACGTCGACCCAGGCACGCGGCGCGCCGAACACCAGGTCGAGCCAGGCGCGCTCCTCCGGCAGGAAGCCGGAATTCTTGAGATTCCCCTTCCAGTTCTTGAGGTCGCGCTCGGTGTGGGCGATGTTCCAGTCGCCGCACAGCACGACTTCACGACCACTGGCGGCGAGGCGGTCAAGCTGGGGCAGGAATTCCGCCAGGAAGCGGAACTTGGCCTGCTGGCGTTCGGGCGAACTCGAACCCGAAGGGAAATACACCGAGATCACGCTCAAGCCCGGATAGACGAGTTCGACGTAGCGCCCTTCCTGGTCGAATTCGGGCACGCCGATGCCGATGACGACCGACTGCGGCGGCCGGCGCGTGTAGACCGCCACGCCGCTGTAGCCCTTCTTGTCGGCAAAGTGGAAATGGCCCTGGTAGCCGTCGGGTGCGCGCTGCTGGGCGCTGAGGTCGGCATCCTGGGCCTTCACTTCCTGAACGCATACAAAGTCAGCGTCGCTGGCGGCCATCCAGTCGAAAAAGCCCTTGGTGGTGGCCGAGCGGATGCCGTTGAGATTTGCGGAAACGATACGCATGGACTGGCTCCCGGATTCGGCCGCCCAGCATACACTCTTGACGTGCAGGCAGCCGGGCCCGACGCCAGCCGCTGCCTGGCGCCACCGCGCTGATCACGCCGTGCGCCTTCGGCGACGCGAGCCCCCGCGTGGTGGGCAGCGCGCGACGCGCTAGAATGGCGGCCATGGATACTTTTCGTGCACGTTTCCTGGCTTTTGCGATCGAACGCCAGGTGATCCGGTTCGGCCAGTTCACCACCAAGGCCGGCCGCCCCTCACCCTATTTCTTCAACGCCGGCCTGTTCAACGACGGCGCCTCGCTCAATGCCCTGTGCGGCTTCTACGCCGATGCCGTGACGGCCGCAGGCATCGAGTTCGACGTCATCTTCGGTCCCGCCTACAAGGGCATTGCGCTGGCGGCGGGCCTGGCGATGGCGCTGGCGCAGCGCGGCCGCAACCTGCCGTTCTGCTACAACCGCAAGGAAGCCAAGGACCACGGCGAAGGCGGCACGCTGGTCGGCGCGCCGCTGCAGGGCCGCGTGCTGGTGATCGACGACGTGATCTCGGCCGGCACTTCGGTGCGCGAGTCGGTGGCGCTGATGCACGCGGCAGGCGCCACGCCCTACGCCGTGGTCACTGCACTCGACCGCATGGAGCGCGGCACCGGCGATCTGTCGGCGGTGCAGGAAGTGCGCCGCGACCACGGCATGCAGGTGTTCAGCATCGCCACCCTGGACGACCTGCTGGCCTACCTGCGCGATACGCCCGCCCTGCGCCAGCAGGTGGCGCCGATCGAGGCGTACCGCGCCACCTACGGCGTCAGCGCCTAGAACGCGCTCTTGACCACGCCGCCGTCGACGCGCAGTGCCGCGCCGGTGGTGGCCGAAGCCAGGGGACTGGCCACATAGGCCACCAGCGAGGCGACTTCGCCGGGGCTGGCAAAGCGCTTGATCAGCGAACTGGGTCGCACCTTGGCAAAGAACTCGTGCTCGAAGTCCTCGAAGCTGCCGCCGTCACCCGCCAGGGCATTGACGAACTCGTCGACGCCACGCGAGCGCGTCGGGCCGGGCAGCACGCAGTTGACGGTAATGCCGGTGCCGGCCAGGGATTCGGCCAGGCCGCGCGACACCGCGAGCTGGGCGGTCTTGGTGGTGCCGTAGTGGATCATCTCGGCGGGGATCTGCACCGCGCTTTCGCTGGAGATGAAGATGATGCGCCCCCAGTTGGCGCGCTTCATGGCAGGCAGGCACAGGCGTGACAGGCGCACCCCGGACATCACGTTGACATCGAAAAAGCGCAGCCAGTCGGCGTCGGGAATGTCCTCGAAGGCCTTGGGCTCGAAAATGCCCAGGTTGTTGACCAGGATCTCGATGGCGGGATGGGCCGCCACCAGCGCCTCGGCCACGGCAGCCTGCGACAGGTCGCCGGCATATCCTTGCAGGCTGCCCGGTGCGGCGCCGGTCTCGCGCGCCAGCGCAGCCAGCGCCTGGTCGACCGCCACCTGGCTGCGGCCGTTGACGATCACGCGCGCGCCTTCGGCGAGCAGCGCCTTGGCAATGGCATAGCCGATGCCGGCGGTGCTGCCGCTGACCAGCGCCAGCTTGTCCTTCAACTTGAGATCCATGCTGCCTTCCTCGTGGATGCCGCTCAGCCAGCCAGCAGCTTGCGCAGCAGTTCGTTGAGCTGGGCCGGATTGGCCTTGCCCTGGGTGGCCTTCATGGCCTGGCCGACGAAGAATCCGAACACCTTTTCCTTGCCGCCACGGTATTCGGCCACCTGGGCCGGCGATCGTTCCACGATCTCGCGCAGCACGGCCTCGAGCGCGCCGCTGTCCGAGATCTGGCGCAGCCCGCGCGCGTCGATGATGGCATCGGCATCGCCGCCTTCGGTCCACATCAGCTCGAAGATCTCCTTGGCGATCTTGCCCGACACGGTGCCGTCGGCCAGACGCCGCAGCAAGCCGGCCAGGCGATCCGCTGTGACGCGGCTGGCCGTGAAGTCGAGTTCGGCGCGGTTGAGCGCGGCGGCGAGTTCGCCGTTGACCCAGTTGGCACACACCTTGGCATCGACCCCGGGGGCTGCGCGCTGCAGCGCCTCGAAATAGTCGCCGGCCTCGCGGCTGGCGGTGAGCAGGCCGGCATCGTAGGCGCCCAATCCGAGATCCCGCTGGTAGCGCACGCGCCGTGCTGCCGGCAGTTCGGGCAGCCCGGCCGCCACCTCGCGGACCCAGGCTTCGTCGATGCGCAGCGGTGGCAGGTCGGGGTCGGGGAAGTAGCGATAGTCCTGCGCGTCTTCCTTGGAGCGCATGGAGCGCGTCTCGTCGCGGTCAGGATCGTAGAGCCGAGTCTCCTGGCGCACCGCGCCGCCGTCCTCGATCAGCGCGATCTGGCGCTTGACCTCGCAGTCGATGGCGCGCTCGATGAAGCGGAAGGAGTTGAGGTTCTTGATCTCGCAGCGGGTGCCGTATTCGCGCTGGCCGAACGGGCGCACCGACACGTTGACGTCGCAGCGGAAAGAACCTTCCTGCATGTTGCCGTCGCAGATCTCGATCCAGCGCACCAGCCCGTGCAGCGCACGCGCATAGGCCACCGCCTCGTCGGCCGAACGCATGTCGGGCTCGGTCACGATCTCGAGCAGCGGCGTACCGGCGCGGTTGAGATCGATGCCCGAGCTGCCGTGGAAGTCCTCGTGCAGCGACTTGCCGGCATCCTCCTCGAGGTGCGCGCGGGTCAGCCGCACGGTCTTTTCGCCGGCCGCCGTGTGGATGGTCATGCTGCCACCCTGCACCACCGGCAGTTCGAACTGGCTGATCTGGTAGCCCTTGGGCAGGTCGGGATAGAAGTAGTTCTTGCGTGCGAATACCGACATCGGCGCGATCTGCGCGCCGACCGCGAGACCGAAGCGGATGGCGCGTTCGACGGCGCCCTGGTTGGGTACCGGCAGCACGCCGGGCAGCCCCAGGTCGACGGCGCAGGCCTGGGTGTTGGGTTCGGCGCCGAAGGCGGTCGACGCCCCGGAAAAAATCTTGGAATGCGTGGAGAGCTGGGCATGCGTCTCCAGGCCGATGACGATTTCCCACTGGCTCATGCGGAGACTCCCGGCACGCCGGCCGGCCGCGCGCGGTGCCAGTCGGTGTGCTGTTGATAGGCGTGGGCGACCTGCAGCAGGCGCGCTTCCTGCCACCAGGGACCGATCAGCTGCAGCCCCACGGGCAGGCCGTTGTCGAATCCGGCCGGAATGCTCATGCCGGGCAGGCCGGCCAGATTGACCGGGATGGTGTACATGTCCTCGAGGTACATCTGCACCGGATCCTCGTTGCAGGCGCCGAGGCGGAAGGCCGAGGTCGGCGTGACCGGACCGGCGATCAGGTCGCAACTCGCGAAGGCGCGTGTGAAATCGTCGGCAATCAGGCGGCGCACCTTCTGCGCCTGCAGGTAGTAGGCGTCGTAGTAGCCATGCGAGAGCACGTAGCTGCCGATCAGGATACGGCGCTTGACTTCCGCACCGAAGCCTTCGGCACGCGAGCGCTCGTAGAGCTCGGTGAGGTCGCGGTATCCGGCGGCGCGATGACCGAAGCGCACGCCATCGAAGCGCGACAGGTTGCTCGAGCACTCGGCCGGCGCGATCACGTAGTAGGCGGGAATGGCATGCCGGCTGGCCGGCAGGTCGATGTCGACCAGCACGCAGCCCTGGCGCTGGAGCTGTTCCAGCGCCGCCTGCACGGCCGTGCCGATGCCTGCGGCCAGGCCGCTGCCGAACCAGTCGCGTGGCACGCCGACGCGCAGGCCGGTCAGGTCCTGCCCGAGCAGGCCGGTGAACGAGCCATCCTGACGCACCGCCGAAGTGGCGTCACGCGCATCGTGACCCGCCATGACGTCGAGCAGCAGCGCCAGATCCTCGGCGCGGCGCGCGAAGGCGCCGCCCTGGTCCAGGCTGGAGGCGAAGGCGATCATGCCGTAGCGCGAGACGCGGCCATAGGTGGGCTTGATGCCGCTGACGCCGCACCACGCGGCGGGCTGGCGGATCGAGCCGCCGGTATCGGTGCCGGTGGCGGCGGGCGCCAGGCCAGCGGCCACGGCGGCCGCCGAGCCACCGGAGCTGCCACCCGGCACACGGCTGGTATCCCAGGGGTTGCGCACCGGCCCGAACCAGGAGTTCTCGTTGGACGAGCCCATCGCGAATTCGTCCATGTTGGCACGGCCCAGCGTGACGGCGCCCGCTGCGCGGAAGCGCGTGATCACATGCGCATCATAGGGCGCCACGAAGTTCTCCAGCATGCGGCTGCCGCAGGTGGTGCGCCAGCCTTCGGCGCAGAAGATGTCCTTGTGCGCCACCGGGACACCGGCCAGCAGTCCGGACAGCTGCGGCGGCAGCAGCGTCGATGCGGGCGCGTCGGCGCCACCGGCAGCGCGCGCATCGAGCCAGCGGTCGGCCGCTTCGGCTTCGTGCAGGCTGCGCTCGCGGTCGACCGTGATGAAGCAGTTGAGCAGCGCGTTGGCGGCCGCGATGCGGTCCAGGTAGGCGCGCGCCACTTCTGCGGCCTGGACTTCGCGGCGCGCCAGCGCGCCGGCCAGACCGCGCAGCGGGCCGTCAAGCAGGGTGTCGAGGTTCATTCGATCACCTTCGGCACCAGGTACAGACCGTCCTCGACCTGGGGCGCCACCGCCTGGTAGGCATCACGCCGGTTGGACTCGGTCACCACGTCGGGGCGCAGGGCCACGGCGTCGGCACCGGGGTGGGCCATGGGCGCGACGCCCTGGGTGTCGATGGCCTTGAGCTCGGCGGCCAGATCCAGGATGCGCGACAGGTCCTGTTGCAGGCGGGGGAGCTCATCGGCACTCACGGCCAGACGCGAAAGGCGCGCGACCCGGCGGACATCATCCTCGGAAAGACTCATGTGAAAGCTGCATCCCCTTCATGGAAAAGCGCAAAAGCGTTATTATCGCAAGTTATCCTCACATTTCAACGACGCATTTCCACATGCGCCGTCTCCTTCATGTTCGGTTTCCTGCGCGGCTATTTTTCGAACGACCTTGCCATCGACCTCGGCACGGCCAACACCCTGATCTATGTGCGCGGCAAGGGCATCGTCCTTGATGAGCCCTCGGTGGTGGCCATCCGCCAGGATGGCGGCCCCAACGGCAAGAAGAGCATCCAGGCGGTAGGCCTTGCTGCCAAGCAGATGCTGGGCCGAACGCCCGGAAACATCTCGGCAATCCGTCCGATGAAGGACGGCGTGATCGCCGACTTCACCATCACCGAACAGATGCTGAAGTACTTCATCAAGAAGATCCACGATTCGCGCATGCTCTCGCCCAGCCCGCGCATCATCATCTGCGTGCCCTGCGGCTCCACCCAGGTGGAGCGCCGCGCCATCAAGGAGTCGGCGCTGGGCGCGGGTGCGCGTCAGGTGTTCCTGATCGAGGAGCCGATGGCGGCAGCGATCGGCGCCGAGCTGCCGGTGGCCGAGCCCTCGGGCTCGATGGTGGTCGACGTGGGCGGCGGCACCACCGAGGTTGGCGTGATCTCGCTGGGCGGCATCGTCTACGCTTCGTCGGTGCGCGTGGGTGGCGACAAGTTCGACGAAGCCATCATCAACTACATCCGCCGCAACTACGGCATGCTGATCGGCGAAGCCACGGCCGAATCGATCAAGAAGAAGATCGGCTCGGCCTTCCCGGGCTCGGAGGTGCGCGAAATGGAGGTCAAGGGCCGCAACCTGGCCGAGGGCATCCCGCGCACCTTCACGATCTCGAGCAACGAGATCCTGGAAGCGCTCACCGATCCGCTCAACAGCATCGTCGGTGCGGTCAAGGCCGCGCTGGAGCAGACGCCGCCGGAACTCGGCGCCGACATCGCCGAGAAGGGCATGGTGCTGACCGGCGGCGGCGCGCTGCTGCGCGACCTGGACCGGCTGCTGATGGAAGAGACGGGCCTGCCGGTGATCGTGGCCGAAGACCCGCTGACCTGCGTGGTGCGCGGATCGGGGCGCGCCCTCGAGGAAATGGACCGCCTCGGCACGGTTTTCGCGAGCGACTGAGGCGCCTGACGCCGGGCGGTGCCAGCGGCGCCGCCACCGGCGCCCGGGCCCGACCGGACATCCCAGATGACCACGCCCGAATTCTTCCAACGCGGCCCCAGCCCGCTGGTGCGACTGGTGTTCTTCAGCGCACTGTCGGTGGCATTGATGGTGCTCGACGCGCGCTATCGCGCGGCAGACGCCCTGCGCAGCGCGCTGTCGCTGCTGGTCTATCCGGCCGAGCAGGCTGTGCTGGCACCGGTGCGCGTGGCACGCGAGGCAGGCCAATTCTTCACCACCCAGCGCCGCCTGCAGACCGAGAACGACGACCTGCGCCAGCGCCTGGTGGTGGCCGAGGTGCATGCCCAGCGCAGCCAGAGCCTGGATCAGGAACTGGCCGAACTGCGCCGCAGCGCCCAACTGCCCGAGCGCGGCAAGGGCGGCCTGGTGCTGGCCGAAGTGCTGCACGGCGGCCGCAATCCCTATGTGGCCAAGCTGGTGCTCGACCGCGGCCTGGGTGCCGGGCTGCGCCCCGGGCAGCCCGTGATCGACGCCGACGGCGTGGTCGGACAGGTGACCAGCAGCACGCCGCTGGCCGCCGAAGTGACCCTGGTCACCGAACAGAACCAGCAGGTGCCGGTGCGCGTGCTGCGCAACGGCCTGCGCACCCTGGCCGGCGGTGACGGCGTGACCGGCACCATCTCGCTGCCCTTCCTGCCGGGCGGCGCCGACATCCAGACCGGTGACGTGCTGGTGACGTCGGGCATCGACGGCGTCTATCCGGAGGGCGTGCCAGTCGCCACCGTGTCGCGCATCGAGCGCAGCGCCAACCGCGTGTTCGCGCACGTCACCTGCACGCCGGTCGCCGGCGTGGCGCGCGACCGCTACGTGCTGGTGCTGACCGCACCGCCGCCGACGCCGGTGGCCAACGCGCAGGGTCAGACGGCGGCCGGCGCAGCCGGCGCGCCCGCCGGACCGCCGCCTGCCAGCGGGGCCGCGCGATGATGACTTCGCGCGACCGTGTGCTGCGCGACCCGGCGCGACTGCCGCTGGTGTTCGGCAGCCTGCTGGCGGCCTATCTGCTGGCGCTGCTGCCCTGGGGCACGACCGGTGTGCAGTTGCAGCCTGACTGGGTGCTGCTGGTGCTGGTGCACTGGTGGCTGCGCGAACCCTGGCGTGTCGGCCAGGGCGCCGGCTTCCTGGCCGGCGTGCTGATGGACATCGCCCAGACCGGTACGCTGGGCGCACACGCCCTGGCCTACTCGCTGGCGGGCTGGCTGACCATCCGCCTGCGCACGCGGCTGCTCGGCTTCGCGCCTGCCGCGCAGGCGCCGCAGATCCTGCCGATGCTGGTGCTGTCGCGGCTGGCCACCACGGCCGGTGCGGTGCTGTCCGGCGGCAGCATGCCGTCGTGGATGTTCTTCGCGGCCTGCCTGATCGACATGATCGTCTGGGTGCCGGTGACGCTGATGCTGCACTACCGGGACCTGGAGCGCAGCCACCGCGCCTCATGATTCCGCGCTCGGAGGCCTACGACCAGTCCCTGTCGCTGCACGCCTATCGCAGCCGTGCGAACGTGGCGATCGTGCTGATCCTGCTGTGCTGTCTGGTGCTGCTGGCACGCTTCGGCTGGCTGCAGGTGGCCCAGTACGAGCACTACCACACCCTCGCCGAAGCCAACCGCATCGCCATCGCGCCGGTGGTGCCGACCCGCGGCCTGATCCTGGACCGCCAAGGCCAGCCGCTGGCCAACAACTATTCCGCCTACACGCTGGAAATCACGCCGGGCCGCGTCGACGACCTCGACGCGACCATCGATGCGCTGGCCACCATCATCGAGATCGCTCCGCGCGATCGCAAGCGCTTCCACAAGCTGCTCGATGAAAGCCACAATTTCGAGAGCCTGCCGCTGCGCAACCGGCTGTCGGAGGCCGAGGTGGCGCGCTTCGCGGTCAACCGCTACCGTTTCCCCGGGGTGGAGATCAACGCCCGCCTGTTCCGAAACTATCCGCAGGGCGGCACCGCCTCGCACGTGATCGGCTACATCGGCCGCATCAACGACAGCGACCTCGACCGGCTCGACGACGACGGCCTGCTCGCCAACTACCGTGGCAGCGATCACCTGGGCAAGGTCGGCGTGGAGCAGAGCTACGAGCGCGAACTGCACGGCCTGACCGGATCCGAGCAGGTGGAAACCGATGCCGGCGGGCGCGCGGTGCACTCGCTGTCGCGTACCGAACCGGTGTCGGGCAACGACCTGGTGCTGAGCCTGGACCTGACGTTGCAGCAGATCGCCGAGCAGGCCTTCGGCAACCGGCGCGGCGCGCTGGTGGCGATCGAACCCGCGAGCGGCGAGATCCTGGCATTCGTGAGCCAGCCGGGCTTCGACCCCAACCTGTTCGTGGACGGAATCGACCAGACCAATTGGGACGCCCTCAACCAGTCGGCCGACAAGCCGCTCACCAACCGTGCGCTGCGTGGCCTCTATCCGCCCGGTTCGACCATCAAGCCGTTCATGGCGCTGGCCGGTCTGCACTATGGCAAGCGCACGGCGGACAGCGTGGTCTACGACCCCGGCTATTTCGCCTTGCCCGGCACCACCCACCACTACCGTGACTGGAAGCCGGAAGGCCATGGCAGCGTCGACCTGCACCGCTCGATCGTGCAGTCCTGCGACACCTACTACTACTCGCTGGCCAACGAACTGGGCATCGACGCCGTGCACGACTTCCTGGCGCGCTTCGGCTTCGGCGAACGCACCGGCATCGATCTGGACGGCGAAGTGGGCGGGGTGCTGCCCTCGCGCGCCTGGAAGCGCGCGCGCTTCCATCAGGAGTGGTTCGGCGGCGAGACGGTGATCGGCGGCATCGGCCAGGGCTACAACCTGATGACGCCGCTGCAGATCGCCAGTGCCGTGGCGACACTGGCGAACCACGGCGTGATGATGCGTCCGCATCTGGTGCACGCGATCCGCGACAGCCGCAGCGGCCAGACGCGCGAGGTGGCGCCGGAGACGGCGCGCGATGCGCAGCTCAATGCACGCGACCTCGCCGCCGTGCGCGACGCCATGGTCGACGTGATGCGGCCGGGCGGCACCGCCGCCACGGCGGGCGCCGGCGCGCCCTACAGCTTCGCCGGCAAGACCGGCACGGCCCAGGTGGTGGGTGTGAAGCAGAACGAGAAGTACGTCGAAAGCCAGCATCGCGAGCGCAATCGCGATCACGCGTGGTTTGTCGGCTTCGCGCCGGCCGACGCGCCGCGCATCGCCATTGCCGTGCTGGTCGAGAATGGCGGCCACGGCGGCTCGGCCGCGGCCCCGATCGCACGTCAGGTAGCCGACTACTGGCTGCTCGGCAAGAAGCCCAACGGCCCGGCCGCCGAACTGCCGGGCGACGCCGTACCCGCAACGGCTGCACGCGCTG
>JAGWIJ010000077.1 GCA_028873535.1 Pseudomonadota bacterium
TGCCGCCGCGATGGCGAGGAAATCCGGAGCGATGAGGGATGCACCACCGACAAGAACGCCGTCGATGTCCCTCTGGGCTGCATATTCTGCAGCATTTGCCGCCTTGACGCTACCCCCGTACAGGATCGGGACCTCGGCGGCGGCGGCCAGATCGGCCCGCGCCAGCAGGCCGCGCACGAAGGCATGCACGGTGGCGGCGATCTGCGGGTCGGCATTCTGTCCGGTGCCGATGGCCCACAACGGCTCGTAGGCGAAGGCCACCCCGGGCAGGCGCGGCGCAGCCACCACCGCCAGCACGGCCTCGACCTGGGCCTGCAGCACGGCCAAGGCACGGCCTTCGTTGCGTTCAGCCGCGGATTCGCCAATGCACACCACCGGGACCAGCCCACCATCGAGGGCAGCGGCCGCCTTGGCGGCCACCAGGGCATTGGATTCGCCGAAACGCAAACGGCGCTCGGAATGACCGACGATGGCGTGGCTGCAGCCCAGATCCTTGAGCATGGCAGCGCTGACTTCGCCCGTGAAGGCACCCGCCGGACGGTCCGAGACGTCCTGTCCGCCCCAGGTCACGGCGCTTCCCGAAAGCACGTCGCAGGCTTGCGCCAGGTAGGGCGCCGGCGGGCACACCACCAGCTGCATGCCCGGCGCACCGCGCCATTCGGCGGCGAGTTCCGTCAGCAGGACGGCGTTGGCCGCGCTGCTGCCGTTCAGCTTCCAGTTGCCAATCACCAGCTTGCGTGCCACGAATGAATCTCCCCGCTCAGCCGAACTTGCCGGTGATGTAGTCCTCGGTGGCCTTCTGCACCGGCTTGGTGAAGATCTTGTCGGTCTCGCCGAACTCGATCAGCTCGCCCAGGTACATGTAGGCCGTGTAGTCGGACACGCGTGCGGCCTGCTGCATGTTGTGGGTCACGATGACGACGGTGTAGTCCTTCTTCATCTCGTTCACCAGTTCCTCGATGCGCGCGGTCGAGATCGGATCCAGCGCCGAGCAAGGCTCGTCGAGCAGGATCACTTCGGGCTTGATCGCCACGCAGCGCGCAATGCACAGGCGCTGCTGCTGTCCGCCGGACAGGCCATTGCCGCTCTGCTTGAGCTTGTCCTTGACCTCGTTCCACAGCGCCGCGCTAGTGAGCGCCCACTCCACGCGTTCATCCATCTCACGGGGGCTGAGCTTCTCGTACAGGCGCACGCCGAAAGCGATGTTGTCGTAGATCGACATCGGGAACGGGGTCGGCTTCTGGAATACCATGCCGACGCGCGCGCGCAGTGCCGTGGCGTCGACACTCTTGTCCAGGATGTCCTCGCCGTCGAGCAGGATCTGACCGGTGGTGCGGTTTTCCGGGTACAGCTCGTGCAGACGGTTGAAGGTGCGCAGCAGCGTGCTCTTGCCGCAGCCAGAGGGGCCGATGAACGCCGTGACCTTGTTGGTCAGGATGTTCATGGAAACCGACTTGATGGCGTGGAACTTGCCGTAGTAGAAGTTCAGGCCGCGCACGCTCATGCGTACCTCTTCGGCGGCAGCCACAGTGGCGTGGGGCATCACGTTTTCCTCGATTGCGCTCATATCTTTTTGCGGAAAATGAGGCGGGCCAGGATATTCAGGCCAAGCACGCCGAAGGTGATCAGGATCGCACCGCCCCAGGCCAGGCGGTGCCAGTCGTCGTAGGGACTCATCGCGAACTGGAAGATCACGACCGGCAGGTTGGCCATCGGCCCCCAAAGGTTGGTGCTGAAGAACTGGTTGTTGAGCGCCGTGAACAGCAGCGGCGCTGTTTCGCCGGCTATGCGCGCCACCGCAAGCAGCACGCCAGTGGCGATCCCGGCGCTGGCGGCGCGGTAGGACACCTTGGTGATCATCTTCCAGCGCGGCGCCCCCAGGCCGATGGCGGCCTCGCGCAGGGAATCGGGCACCAGGCGCAGCATGTCGTCGGTGGTGCGCACCACCACCGGGATCACGATCAGCGACAGCGCCAGTCCGCCGGCCAGGCCGGAGAAGTGGTTCATCCTGGCCACCACAGTGGTGTAGATGAACAGGCCCACCACGATTGACGGCGCCGACAGCAGGATATCGTTGATGAAACGCGTGGCCGGCGCCAGCCAGCCGCGCTTGCCATATTCTGCAAGATAGGTGCCCGCCATGATGCCGATCGGCGTGCCGACCACGGTGCCGGTGCCCGCCATCAGCACGCTGCCGACAATGGCGTTGAGCAGGCCGCCTTTGCTGCCCGGTGCGGGCGTGTTCCTGGTGAACAGCGAGAGATCCAGCGCAAACAGGCCGTCGCGCAGCAGCGTGAACAGGATCCAGCTCAGCCAGAACAGGCCGAAGGCCATGGTGAAGCCGGACATCACCATGTTGAACTTGTTGACCAGCTTGCGGCGCTTGAAGATCGGCGTGGACGCCTTGTCGATTTTGACCATGGCGCGCTCAGCTCTTGGTGCCTTCGAGCCGGCCCAGACGCAACAGCATGTACTTTGCGCAGGCGAGCACGATGGTCGTGATCAGGAACAGGATCAGGCCGAGTTCGATCAGCGAGGCCGTGTAGATCGGGTCGTCGGCCTCGGTGAATTCGTTGGCCAGCGAGGAGGCGATGCTGGCGCCCGGTGCCAGCAGGGAGGTCGCCACACGATGCGCATTGCCGATCACGAAGGTGACCGCCATGGTCTCGCCGAGCGCACGCCCGAGGCCGAGCATGACGCCACCGACCACGCCGGCGCGCGTATACGGCAGCACCACTTTCCAGACCACTTCCCAGGTGGTCGAGCCCAGACCATAGGCCGATTCGCGCAGCACCACCGGCACCAGTTCGAACACGTCGCGCATCACCGCGGTGATGAAGGGGATGACCATGATGGCCAGGATCACGCCCGCGGTCAGCATGCCAATGCCCATCGGTGGGCCCTGGAACAGGGCACCCAGCACCGGGATGTCGCCCAGGTTGTCGATCAGGAAAGGCTGCACGTATTTTCCGAACAGCGGGGTGAACTCGAACAGGCCCCACATGCCGTAGATGATGCTGGGGATCGCCGCCAGCAGTTCGATGGCCGTACCCAGCGGGCGCTTCAGCCACACGGGCGCGAGCTCGGTCAGGAACAGCGCGATGCCGAAGCTCACCGGGATCGCGATCACCATGGCGATCAGCGAGCTGACCAGGGTGCCATAGATCGGTACGGCGGCGCCGAAGACACCGGCAACGGGGTCCCAGTCGGTGGTGTAGACGAAGGCAAAGCCGAACTTCCTGATGGAAGGCCAGCTGCCGATCACCAGCGAAGCCATGATCGCGAGCAGCAGCACGAACACCAGAAAGGCGAAGAACTGGGTGGTACGCGCAAACAGGGTGTCGACCACCGCACCCTGGCTGCGCTCGCGCAGAGGTGGCCGCTTCACCGGCATGGGGGCCGCGGAGCCTTGTGAATCCATGAACATCCCTGAATTATTGTCTTGTCGCGCCGGCGCGCGTCGCGCAGCCCGGCATCACCGAGGCGCACCCGACTTTACTGCAAATCGGGGGCATCGCAAGCCCGGCAGCGCGAATGGCCTGCCGGAGCTTGCTTTCAAGCAAGGATCAGAATACCGGCTTGCCGGCAGCGTCCTTGATGTTGCTCTTCCATTCGCCTTCGACCAGCTTGGCCACGCTCTCCGGCAGCGGGATGTAGTCGAGTTCGAGCGCGGACTTCGCGCCGCTGTGGTAGGCCCAGTCGAAGAACTCGAGCACCTGCTTGCCGGTCTCGGGCTTGTCCTGCACTTTCTGCATCAGGATGAAAGTGGCGCCGGTGATCGGCCAGCTGTCCTTGCCCGGTTCGTCGGTCAGGATCTCGTAGAAGCCGGGGGCGTGCACCCAGTCGGCACCGGCTGCCGCCGCGCCGAAGCTCTTGTCGTTGGGCTCGACAAAGCCGCCGTCCTTGTTCTTCATCGCCACGTAGGTCATCTTGTTCTGGATGACGTAGGCGTATTCGATGTAGCCGATCGAATTGGGGGTCTGCTTGACCGACGAAGCCACACCCTCATTGCCTTTCATGCTGATGCCGGTGGGCCACTTGACCGAAGCGTCGTTGCCGACCGCGCCCTTCCATTCCGGGCTCACCTTGGACAGATAGTTGGTGAAGATGAAGGTGGTGCCCGAACCGTCCGAACGCGACACCGGCACGATGTCCTTGGCGGGCAGCGCCACGCCCGGATTCAGGGCGGCGATTGCGCCATCGTTCCACTTCTTGATCTTGCCCAGGTAGATGTCAGCCAGCAGCACGCCGGTCAGCTTGAGCTGGCCGGGCTTGATGCCTTCCACATTGACGGTCGGCACCACGCCGCCCACCACCATCGGGAACTGGAACAGATTGTCCTTGGCGAGTTCTTCGGGCGTCAGCGGCTTGTCGGACGCGCCGAAATCGACGGTCTTGGCCTTGATCTGCTTGATGCCGCCACCGCTGCCAATGGACTGGTAGTTCAGGCCGACGCCGGTCTTGGCCTTGTACATTTCGGCCCACTTGGCATAGATCGGATAAGGGAAGGTGGCGCCAGCACCGGTGATGTCGGCGGCCTGGGCGCTGAAAGCCCACAGGGCGGCACTGAGGCCCAGCGCCGCGGTCAGGATGCGAGGAGAGAAAGACATTGCAAGCACTCCGTTGAGGTAAACAGTCTTAAGCCGGCCAGACAAGGCAAGCCATTGTTCTGTCTACCATATCAAAATTTTGTGACAGCCCCGTGACGAGGCGGAAAGGTTTGCCTGCACGGCTCAGGCCGGATCACGCGCGTTCGAAGCGTAGGCGCTTGATCCGCAAGACCTTGGGGCCACCCGACCAGCCATCCTGTTCGGACTCGAGATTGGCCTGGGTCAGCGCGTTGGCCTGGCACCAGGCTGCATCGAGTTCGACACTCCAGCCCTCCGGGCGCGCACGAATGCAAAGGTGCGGCAGCGTGAGGTCGGCGCGACCGCGATGGAACAGCACGGCGAGCCGCAGGCACAGGATCAGCAGCCAGTCGCTGTCGCGCTTTACCAGCGGAAACACCTTGGGCATGCCGCCACGCTGCGCGAGCAGCAGCAGCGCCATCTGCAGCTGGTCGCTGCGCGAGAAGCCGGGCATGTCGGCATGCTCGACGATATAGGAGGAATGCTTGTGGTAGCCACTGTAGGCGATCGACAGGCCCATTTCGTGCAGGCGTGCCGCCCAGGACAGGAACTGGAGTTCGGTCTCGTCGGCGCCGTCACCTCGCACTTCGCGATACAGCTGGAGGGCGAGGGATTCGACCCGCGCCGCCTGCGCGAGGTCGACGTGGTAGCGCCGCATCATCTGGCGCACGGTCGCTTCGCGGGCATCCTTGTGCTCGAAGCGCCCCAGCATGTCGTACAGCACCCCCTCCCGCAGGCCGGAATCGGTGGTGGTCATGGCCGTCACGCCGAGTTCGCGGAATACCGAAGCCATGATCGCCAGGCCGCCCGCGAACACCGGCACGCGGTCCTCGCGCAGGCCAGGCAGCGCCAGCCGGCGGATGTCGCCAGCGGCCAGCGTCAGCTCGCGCGCTCGCTCGAGCCCTTCAAGGGAGATCTGTCCCGGCGCTCCGCCGTGCTGTTCCAGCACTTCGGCAATCGCGCGCGCGGTGCCCGAGGATCCGATCGCCTGCTGCCAGCTACCCGATTCGAACTCGCTGCGGATGGTCTGGAGCTCGCTGGCTGCCGCCAGCTCGGCCGCCTTCATGGCCTTGCTTGTCAGCCTGCCGTCAGGAAAAAAGCGCCGGGTATGGCTGACGCAGCCCATGTAAAGGCTTTCCAGCCGCGAGGGCTTGAAGCGGCTGCCGATGATCAGCTCGGTCGATCCACCACCGATGTCGACCACCAGACGGCGGTCGGCGCTGCGCGGCATGGCATGCGCGACACCGATGTAGATCAGGCGTGCTTCCTCATGGCCGGCAATCACTTCGATCGGAAATCCCAACGCAGCTTCCGCCTGCGCCAGCAGCAGGGGCGCGTTCTTGGCCACGCGCAGGGTGTTGGTGCCGACCGCCCGCACCGCATCGGGCTGAAAGCCGCGCAGGCGTTCGCCGAATCGCTTCAGGCACGCAATGGCACGCGCCCACGAGGCGTCATCGACCATCTTGTCAGGACCCAGCCCGGCGCCCAGCCTGACCGACTCCTTGAGGGCATCGAGGGGATAGAACTGTCCGTCTACCAGACGCGACACCTGCAACCGGAAGCTGTTCGACCCGAGATCGACTGCTGCCAGGACGGAATGCTCACTCAAGACGACCAGTACTCCCGAAAGCTCGCCCCGCCTGGGGCGAATGCCCTGTACCCGCCACGCGCGCGGTCTCAGAGGATACGGTCGACTTCGGCGCTACCCAGGAAGTGACGTGCGTACCGATGGTCAATCTTGGACGTCGGCAGCATCAGAAGCAAGTCCGCCGTGTTGAAATCCGGATCCCATGCCGGCTCGCCGCACACCACGGCACCGATGCGCAGGTAGGCCCGGATCAGAGCCGGAATGTCGGCGCTGTCCTCGCCTGTCAGGCGTTCGAGCGGCAGACGGCAGTGCGGGAACACGCGCCAGTCCGACGGCGCCATGCGATCGCGCTCAAGGCGGCGGAACACGCCGGCAGCGTGCTGGCCGCCGTCGTGCATGGGGATGCTGGCGCAGCCCAGCAGATACTGGACCTTGTGGCGGATCATGAAATCGGCCAGTCCGGCCCACAGCAGCGTGATGGTTGCACCGCTGCGGTAGTCGGGATGCACGCAGGCCCGGCCCACCTCCATGATCTGCGGACGCAGGTGGATCAGGCGGCTGAGGTCGAACTCGCTTTCCGAATAGAAACCGCCGGCATCGACCGAGCGCACACCGCTCAGGATGCGATAGGTGCCCACCACATCGCCGCTGGCACCGTCGCGCACCAGCAGGTGCTCGCAATGCGGGTCATAGCGGTCGATGTCCAGGCCCGGCATCGGCGAACTGAGTCGCGCGCCGAATTCCTCGGCGAAGACGCGCCAGCGCAGGGCCTGCGCCTCCTCGACCATCGAGGGAGAACTGGCGAATTCAACCCGCAGACGTGGCTTGTCGCGTTCCTGACTCCGGTCCGTGCGAAGCATTTTGGCCTCTGGTATCTGGTTCTTAGCCGGCAGACTAGCGCGCGAGCATTGCACCAGGATGACGCGCAGGTTAAAAACGGGCGAAACTTGCGTTTTTGATCCACTCGGACGCCATTGCCGTCCCGGTAAATCCCGAGGAATCGTGGTTCCCCCTTCCAAGACCCTGGCCAGCGCGCTGCCGCTGCCACAGCCCGAGCACCTGCTCAACCGCGAACTGGGCTTCATCGCGTTCAATCGGCGCATCCTGGACCTGGCCCAGGACGCCACCGTACCCCTGCTGGAACGCCTGCGCTACCTGTGCATCGTCAGCAGCAATCTGGACGAGTTTTTCGAAATCCGCGTGGCAGGCCTGCGCGAACAGCTCAAGTACGACGGGCCGCCGGGTCCGGACGGGATGCCGCTGACCGCGGTCTATCGGCAGGTGTCGCGCGCAACGCACGCACTGGTCGCGGCCCAATACCGCGTGCTGAACGAGGACCTGCTGCCCGCGCTGGACACCGAAGGCATCCGCTTCCTGCGTCGCGGCGCCTGGACCGACACCCAGCGTGCCTGGGCCCACGAACATTTCCGGCGCGAGATCCTGCCGGTGCTCACGCCGATCGGACTGGATCCATCGCACCCCTTCCCGCGCATCCTCAACAAGAGCCTGAATTTCGCCATCGAACTGGAAGGACGCGATGCTTTCGGGCGCAACTCGGTGAACGCCGTGGTGCAGGCGCCGCGTGCGCTGCCGCGCGTGATCCGGCTGCCTGAGGCGGTGTCCGGCTGCGCGCATGGCTTCGTGTTCCTGTCCTCGCTGCTGCACGCCCACGTCGGCGAACTGTTCCTGGGCATGACGGTGACCGGCTGCCATCAGTTCCGCGTGACGCGCAACAGCGACCTGATGGTGGAGGAGGAGGAGATCAAGAACCTGCGGCAGGCGCTGCAGTCCGAGCTGACGCACCGTCAGTTCGGCGATGAGGTGCGGCTGGAAGTGGCTGACGGCTGCTCGCTGGAAATGGCGCAATTCCTGCTGCGCACCTTCGACCTCGACGAGCAGGACCTTTACCGCGTGGAGGGCCCGGTCAATCTGGTGCGCCTGATGCAGGTGCCGGACTGGGTGGATCGTCCCGATCTCAAGTTCCCGCGCTTCAAGCAGTCGCGCCCGCGCGAAATGCCGAACTCGGCGGCGCTCTACGCGGCCGTGCGCCGGCGCGACGTGCTGCTGCACCATCCCTTCCAGTCCTTCACGCCGGTGGTCGAATTCGTGCGTCAGGCCGCCGAGGATCCGGAGGTACTGGCGATCCGCCAGACCGTGTACCGGGCCGGCACCGACTCCGAACTGATCGAGGCGCTGATCCTGGCTGCGCAGCGCGGCAAGGAAGTGACGGTGGTGGTCGAACTGATGGCGCGTTTCGACGAGGAGGCCAACCTGAACTGGGCGGCCCGCCTGGAGGAAGCCGGCGCGCACGTGGTCTACGGCGTGGTGGGCTACAAGACCCACGCCAAGATGTCGATGGTGGTGCGGCGCGAAAACGGGCAGCTGCGGCGCTACGTGCACGTCGGTACCGGCAACTATCATTCGCGCACCACCAAGTTCTACACCGACTTCGGCCTGTTCACCTGCGAGCCGGACATCTGCGCCGACGTGAACGAGGTGTTCCTGCAGATCACCGGCCTGGGCCAGCACGCGCCGCTGAAACGCCTGCTGCAGTCGCCGTTCACGCTGCATCCGCAGCTGATCGCGGCGATCGAACGCGAAGCCGACCATGCGCGCGCCGGCCGTGGCGGACGGATCGTGGCCAAGATGAACGCCCTGGTCGAACCCACGATCATCCAGGCCCTCTACCTGGCCTCGCAGGCGGGCGTGCGCGTCGATCTCATCGTGCGCGGCGTATGCGCGCTGCGACCCGGCCTGCCGGGCGTGAGCGACAACATCAGGGTGCGCTCGGTGGTGGGACGCTTCCTCGAGCATCCGCGCATCTTCTATTTCCGCGACGACCGCGAACACACGGTACTGCTCGCCAGCGCTGACTGGATGTCGCGCAACTTCTTTCGCCGCATCGAGGTGTGCGTGCCGGTGCTGGACACGCAGGTCAAGCGGCGCGTGCTGCGCGAGGGCCTGCGCCCCTATCTGCGCGACAATACCAACGCCTGGCTGATGGATCGCGACGGCGACTACCGGCGCCGCCGGCCGGGTCGCGCCCAGCCCTTCAATGCCCAGCAGTTCCTGCTCGACGAGCTGGCCGAACCCGAGGAGGCCGAGTGAACGCAAGCACTGGTGGTGCTGAAACGGAGCTCGAGCTCAAGCTTGCCCTGCCGACGCAGCAGGCCGAGCGGCTGCGCCGGCACCCTGCCCTGCGCCCGATCTCGCCGCACCGCGCGGTGATTGCCGACCTCGACGCCATCTATTTCGACACGCCGGATCTGGCGCTGCAGGCGCAGGGCGTCGCGGTGCGTCTGCGCGAGGCCGCCGGGCAGTGGGTGCAGACCGTCAAGGGGCGCGGCAACACCGCGGGGGCCCTGCACCGCCGTTCGGAATGGGAAACCCCTTCCGAGGGCGCAGGCCTGGACTTCAGCGGCATCGACGACCCCGTGCTGCGCAGGCTGCTCAATGCCCCCGACATCCGCAATCGCCTGCAACCGGTGTTCCGCACTCGCTTCCGGCGCTGGGCGCGGCTGCTGGTGCTGCCCGACGGCACGCGCATCGAACTGGCGCTGGACGAAGGCACGATCGAGGCCGGCGAGCACAAGTGCGCGATCAGCGAAGTCGAGCTCGAGCTCAAGAGCGGCCGCCCGGCGGCCTTGTTCGAACTCGCGCTGGCGCTGCAGCACGACGTGGCACTGAGTCCCGAGCCGCGCAGCAAGGCCGAACGTGGCTATCGCCTGCACAGCGGCATCGCCGAACAGCCGGTGCGTACGCGCACACCCGTGCTGGATCCGGCGGGTTCGCCGGCCCTGGCCTGCGCAGCCTTCCTGGGCGCCGGCTGCGAACAGCTGCAGCGCAACCGGGCCGGCGCCAGCGTGGCGGTCGACAGCGAAGTCCTGCACCAGGTGCGGGTGGCGCTGCGCCGCCTGCGCGCGAGTTTCGGCCTGTTCCGCAGCGTGCTGCCCGCCGACGCGGCCGCCCCGCTGGCCACGGAGCTGCGCTGGCTGACCGGCGAGACCGGTCCGGCGCGCGACTGGGACGTGTTCTGCGAGCAGACGCTGCCCAAGGTGGCGGCAAGCTTCCCTGCACAGGCCGGCTTCGAGGCCCTGGCAGCGCAGGCGCAGAGCCGGCGCCAGCAAGCCCATGCCCGCCTGCGGCTGGCGCTGGAATCGCCGCGCTGCGCGCGGCTGCAGCTTGAACTGGGGCACCTCGCGACCACGCTCGATGCCGCGCCCGCCACGCCCGACGACGGCAAGCCGGCGCCGAGCCTGCGCGAATTCGCGCGGCGCAATCTGCGCCGGCGCGCGCGCAAGTGCCTGCCGGGTCGCGAGGAACTCGCGGCCTTCGACGATGCCCGGCGTCACGCCTGGCGCATCGCGCTCAAGAAGCTGCGCTACGCTGGCGACTTCCTGCTGCCGGCCATCGCCAGGCCATCGGCATCGCGCCGCTGGCTTTCCACACTGTCATCATTGCAGGATATCCTGGGCAGCATGAACGATGCCGCTGTCACCGAGGGCCTGCTCGCACAGTTGACTGGCGAGGACGCACCGGAGGCGGCGGCGCTGGCGCTGGTGCGCGGCTGGCTGGCGGGAGCGGCCAGCGTGCGGCTGCAGAACCTTGAGGTCGCGCGCAGCCGGCTGGAAACAGTGGCTGTACCCTGGAAAAACTGAAACTGCTGCTGGACGTCGCGCGGCCGCGCACTGACAGCGATGGGGAGTCGGCATGGATCTGGTCCTTTGGCGCCACGCCGAAGCGGAAGACGGCGAAGACGACATGAAGCGGGCGCTGACACCCAAGGGGCGCCGCCAGGCGGCGCGCATGGCGCAATGGCTGAAGGCGCACGTGCCACCGCCTTGGACTGTCTACGCGAGTCCGGCGGTGCGCACCCAGGAGACCGTCGACGCGCTGCACATGCCTTTCACGACCCTGGAAGCATGCCGGCCAGGCGCGGCGCCGGAAGCCGTGCTGGCTGCAGCGGGCTGGCCGCATGCGGTCGGCAGCGTGATCGTGGTCGGTCACCAGCCGACGCTGGGAATGGCCGGCGCCCTGGCCTTGACCGGCCAGCCACAGCCGTGGTCGCTGCGCAAAGGCGCCGTCGCCTGGCTGTCGTCACGCGAGCGCCAGGGCGCGCTGGCGTCGGTGCAGCTGCGCGCCTACCTCAGCCCGGAACTCGTCAACGACTGAGTCAGGCGGCGCCGGCGACACGCCGCACCACGTCGGCCAGCTCCTCGGCCATGGCCAGCACTTCCTGGCGGTCGTCGCCTTCGACCATCACGCGCACCAGCGGCTCGGTGCCGGAGGCACGCAGCAGCACGCGACCACGGCCTTCCAGGCGCTGTGAAATCAGCTGCGCATGCGCGACCACCTCGGCATTCCGCTCGGCTGCGCTGCCGGGCGTGGTGCGCACGTTGACCAGCACCTGCGGCAGCAGTTGCAAGTCGGCCAGCCACTCGCCCAGGTCGACCTGGCGCGACACCAGCACTGCGAGCACCTGCAGCGCCGCGATGATGGCATCGCCGGTGGTGTGCCGGTCACGGCAGATGACGTGGCCGGAATTCTCGCCGCCGAGCAGCCAATCCTGCTGCAGCAGGGTCTCGAGCACGTAGCGGTCGCCCACGCGTGCACGCGCGAAGGGCACGCCAAGGCGTCCCAGCGCACGTTCCAGCGCATAGTTGCTCATCAGGGTACCGACCACTCCGCCGCCCAGCGTGCCGCGCAGGTGGCGATCGCGCGCGATCGCGTACAGCAGCTGGTCGCCGTCGTAGATGCGCCCGGCCGCATCGCACATCACCAGGCGGTCGCCATCGCCATCGATGGCAAGGCCGAAATGCGCGCCCGATTCGCGCGTCACGCGTGCGATGTGCTCCGGGTGCGTGGCGCCACAGGCATCGTTGATGTTGAAGCCATCCGGGCTCACCGCCACCGCACGCACGTCGGCACCGAGTTCGTGCAGCACCGGCGGCGCCACGTGGTAGCACGCGCCGTTTGCGCAGTCGACAGCGATCTTGAGCCCCTTGAGGTCGAGATCGGTGGGAAAGGTGCTCTTGCAGAACTCGATGTAGCGTCCGGCGGCGTCGTCGAGCCGCCGCACACGTCCGAGCTCGCGCGAGACGCGCGTCTGCAGCGGCTGGTCCATGCGCTCCTCGATCGCGAGCTCCCACTGGTCGGGCAGCTTGTAGCCGGTGCCGTTGAAGAACTTGATGCCGTTGTCGTCGTAGGGATTGTGCGATGCCGAGATCATCACCCCGGCCTGCAGGCGCAGCGCCCGGGTCAGGTAGGCCACGGCCGGCGTCGGCATCGGTCCCAGCAGCAGCACATCGACGCCCGCCGCGCAGAACCCCGCCTCCAGCGCGGATTCGAGCATGTAGCCGGAAATGCGCGTGTCCTTGGCGATCAGCACCTTGGGGCGTCCCTGCCGGCCCGACTTCTCGGCCAGCTCGGCGGCCACGGCGTAGCCCAGGCGCAGCACGTTGTCAGGCGTGATGGCGCCCTGGCCGACACGGCCGCGCACACCGTCGGTGCCGAACCATCGGCGTTGGGTGGTCTGGTTCATCCTGCGGTCTCCCTCAAGGCATTCCAAACCGCCAGTGCATTGCGCGTGGCGGCCACATCGTGCACCCGCAGTATATGGGCACCGGCCTGCGCGGCGAGCAGCGCGGCCGCTGCACTGGCATGGACGCGGTCGTCCGGGGCCTTGGCGGTCACGGCACCGAGCACCGACTTGCGCGAAAGGCCAGCCAGCACCGCATAGCCATGCGCAGCCAGCGCCGGCAGGCCGCGCAGCAGCGCGAGATTGTGTGCCACGGTCTTGCCGAAGCCGAAACCAGGATCCAGACAGATGCGCTCCCGGCCGATGCCGGCAGCGCGCGCCGCCTCGGCGCGTTCGGCCAGGAAGGCCGAAACCTCGGCGCACACGTCGCCATAGTGCGGATCCTGCTGCATGGTGAGCGGGTCGCCCTGCATGTGCATCAGGCAGATGCCGGCATCGCTGTCGGCACAGACCTCGAGCGCGCCCGGGGCGCGCAGCGCATTGACGTCGTTGACCAACGCCGCGCCGGCGGCCAGCGCGGCGCGCATCACGGCGGGATTGCGGGTGTCGATCGAGACCAGACGGCCGCGCGCCGCCAGCGCCTCGACGACCGGAACGACGCGACGCAGTTCCTCTTCCACCGGCACCGGCGGGGCGCCCGGGCGCGTCGATTCGCCGCCGACGTCGATGATCGCCGCCCCTTCCTCATGCAGCCGCTCGGCGTGCGCCAGCGCGGCGTCGAGCGCCTGGTGCCGGCCACCATCCGAGAAGGAGTCCGGGGTGACGTTGAGGATGCCCATCAGCAAGGGGCGCGCAAGGTCGAGACGGAATCGGCCACAGTGGAAGCCGGGCACCACGCCGCCGGACGTACGGTTGAGGGTTGGCATACAGGTCATGACGAGGCGAGGGACACGCAGCGGAGGCAAGGATGGCCGAACACGCCGGCCTGAAAAGCGAAGGGCGCAGCCGTCGGCCTCGTGCGAGGGACGGACTGCGCCCGGGATCCGGCGATGCGGCCTGGACCGATCAGGCCTCGCGCACCGGGCGCGCGGTCGGTGCGGCCGAACTGCCCGCGCTGGCGCTGGGTGCGGCCGGCGGGTTGCCGGCGCCCGACTGGCTGGGCTTGGGCGGACGCGGTTCGCGGCCTTCCATGATGTCCTTGACCTGCTCGGCATCAATGGTTTCCCATTCGAGCAGGGCCTTGGCCATGGCGTGCATCTTGTCGGCATTCTCCTCGATCAGGCCACGCGCCAGGTGGTACTGCTGATCGATGATGCGCCGGATCTCTTCGTCCACCTTCTGCATGGTCGCTTCGGAGACGTTCTTGTGCGTGGTGATGCTGCGCCCCAGGAAGACCTCGCCTTCGTTCTCGCCGTACACCATGGTGCCCAGCGCATCGGACATGCCCCATTCGGTGACCATGCTGCGTGCCAGCGCGGTGGCCTTGCGGAAGTCGCTGGCTGCGCCGTTGGTCATCTGGCCGATGAAGACCTCTTCGGCGATGCGTCCGCCGAACATCATCGAGATGGTCTGCAGCATCCAGTCGCGGTCGTGGCAGTGCACGTCGGCCACCGGCAGCGACATGGTGACGCCCAGTGCGCCGCGGCCACGCGGAATGATGGTGACCTTGTGCACGGGGTCGCAACGCGGCAGCAGGCAACCCACCACGGCATGGCCGGCCTCGTGGTAGGCGGTCATGCGGCGTTCGTCCTCGGTCATGACCATCGAGCGGCGTTCGCTGCCCATCATGATCTTGTCCTTGGCGCGTTCGAATTCGAACATGTCGACCAGACGCTTGTTGGCGCGCGCGGCAAACAGCGCCGCCTCGTTGACCAGGTTGGCGAGGTCGGCACCCGAGAAGCCGGGCGTGCCGCGCGCGATGATGTCTGCGCGCACGTCCTGCGCGATCGGCACCTTGCGCATGTGCACCAGCAGCACCTGCTCGCGGCCGCGGATGTCCGGCAGCGGCACCACGACCTGGCGGTCGAATCGGCCCGGCCGCAACAGCGCCGGGTCGAGCACGTCGGGGCGGTTGGTGGCGGCGATCACGATGACGCCGGCAGTGCCTTCGAAGCCGTCCATCTCGACCAGCAGTTGGTTGAGGGTCTGCTCGCGCTCGTCATTGCCGCCGCCCAGGCCGGCACCACGCTGGCGACCGACAGCGTCGATTTCGTCGATGAAGATGATGCAAGGCGCGTTCTTCTTGGCCTGCTCGAACATGTCGCGCACGCGCGCCGCGCCGACGCCGACGAACATCTCGACGAAGTCGGAACCGGAAATGCTGAAGAACGGCACCTTGGCCTCGCCGGCAATGGCACGTGCCAGCAGGGTCTTGCCGGTACCGGGGCTGCCCACCATCAGCACGCCGCGCGGGATGCGTCCGCCCAGCTTCTGGAACTTGGAGGGATCGCGCAGGAACTCGACCAGTTCGGCGACTTCCTCCTTGGCTTCGTCCACGCCCGCGACGTCGGCAAAGGTGACCGGATTGGTGTTCTCGTCGAGCATGCGCGCGCGGCTCTTGCCGAACGAGAAGGCGCCGCCACGGCCGCCCCCCTGCATCTGACGCATGAAGAAGATCCACACGCCGACCAGCAGGATCATCGGGAACCAGGACACCAGCATGTTCATCAGCAGCGACGGCTCTTCATCCGGCTTGGCCGACACCTGCACCCCGGCCTTGAGCAGGTCGTTGACCAGCCAGGGGTCGAACAGCGGAGCAAAGGTGGCGAAGGGCTTGCCATCGCTGTGCTTGCCGTGCACGGCGCCGGAGCGGCCGTCGATGGTGACCTCCGACACGTGACCCGCCTTCACGTCATCGATGAACTGCGAATACGTGATCTGGTTGCCAGCGCTCTGGTGATTGCTGAACTGGTTGACCAGCATCATGAGGACAACGCCGACGAACAACCAGATCGCGATGTTTTTTGCCAAATTATTCAAAGCTGCTCCTTGACGCGGGACCTGCCGCATGGCAGGCAAAGGCTTCCCACCCGATTCTAATCCCTTTCCTCAGGCAGGGAAGCGTTTTCTTGCTCGTCCACCACGGCCTGTCGGGCCGCTTCGACCGCGGCAGGCTTGGGCTGGCGACCGAGCAGGTACACCTCCGGACTGCGCCCGCGCGAAGCATCCGGCTTGCGCGTGGCTACCACTGCAAACGACGCGCGCATCTGACGCACGAAGTCATCGAAATCCTCCCCCATGAAAACTTTGACCAGGAAGGATCCTTCAGGTTTCAGCGTCAGCAACGCGAACTCGAGGGCGTAGCCGGCAAGTTCCATCACGCGCGCCTGGTCCTTCAGCTCCACTCCACTCATGTTGGGGGCGAGATCGGACAATACAAGGTCGGCCCCGCCTGCCGGCAGACTGGCCAGCAGGGCGTCGCGGACGGCGGCGGACGTGAAGTCTGCCTGGACGAAATCGACTTCGGGCAGCGGCTCCATCGGCAGGATGTCGATGGCGTGCACGCTGCCATGGCGCCCCAGCCGCATGCGCGCCACCTGCGACCAGCCGCCGGGAGCAGCCCCCAGGTCGACCACCGCCGCGCCGGGGCGCAGCAGGCGGTCGCGATCGTCGATCTCGATCAGCTTGAACGAGGCGCGCGAGCGGTAGCCTTCGCGCTTGGCGCGCTGCACATAGACATCGTTGACGTGCTCACGCATCCAGGCGCGGCTGGTGCGGGTCGGTTTCATCGCGCCGGATCAGTCGCGCCCGGGCTTGCGCGGCGGCCGTTTGCCGCCCGCCGGTCCCGGCCGGACCGGGCCCGGGGAAGAACCGCCGCGCGGACGCGCCGGTGCCGGACGCGCGCGGTCTGCGCCGGCGGCGCTGCGCC
>JAGWIJ010000078.1 GCA_028873535.1 Pseudomonadota bacterium
AGCGCAGCAGAGCAGCGGTCGCGGCCGGCCGCGCGCCGCGCTCACAGCCGCAGTTCCAGCCGGGCGGTGATGCTGGGATAGGTTTTCTCGATGGTCTGGGCGTTCTGCACGAAGCTGGCAGTGCTCTGGCCGTCGCCGGTCAGGTAGTCGTAGTGCAGCGCGTTGGACAGCGCGATGCGCAACTGGGTGCGCGGGTCGAACTTCCATAGCCCGTATAGATCGAGCACGCGCTTGCTGCCCTGCAGATAGGTCTGGTTGCTGGTCTTCTGGATGACGAAGCCGGGTGTCCAGCTGATGTTGCCGCCCAGCGTCAGCGGCAGGCCGGGCCAGCGATAGTCGCTGCCAAGGTTGGCGGTCTGGTGCGGTTGCTGGTCGAGCCGGTTGTCGGGGCCGGGGACGCCGTCCACGCTGGACCAGTAGCGGCTGTAGTTCAGGCGCAGGTCGAGATTGCGTGAGGCGCCCGCCACCAGTTCCGCGGGCTGGAACTTGGCCTCGAGCTCGATGCCGCGCGTGGTGGCGTGCGCGAAGTTCTGCGGACGCGACACCCAGCGCGCCTGGTTGGACCATGCCACGGGCTCCAGGCTGACGACGTTGCGGATCAGGTCACTGATGTCGCGCGCGAAGGCGCTGGCGCTCAGCAGTCCGCCCTGTGCCAGATAGTGTTCGTAGGCCAGGTCGAGCCCGCGCGCGAGTTCCGGGCGCAGCGCCGGATTGCCTTCGCTGTCGGGGCTGGCGGCGGTGTTGGCGACGCTGGCCGGATAGATGCCCGACAGGGTCGGGATGGGCGCCAGGTTGGACAGGGTGGGCGCGCGGTAGCTTTCGGTGAAGGCGGCGCGGATCTGGTCGCGGCTTTCCGCGCTGAAGCGCCACACGCTGTGCAGGACCGGATCGAGCACGCTGCCGGTATTGTCGGCGCTGATTGCCAGCGCGCTGCTGCGCGTCTGGATCTGTTCCCAGCGCGCGCCGCCATACACCGACCACAAGGGCGAGATGTCCCATTCGTCCTGCGCGTAGCCGGCCAGACGCAGCGTGCGTGCATGGATCCGGTCGCCATAGCTGGCGAGCGGATTGAGACCGTCCTGCAAGGTGTCCGCGGCTTCCGAGCGTTCGCCGCCTTCGACCTCCCAGCCGGCAGCGAGCTGGTGTCCGCTGCCGACCGGGCGCGAATACTTGCCGGCCGTCAGGTAGCTGCGGTCGCTGATGTCCGCGCGGTTGAACACCACGTGGCTGGGCTTGCCGGCACTGTCGTATTCGTCGCGCGTGGTGCTGTTGTCGCTGACCGACTGCCCCAGGTTGCAACGCAGTTCGAGTCTGGCGGCGTGGGCGAGCCCCAGCTTGAGGTTGCCCATCAGGCGCGCCACCTGGGTGCGCGAATCGCCGCTGGCGTCGGCGGTCGCGAAGGGCGCCGGCGTGCTGCCCGCGCTCTGGTCGAGACTGCTGTGGGTATAGCTGTTGCTGCGCAAGTCCATCAGGAAGGGCTGCAGGCTCAGGCTGTCGCCGCCGCCCAGCTTCCACAGCAGGCGGCCGTTCAGGTGCAGTCCGTCGCCGATGCTGTGCGTCTGGTCGCGCTGCGACTGCGCCAGCAGCGTGGCCCCGCTGTGGTTGTCGACGCCGCGCGTGAGGGTGGTGGTGTCGCCGGCGTCGTCCTGGTGGTGGACGTGGGCGCCCATGCTGTACTGCAGCCGGCCGCTGCCGTCCTCGTGCTGCAGGAACAGCTGCGGCTGGAAGCGGCCGGCTTCGTAGGACAGCGCCGGGCGCACCAGATCGTTGTGGCGCGCGATGCTTTCGCGCAGCACGATGTTGATGGTGCCGGCGATGGCGCGCGTGCTGTGTTCCACCACCGGCGCGCGCGAGATCTCGATGCGTTCGACCTGCTCGGGCGTCAGCTGGTCGAGCGAAAAGCCGCGTGGCATGGGCTCGCCGTTGAGCAGGATCATGGTGTAGCCGCTGCCGAGACCGCGCATGCGGATGTCTCCGCCGCGCCCGGGCGTGCCCGACAGCGTGACGCCGGGCAGGCGCTTGAGCACGTCACCCAGGCTGCTGTCGCCGAAGCGGTCGAGTTCCTCGCGGCCGAACACCATCCTGGCGGCGGTCGAATAGCGCCGCTGCTCGGTGTCGTCGAGTTTCGGCGCGGTCACCTCGACCTCGTCGAGCCGGTTGACCGGCTTGCCGCCGGGCGGCACGGGTGCTGGCTCAGGTGGCGGCGCAGGCTCGAGTGCAGGTGCCAGCGCGGGCTCGAGTGCAGGTGCCGGCGCGGGCTCGAGTGCAGGTGCCAGCGCGGTCTCGGCCACGGATTGCGCCAAGGTGGCGGCGGGCAACAGCAACAGCAGGCAGGGCAACAGACGGGCGTTTGGCATGGCGCGCTCTAGGACTGGCGCCGCGCGCCCAGGTTCACGCGCGACGGCTGCAGGCCGCTATTGCCCCTTCAGGCAACGCTCGAGCGACAGTTGCCAGGGTTCCATCGGGACGCCGAGCAGCTGTTCCAGCTGCGTGCAGTCGAGCCGGCTGTTGGCCGGGCGCCGCGCCGGCGTGGGATAGGCGCTGGCCGGGATGTCCTCGACCAGGGTGTCGCGTCCGGCCACACGGAAGATCTCGCGCGCGAAGCCGGCCCACGACGTCGCGCCGCCGTTGCAGAGATGCAGCACGCCCGAGTTGCAGCGCTGGCGCGTGCGGCCTTCCTGGCGCGTGACGTGCAGGGCAATCAGCGCGGCAGTGGTGTCGGCAATGTGGCGGCACCAGGTGGGCGCGCCGAACTGGTCAGCCACGATGCGCAGGCTGGGACGTTCCTGCGACAGCCGCAGCATGGTGAGCAGGAAGTTGCTGCCGCGCATGCCATAGACCCACGAGGTGCGCAGGATCAGGTGCTGGCTGCAGGTGGCCGCCAGCAGGCGCTCGCCGGCCAGCTTGGAGGCGCCGTAGACGTTGAGCGGACCGGTGGGGGCATCCTCCTGCCAGGGCTGGGTGCCGCTGCCGTCGAACACATAGTCGGTCGAATAGTGCACGACGCCGGCGCCCAGGCGTTCGGCTTCCTCGCCCAGCACGCCGACCGCGGTGGCGTTGATGGCATGGCACAGATCGGCTTCCTGTTCGGCGCGGTCGACGGCGGTGTAGGCGGCCGGGTTGACGATCAGGTCGGGCCTGACCGCGCGCACACAGTCCCGGATCTGGTCGGGGCGCGTCAGGTCCAGCATGGTGCGGTCGGCGGGGATGAGTTCGCCCAGCGGCTCAAGGCTGCGCAGCAGTTCAAAACCGACCTGGCCGTGGATGCCGGTGAGCAGGATTTTCATGGTGCTTGTCCGTCCGAAGCGGGGCGTGGATCGTGGTGGCGGGCCCCTGGGGCGCAAGCATACCCGCCCTGCGTTACGGTCCAGAGCATTTCCGGTAGACTTGCGGAATTTACCTGCGGAATCATCCCATGCTGCACGGCAGTCTGGTGGCCATTGCCACGCCCATGCTTCCCGATGGCGGTCTGGACCTGCCCCGGCTGCATGCCCTGATCGACTGGCATATCGCCGAAGGCACGGCCGGCATCGTCATCGTCGGTACCACCGGTGAATCGCCCACCGTGGACGTCATCGAACACCACACGCTGATCGCTGAAGCGGTGAACCACGCCGCCGGCCGCGTGCACGTGATGGCGGGAACCGGCGGCAATTCGACCATCGAGGCGATCGCGCTGGCGCGCTTTGCCAGGTCGGTCGGCGCCGATTCGCACCTGTCGGTGGTGCCGTACTACAACAAGCCCACCCAGGAAGGCCTGTTCCGCCACGTCAGCGCCATAGCCGACGCTGTCGACCTGCCGCTGGTGCTCTACAACGTGCCCGGCCGCACGGTGGCGGACATGCACAACGACACCGTGCTGCGCCTGTCGAAGGTGCCCAACATCGTCGGGGTCAAGGACGCCACCGGCGACATCGGCCGCGCGCAGGACCTCTTTGCCCGCGTGCGTCCCGACTTTGCCTGCTATTCTGGCGACGACGCCACCGGCATGGCCTATACCTTGCTGGGCGGTGCCGGCGTGATTTCGGTCACTGCCAATGTGGTCCCGGGTGCCATGGCGCGCATGATTGCCGCCGCGCGTGCCGGCGACCTTGCCACGGCCCGCCGTATCAACGAGACGCTGATCGCCTTGCACCGCGACCTGTTCGTCGAAGCCAATCCGATCCCGGTCAAGTGGGCGCTGGCCGAGATGGGGCGGATCGGGCCGGGCATCCGCCTGCCGCTGACCCCGCTGTCCGCACAGCACCACGACACCGTGCGCCAGGCCTTGCGCCTCGCCGGTGCCCTCTAGCCCTCTTGCCTTCATAGCTCAATCCGCATGATCCAGACTCCGAAATACCGCCCCACCGCGTTCCCGGGCCGCGCATCCGCCGGCCTGCTGGTCCTGGTCCTGCTGTCCGGTTGCAGCCTGATCGATGCCAAGAAGGACGATTACAAGCGCGCCAACCGGCTGCCGCCGCTGGAGATCCCGCCGACGCTGTCGCAGCCCACGCAGGATGACCGCTACACCATCCCGGATCCCAAGGACGTGGCGGCCTCGGCCACCTATTCCGAATACGCCAAGAGCCGTGGCCTGCCGACAGTGCAGGGGGGCTATGTGCCGGGCGTGGGCGTGGATCCGGTCGCAGCGCAGGCCCACATCGAGGTCGCCGGTTCGGACCGCTGGCTGACCGCCAACGGCACTCCCGATCAGGTCTACAACACCGTCAAGACCTTCCTGACCGAGAACGGCTACGAGATCGCCGCAGAGAATCCCCAGATCGGCGTGGTCGAGACCCAGTGGATCTCGGGCAAGCCTGATGTCGAAGACGACGGCCTGGTGCGCAACCTGATCCGCAACCTGTTCAAGAACGACAACGCCAACGGGATCCGCGACCAGTACAAGTTCCGCGTCGACCGTGGCCGCAAGGACGGCACCTCCGAGGTGTTCGTCTCGCACAAGGGGCTGCAGGAAGTCGAGGCGGGCAACGACCGCACCGTGTGGCAGGCGCGCGCCAGCGAGCCGGACAAGGAAGCCGAGATGCTGAAGCGGCTGCTGCTCAAGTTCGGCGTCGAAGCACCGGCAGCCGACCGTCAGCTGGCGGGGGCGCGGCCGGAGGCACGCAAGGCCTCGGCTGATGCGACCGAAGTGGCGAAGGGCGCAGCGGCGGCAGCCACCGGTGTGGCGGCCGCGGTCAGCCTCGAAAGCGGTCCGGCCGGCGTGCCGGACCTGGCGATGGGCGAAGGCTTCGACCGCAGCTGGCGACGTCTGGGGCTCGCGATCGACAAGAGCGGACTGGCCATGCAGGACCAGGACCGCGACAGCGGCCTGTACTTCGTGCAGTACAGTGCCGACAAGGTCAAGGACCCGGCTGGCGGCACCGCCAAGGCCGGCAACAGCGGCGTGGGTGGCTTCTTCAGCAAGATCGGCCGCGCCATCTGGAGCAAGATCACCGATACCGACACCAGCACCCCTTCCAAGGACAAGTCGGTCGACCTCACGCCGCAGGCCGATTTGAGCCAGGTCAAGGTGCCCGAAGGCATTTACCGCCTGGCGCTGAGCCAGGACGCGGACAACGCGCGCGTCACCGTGCTGGACAAGGACGGCAAGGCGCCGGCGGCCGACGTGTCGCGCAAGCTGCTCACGGTGCTGGCAGCGCAGTTGCGCTGAGGTGCGCCGGGGCCGGCGGCGGCCCCTGGCACACCCCCAGCCGGAAATGCAGCTCGCGCGCCGAGCCGACCACCAGGTCTTCGGCCTGCGAGCGCGAACCCTGCAACACAGCCGGCACCAGCACCAGCAGTGCCAGCAGGGCCGCCACCGGAACGCGCGTGGCCTGGACCGGCGTCAGCGGCAGGCTGGCAACCAGCAGCAGGCAGTTGAAACCCACCAGCAGACCGACCAGAACCTCGACCGGCGTGTGCTCATGCAGCACCATGCGCGAAATGCCGATTGCCGCGATCAGCGCGCCGCCGGCCAGTCCGAGCGGCAGCGGCCGGCGCCAGCCGGGCAGGGCGGCCAGCACCAGCGCATAACTTCCGTAGACCAGGGTGCTGAGCCCGGCATGGCCGCTCGGGCTGTGCAGGCCGGCCTGCCAGTGCTCGCCGCAGGTGGTGAACACCAGCTTGAGCACGCCCAGCACGCCGAAGCAGGCCGCCCACGCCAGCGCCAGGCGCCGGGCCTGGGGCACTGCGCCCGCACGCCACAGCAGCAACAGAAGCGCGAGCGCCAGGGGCGAGGTCACCATCAGATCACCCGCATCGGTGATGGCGGTCATCGGGGCGTGCATGCGCGTGTGCGCTCCTGTTGTTGCGATGCCGCAAAGTAATTCTTGGACAAACTCTGGTCAAGCGCTGTGCGTGCGTGGTAATTTTTACCACAAGGGGGATTCATGAATTCGAGAGTGCACTCATGCGGATCATTTCCCCTGGCAGGAAGCGCTGCCTGGCGCTGTTCCCGGCCATCGCCCTGTGCCTGCAGCTGGCCGGCTGCGGTGGCGGCTCAGGCGCTGGCGCGGGCGCCGGCACTGCGGCGGCCACGGCTGGCGCCACGGTCAGCGGGCCGCTGAACCCGCCCCAGGCGGCGCGCTTTCTCAATCAGGCCACCTACGGCGCGCGGCTGCAGGACATCGCCACGCTGCAGGCGCAAGGCATCGACGCCTGGATCACGGCGCAGCAGGCGCTGCCAGCCACGGCCCAGTATCCGCTGATGCTCGCAAGTGCGGACAAGTACTCGCGCAACAACCGGCTGACCTTCTGGTGGAACACCGCCGTGAGCGGACCCGACCAGCTGCGCCAGCGCATGGCGCTCGCACTGTCGGAGATCTTCGTGATCTCGGACCAGAGCAGCGGCCTGGGCAACAACGGCGATGCCATTGCGCTGTACTGGGACTTGCTGGCCAACGACGCCTTCGGCAATTTCCGCACCCTGCTGCAGGATGTCACGCTAAGCCCGCAGATGGGTCTGTACCTCAACATGCTGGGCAACCAGAAGCCCGATCCGGCTCACAACATCCACGCCGACGAGAACTATGCGCGCGAAGTCATGCAGCTGTTCACCATCGGCTTGTGGACACTCAATCCGGACGGCAGCCAGGCGCTCGATGCCAACGGCAGGCCGCAGCCGACCTATGGCCAGGCCGAGGTCAGCAATCTGGCGCGTGCCCTGACGGGCTGGAGCTGGTTGGGCACCGATTTCTTCTATTCGCCGAGCGACTTTGTCGATCCCATGACGGCCTTCCAGGCCGAGCATGACCGCGGCGCCAAGACCATCGTGGGCGGCGTCAGCATCCCGGCCAACGGCAGTGCCGAGGCCGACCTGCAGATCGCGCTCGATACCCTGTTCAACCACCCCAACACGCCGCCCTTCATCTCGCGCCAGCTGATCCAGCACCTCGTCACCAGCAACCCCTCGCCGGCCTATGTCGGCCGCGTGGCAGCGGTGTTCGCCAACAACGGCAAGGGCACGCGCGGCGACCTGGGCGCGGTGGTGCGCGCGATTCTCGAGGATCCCGAGGCGCGCAGCGACGCCGCTGCTGCCGCGCCGGGCTTCGGCAAGCGCCGCGAGCCGCTGGTGACGCTGGCGCATCTGTGGCGCGTGCTCGACGGCCACGATGCCAACGGCAGCCGCCAGTACTGGAACCCCGACTACGATCTCAAGCAGGCACCCTTGTCGGCGCCTTCGGTGTTCAATTTCTTCAAGCCCGGCTTCAGCCCCTCGGGCGTGGTGCAGAAGGCCGGTCTGGTGGCGCCCGAGTTCCAGCTGGTCACTGCCTCCAACCTCGCGCTGCTGCACAACTTCTACTACTACGCGGCAATCGACCGCGCCACCGCCAACAGCTACACCCAGCCCACCGACATCCTGTTGCACCCTGGCAGCGATCTGCTGGCGCTGGCCACCGCGAGCGACACCGGTGCCATGGTCGATCAGCTGGCGCTGGCCATGATGGCCGGACAGATGAGCGCCGCGATGCGCACGGCCGTGGTCACCGACGTCAATGCGATTTCCGCCAAGGACGGTGGCTACGCGCGCGTCGGCGAGGCGGCGTTCCAGATCCTGGCTTCTCCCGAATATCAGATCCAGCGCTAGGTCGACGACATGATCCCTGCATTCAATTCTTCCCGCCGGCAGTTCCTGCTCGATGGCCTGGCGCTGGCCGGCGGCGGCGCCGGCATAGCCGCCACGCTGGCCACGCTGGGCAGCCTGGGGCGCGCCTCGCTGGCAGGGGCTGCCAGCACCGGCGGCTATCGCGCGCTGGTCTGCGTCTACCTGGGGGGCGGCAACGACAGCCTCAACCTGCTGGTGCCGACCGACACCGCCACCTATGCCAGCTATGCGGCCGGCCGCCAGGGCATCGCGATCGCCCAGAACACCTTGCTGCCGATCACCCCGCGCGTGAGCGACGGCCACAGCTACGGACTGCATCCTTCGGTGCCCGAGCTGCAGGCGCTGTTCAGCGGCGGCCAGCTCGCTTTCATGGCCAATGTCGGCACCCTGATCGCTCCCACCACCAAGGCCATGGCGAAGGCCGGCACCAATCTGCCGCCGCAGCTCTATTCGCACGCCGACCAGGGCAACCAGTGGATGACCGGCCGTCCGGAGGCGCTGGTGTCCAGCGGCTGGGGCGGATCGCTGGCCGACCTGCTGGGCGCCGCGACGAGTACGAGCGGACTGTCGATGAACCTCTCCATCGCCGGCGACAACCTGTTCCAGACCGGCGGCGTGACGGTGCCTTACACGGTGGATGCCTATGGCGGCGTGCAGACCCTGGATGGCACCGAGAGCTGGCAGCCCAGCGCACGCGCGGCGGCCTTCCAGGCCACACTGAACCAGTCGGGCAGCGATCCCTCGCTGCTGGTCCAGCAGGGCGGCGCCGCGCTGCTGCAGACCGAGGCGCTGGCGCAGACCCTGAGCACCGCGCTGGCGGCGGCACCGGCGCTGACCACGGTGTTTCCGTCCACCGGTCTGGCCCAGCAGTTGAGCTGGGTGGCCAAGCTGATCGCGATCCACGCGGCAATGGGTGCGCAGCGGCAGATCTTTTTCGTGCAGATGGGCGGCTTCGATACCCACAGCAACCAGCTCAACCAGCAGCCTGCGCTGTTCGGCGAGTTGAGCCAGGCCTTGTCGGCCTTCTACAAGGCCACCGTCGAACTGGGCGTGGCGGGCAGCGTGACCAGCTTCACGATGTCGGAGTTCGGTCGCACCCTGACCAGCAACAACGGCGGCACCGACCATGCCTGGGGTGCCCACCACCTGGTGCTGGGCGGCGCGGTCAATGGCGGCAACCTCTACGGCACCATGCCCGATCTGACGCTGGACGGACCCGACGACGCCGACGGCAACGGGCGTCTGATCCCGAGCACCTCGGTCTACCAGTATGCGGCCGCGCTGGGCACCTGGCTGGGCGCTGCGCCAGCGGACATCGCGACCTTGTTCCCCAATCTGGCCGCCTTCCCGGCCGGCCTGCCGGGTCTGCTGCAGGCCTGAACGCGGCCGGCGTTCAGCGGGACTGCCGGCCGGGCGGCACGCCGGCGCCACGCTCAGCCTGAGCCTGCGCGCGGCGCTTGCCCAGCAGCAGCGCGTTGCGCTGGTAGTGGCGCAGGAAGCGGCGGAACTCGACATCGTCGTATCGCGGTGTGCCGCGCCATGCCGACCAGATCCAGCCGGCCAGCATGGCGCCGCCGCCCAGCAGCAGCGGCCGCCGCCGCATCCAGTTGAGCGCACTGGCCAGCATGTAGAAAAATCCGGTGCCCATGAAGTGCTGGCCACGGCCATGGCGGAAGCGGCCGGTGAGCAGGCCATGATGGCTGGCGCCCATCGGCCGCAGATGCTCGAAGTCCACGTCGGGATGGCTGAAGCTGCCGGCGCGCCAGCCTTTCATGCGCGCGCGGTGGCAGTCGATGCCATCCCACATCACGGCCGGCACCAGTCCGCCGATGTCGTTGAAGCACTGGCGGCGGTAGACCTTGGCCATGCCCAGCGACATGTCGTCGCCCTGGCCTTCGGGGGCGAGTCTGCGCTCGCGCCGCACCAGTGATTTGCCGCTGCAGGTGCCCAGTCTGGGGTCGTCATCCATGCGCTGGAGCACGGCTTCGAAATAGCGCGGCGGCAGGATCAGATCGACATCGAGCTTGGACAGGTACTCGAAGCGCAGGTCGATGCCAGCCGCCTCGAGCCCGGCCATGAAGGCGTGCACCACGCCCGGACCGACCCGACGGCCGCCGCGATTGGCCAGCGTCACGACGCGGATGAAGCGGTGATCGGCCGCCAGCTGGGCCAGGATCGCCGGGGTTTCGTCCGTGCTGCCATCGTCGACCAGGATCCACAGGTCTGGACGACAGCTTTGCGCCAACACCGAGGCGGCGCTGGCGCGCAGGAATCGGGCCTCGTCGCGGCACGGCGACACCACCAGCAGACGCCCCTGCGGTGCTGTGGCAGGAGCGGGAGAGGCGCTTGCATCGCCGTGGCACACACCGAGGAGGGCCGGACAGTCGGTCATGGCGCAGTGATCACCGCAAGGAGTCTGGAGGCATTGAGGTCGGGGTCGAATTCCTGCTGCAGGTGCTTCAGCGCGCCCGCCACCAGCGCCTTGCGCAACGCAACATCATCATGCAGGCGGCGCATGGCGCCGGCAATGGCGTGCGTATCGCCGGGGCGCGCCAGCAGTCCGGTCTGACCCTCGATGACCAGCTCGGGGATGCCCGACAGTGCGGTGCTGACCACCGGCACGCCGCTGGCCATGGCTTCCATCAGCACCACCGGAATGCCGTCCATGTCGCCGTCGCCCGCCAGTGTGCACGGCAGCACGAAGCAGTCCAGGGCCGCCATCCAGGCCGGCACCTCGGCGGGCGCCAGCGCGCCGTCGAAACGCACCTGCGCCTGCAGGCCCAGTGCCGCCGCGCGCGCGCGCAGGCGCTCGCCTTCGGGGCCGTTGCCGGCAATCCTGAGTTCCAGGTTCACACCGGCAGCGCGCAGTTCGGCGGCTGCCGCGAGCAGATCGGCAAAGCCCTTCTTGGCGACCAGGCGGCCCAGCCCGCCGACCACCCAGCGCGTCGGTGCCGCCGCCGCCGCGCCTGCGCCTTCGGCGTGCGCGCCGAAGGCGGGCGCCGGTGCGCAACGGATCACCCGGATGCGCTCGGCAGCCACGCCACGCCGCTGCAGTTCGTCGCGCATGGCCCGCGAAATCGCGACCATGGCCTTGCTGCGCTGCGCCTTCTGGCGCAGCAGGCTGCCCTGCACATGGACATCGTTGGCATGGGCCACGATGGTGTACGGCACTCCGCTCAGCAGGCTCGCGTACATGCCGATGGTGCCGGGCACGTGGCTGAAATGGACATGCAGATGGTCGGCGCCCTGGCGCCGCAGCGCGTCAGCCAGGCGTGCCGCTGCCAGCCATTGGTGGAGCAGCTTGAGCCGTGCCAGCAGGCCGCCGGGCAGGCTGCCCAAGTCCTCGCACAGGGCCCGCAGCGCCAGCCCGATCGTGCGACGGCGGCCGCGCGCCAGGCTATGGCGCAGCACCAGCCCGACCGCGTCGAGCGCCGCTGCCAGCCGTCCCGTCCGCGAGCGCGCATACAGGATCCGTACCTGTGCCGTCAGTTGTGCCATGCCCGGCGCCGGATCATCCGGCGCACGCACCGCGAAGTACAGCACGCGGCAGCCCGCGCGCATCATGGCCTCGGCTTCGCGGTACACGAAGGTGGCGGAACGCGCCGGGATTTCCGGCGCCAGATAGGCAATGACGGTCACAGGCAGGGAGGGGCAGTCAGGCAGACGCAAGCTTGTGCGAGCCGCCCATTAAACGCCTGCAAGGTTGCAAAGGGATGTCGGCCGCACGCCCGATCCGGCGTCGGCTGTGAACAAGTGTTGCGGCCCGGTCTGCGTTGGGTCCGGCAGCCCCGATGCGTCCGTTCAGGGCATAAAAAAAGCCGGCCCTGAGGGCCGGCTTCTCAGACCTGCGCCTGAGCTCGAATTACTTCTTTTCTTCGGGCTTGGCAGCGTCGGCCGGGGCAGCCGGAGCAGCGGCCGGGGCAGCAGCGTCGGCGGGCTTGGCGGCATCGGCGGCCGGGGCAGCGGGAGCGGCCGGGGCGGCATCGGCAGGCTTGGCGGCGTCAGCAGCCGGGGCCGGGGCGGCGGCCGGAGCGTCGGTCTTCGGGGCTTCCGGCTTGCTGCAGGCGGCGAGGGAGGCGGCCACGAGGGCGGCGATCAGGAGCGAGTGCTTCATCTTGTGCTTTTCCTTGGATAGGTTATGACGGGGAAACTCATGACGACTTCAAGCCGACTCACGGGCCGGCTTGAAGGTGGAACTGCAATCCCGACCGGATTACTTCTTTTCTTCCGGCTTCATCGCGTCGCCAGCGGCGGGGGCAGCGGGCGCAGCGGCGGGGGCAGCAGCGTCGGCCGGCTTGGCGGCGTCGGCGGCAGGGGCGGCCGGAGCGGCGGCATCAGCCGGCTTGGCGGCGTCGGCAGCAGGGGCGGCGGGAGCAGCGGCCGGCGCATCGGTCTTCGGGGCTTCCGGCTTGCTGCAGGCGGCGAGGGAGGCGGCCACGAGGGCGGCGATCAGGAGAGAGTGCTTCATGAATATCCCTTGGTAGATGGGTGTTGACCAAATGCCGGGAGAGCAGACGCTGGTCCGACAACTCACGGAGTGTATCAGAAATGTTGAGAAATACCAGAAACCAGGGTACTTCTGCCACACCTCCGTCAATCATGTGACATTACAGCATTCCGCTGCGTTGCAGCAAGCGCTCGATCAAGTCCAGTCGCACCCCAGGCGCAGCCAGCCGTCGTCGAACCACGCCAGCAGCATCGGCCACAAGGTGCTGCGCCACTGGTCGGGCGAGGCGGCCTGGCCGGCGCGCAGACAGCCGGCGTCGAGCCGGCGGCGGTCGGCCAGCGCAACCAGCACCGCGTGTTCGTCGGCGGCCATCGGGAAATGTTCACCATTGCACCAGCAGTCATCGCCTGCGAACAGCATGCGGCTGCGCGGATCCAGCCGCACGCCGCGTGCGAGCGCGGCACGGCGGAAGCCGCTGCTGCTCAAGTCTTCCGTGGGCGCCGGGAAGAACACATGCGGCTTGGGTTCGGTCAGGTAGCGGCCGTTGAAGTCGCGCACGGCAGCGGCTTCGAAGCGCACGCTGTCGAGCTGCTGCTGGAAGAAGGTCTGCAGTGCGCGCGGCAGCGCGCCCGGATGGCGCTGCAACTGCAGGTCCGGATCGGCGTAGCGGCCGTCCAGGCGCAGGCGCTCCGCGCTGTCCAGCAGGAACTCGGCCACCCATTCCTGCGGACTCGGCGCGCGAAAGCCGATCGAGTAGGTGAAGCATTCGTCGAGCGCGACGCCGTCGTGCGCATAGCGCGGCGGCAGATAGAGCATGTCGCCGGGTTCCAGCACCCACTCCTGCTCCGGATGGAAGTGCTTGAGGATCTTGAGCGGCATGCCGGCGCGCAAGCTGATGTCCTCCTGTGCGCTGATGCGCCAGCGGCGGCGTCCCGGCCCCTGCAGCAGGAACACGTCATAGGAATCGAAATGCGGACCGACGCCGCCGCGCGGACTTGCATGGCTGACCATCAGGTCGTCGATGCGCGCATGCGGAATGAAGCGGAAGGCCTCCAGCAGGCGGTCGGCGGCCGGCAGGTGGAAGTTGAGTTCCTGCACCAGCACCGTCCAGGGCTGCGCCGGATCCAGGTCCTTCCACGTCCTGGCGGCGATCGGGCCGTGCTGCAGCGACCAGTTGCGGCCCTCGCGCCGGATCAGCCGCGACTGCACGTCGTCGGAAGCTGCCAGCCGACGCAGGCCGGCGGCGTCGATCAGGCCGGCGAAGCCCGGGATCGCCTGACGCACCAGCAAAGGCTTCTTCTGCCAGTATTCGCTCAGGAAGCGGCGTGCGCTGAGCCCGCCCAGCAGGGGCAGGCGGCCGCGCGGCACCAGTGCGTCGGCGGGGGCTGCGGTGGCAGCTTGGGATCGGGGCATGACGGTTTCCAAGGGCGGGCATGCCGCGATGTTGGCACAAGCACGCGCGCTTGCCGACCTGCCGCGGTATTGGGACGGAATTCGGTTAGAATCGGTCCGGGTTCCAGGGAGGCGCGTGCATGCTCAAGGTAGGTGACAAGGCCCCGGTTTTCGAACTGCCGGACGCATCGATGGAGATGCTCGACCTGTCGTCCTATATCGGCGATCGCAAGGTCGTCCTGTTCTTCTATACCCGCGACAACGCGCCCCAGTGCACCACCGAGGCCATCGAGTTCAGCGACATCGAAGAGGAGTTCGTGCGCCATGATGCCGTCGTGTTCGGCATCTCGCGCGACAACTTCCTCAGCCACGCCGACTTCCGCGACAAGCATGGTCTTGCGGCGCAGTTGCTGTCCGACGAGGATGGCGAGGTGGCGCGCAGCTACGGCGTCCTGGTCGAATCGCGCAACAACGGGGTGACGCGGCTCAACATCGAGCGTGTGACCTACGTCATCGATCGCCAGGGCATGGTGCGCCATGTCGTTCCCGTGCAGCACACCCGCGGACATGCCGCGGAAATATTGAAACTCGTGAAGGAGATGAAGTGATGCAGATCGGCAAGAATTCGGTGGTGACCATTGAGTACCGCCTCTCCGATACGGACGGCAATGTGCTCGAGCAGAGCGAAAGTGCCGTGAGCTACCTGCATGGCGGCTATCACGGCATCTTTCCGCAGGTTGAAGAGGCCCTTCAGGGCAAGCAGGCAGGCGACACCTGCCAGGTGCGCCTGGATCCCGAGAATGCCTTTGGCAGCTACGACGCCGCGCTGGTGCGCGTCGAACCGCGCGACCTGTTCCCGGCCAACGTCACCGTGGGCATGCAGTTCGAAGGCCAGGCCGAGGATGACGGCGAGGACGAGTTCACGCTCTACACGGTCACCGACGTCACCCCCGAAAAGGTGGTGGTGGACGGCAACCACCCCCTCGCCGACAAGGTGCTCGATTTCAGCTGCACCGTGATCGAGGTGCGCGTGGCGAGCAGCGAAGAGCTCACGCACGGTCACGTGCACGGCGAAGGCGGCCACCACCACTGAGGGCGGGCCGCGTCGGCGGCCTCAGTCTTCCAGCAGGCCCTTCAGGTCGAACAGGGCCTGGAGCGCCTCGCGCGGCGACAGCCCGTCGGGATCCAGCGCGGCCAGCCTGGCCAGTGCCGGGTGATCGCCCAGGCGCTGTGCCGCGGCGTCGGCGGCATCCTGCGGCACTGCCGGCGCCGCGAACAGGTCACCCTGCGGACCGGCGTTCAGACTCTGCTGCTCGAGTTCGGCCAGGCGCCGGCGCGCCTGCGCGATCACCGTCTTCGGCACGCCGGCCAGCGCCGCCACCTGTAGGCCATAGCTTTCATTGGCCGGTCCCGCGCGCACCTGGTGCAGGAACACGATGCGGTCGCGGTGCTCGGTGGCGTCCAGATGCACGTTGGCCACGTTGCGGTATTCCGTGGCCAGGCGCGTGAGCTCGAAATAATGGGTCGCGAACAGCGTATGGCTGCGATTGACCTCGCACAGGTGGCGCGCGATCGCGTAGGCCAGTGACAGGCCGTCGAAGGTCGAGGTGCCGCGGCCGATCTCGTCGACCAGCACCAGGCTGCGCGGCGTGGCTGCATGCAGGATGGTGGCGGCCTCGGACATCTCGACCAGGAAGGTCGAGCGGCCCGACGCGAGGTCGTCGCCGGCGCCGATGCGCGTGAAAATGCGATCCAGCGGACCCAGTCGCGCGCGGCTGGCCGGCACCCAGCTGCCGGCGTGCGCGAGCAGTGCGATCAGTGCCGTCTGGCGCATGAAGGTCGACTTGCCGCCCATGTTGGGCCCGGTGATCAGCAGCAGGCTGCGCGCCGGCCCCAGCTGCACGTCGTTGGGAATGAAGCGGTCCACCTGCGCCTCGACCACCGGATGGCGACCGCCCTCGATCTCCAGGCAGGGCTCGTCGGTGAATTCGGGGGCGCAGAAATCCAGCGCCACGGCGCGTTCCGCCAGACAGGCCGCCACGTCGAGCTCGGCCAGCGCCAGTGCCGCCTGCTGCAAGGCGCGCAGCTCTGGCATCAGTTCGTTCAGCAGCGCATCGAACAACACGCGCTCGCGTGTCAGCGCGCGGTCCGCGGCCGACAGCGCGCGGTCCTCGAAGGTCTTGAGTTCGGGCGTGATGTAGCGCTCGGCGTTCTTGACCGTCTGGCGGCGCCGGTAGTCGTCGGGGATCTTGTCGACGTGGGCGTGGGTGACCTCGATGTAGAAGCCGTGCACGCGGTTGTATTCCACCTTCAGCGTGGGGATGCCGGTGCGTGCGCGCTCGCGCGCCTCGAGTTCCAGCAGGTACTGGCCGGCGCTGTCCTTGAGCCCGCGCAGTTCGTCGAGATCGCTGTCGAAGCCGGCGCGGATCACGCCGCCATCGCGCAGCAGCGCGGCCGGCTCGTCGGCCACGGCAGCGGCCAGCAGCGCGGCGGCGCCGGCGGTGGCGGCGGCGGTCG
>JAGWIJ010000079.1 GCA_028873535.1 Pseudomonadota bacterium
GTCATCCCTTCGCGGCGATCGTGATCGCCGCCGACGGGCGCCAGCTGGCCGCCGAGATCAACCATTCATTGCCGCCCTGCGGTGATCCCACCTGCCACGCCGAGCGCCTGGCCGCTGCGGCGGCCGCGCGCGCCTGCCAGCCGCAGGAACTGCGCTCGGCCACGCTTTACAGCAATGCCGAGCCGTGCGCGATGTGTGCCGGCGCCATCTACTGGTGCGGCATCGGGCGCGTGGTCTATGGACTGGCCGAGACCGCCCTGCTGGCGCTGACTGGCGACCATCCCGGGAATCCGACGCTGGCGCTGCCCTGTCGCGAGGTGTTCGCACGCGGTCAGCGGCCCACGGCGGTGCTCGGGCCCCTGCTCGAGGACGAGGCCTGCCAGGCACACCTCGGCTTCTGGCGGCAGGAAGGAGGAACGGCGCCATGACGGCCCCGGTGGCGGGCGATCAGCCCGGCATCCGGTTCTGGTGGCACGGCGCCCAGCGCAGCGTGGTGGGCGTGGCGTCCACCATGACCGTGCTCGAATGGCTGCGCACGGAGGCACGTGCAGTGGGTACCAAGGAGGGCTGCGCTGAAGGCGATTGCGGCGCCTGTCTGGTGATGCTGGCCGAACTCGACGCGGACGCCGAACAGGGTGTCGCGCTGCGCCCGATCAACAGCTGCATCCACCTGCTGGCCATGATCGACGGCAAGGCCATCGTGACCGTCGAGGATCTGCACGGAGCGTCCGGTGGGCTTCACCCGGTTCAGCAGGCGATGGTCGACTGCCACGCCTCGCAATGCGGCTTCTGCACCCCGGGGTTCGTGATGGCGCTGTTCGGTCTGTATGAATCGCGCACCGATGCGCCTTCGCGCGCGGCGACCTGCCAGGCGCTCGCCGGCAACCTGTGCCGGTGCACCGGCTACCGGCCGATCGTGGCGGCGGCAGCACAGGCCTTCGAACGGCCGCGCCACCGCTTCGACCGCGCGCCTTTGCGCACGGCACTGCAGGCGATGGCGGCGCGTGCCGCGCTCGACTACCGGGCCGGTGCCGCAGCGGGTGGCGGGCGCTTCGAGGCGCCCGCCACGTTGGCGGCGCTGGCGCAGACCCTGCTCGCAGCGCCGGCAGCGCGCATCGTCGCAGGTGCCACCGACATCGGGCTGTGGATCACCAAGCAGGCGCGGCCGCTGCCGCACCTGGTGCATCTGGATCGCGTGCCGGAACTGCACACGCTCGAGCTGCAGCAAGGCCAACTGGTGATCGGCGCGGCCGTCAGCCACAGTCGCGCCTGGCCCGTTCTGTGCCGGCATGTGCCGGCGCTGAGCGACCTGGCGCGCCGCTTTGCGGCGCCGCCGGTCTGCAATGCCGGCACGCTGGGGGGCAACGTCGCCAATGGCTCGCCGATCGGCGACGGCATGCCGCCGCTGCTGGCGCTCGACGCCCGCCTGCGCCTGCAGCGCGGCGGGCAGGTGCGCGAACTGGCGCTGGCAGACTTCTACCTGGGCTACCAGCGCACCGCGCTCGCGCCCGGCGAGTTCCTGCGTGAACTGGTCGTGCCCCTGCCGGGCCCTGCCACGCGATTCGCCTGCTACAAGGTGTCGAAGCGCTACGATCAGGACATCTCGGCCCTGTGCGCGGCCTTCCGCGTCGATTTCGCCGATGGCGTGATCACCGCTGCGCGTGTCGCCTTCGGCGGCATGGCGGCGACGCCGCAGCGCGCGCCGGCCTGCGAGGCGGCGCTGCTGGGCGGCCACCTCGATGCCGCCACGCTGGACGCCGCGCGGCGCGCCCTGCTGACCGATTTCAGTCCGCTGTCCGACCTGCGTGCCAGCGCCGCCTATCGCCGGGTGGTTGCCGGACGCCTGCTGGAGCGCTGGTGGCACGCGCTGGCCGGAGGCGGCAGTCCGGATGCGCTCGACGCCGTCGAGGCCGGGGCGTGACGGCCGCGCCCGGCGCTCGCGCCGATCACCCGGCCGGCAGCGCGCTGGCGCCGCCCGGCACGTCGCTGGTGCACGACAGCGCACACCTGCACGTGAGCGGCCAGGCCAGCTATGTCGACGACCTGCCCGAACCGGCCGGCACGCTGCATGCCGCGCTTGGCCTGAGCGAGCTGGCCCACGCAAGGCTGGTGCGCCTGGACCTGGATGCGGTGCGCCGTGCGCCCGGCGTGGTCGCGGTGCTGGCGGGCAGCGATCTCGTCCATGGCAAATTCGGGCCGGTGCTGGCGGACGAGGATATCCTGGTGCGCGATACGGTGAGCTTCCACGGCCAGCCGCTGTTTGCGGTGGCGGCGAGCACGCGCGCAGCGGCGCGTGCCGCCGTGCGCCTGGCGCGCGTCGAACTGGAACCCCTGGCGGCGGTGATCGGGCTCGAGGCTGCACGCGAGCAGGGTCTGCACGTGCTGCCGCCGGTGCAGCTGGCGCGTGGCGACATCGATGACGTGCTCGCCACCGCGCCGCACCGCCTGGCCGGGACGTTGCGGCAGGGCGGGCAGGAGCACTTCTACCTGGAGGGGCAGATCACGCTGGCCGAGCCGCGCGACGACAACTGCTGGCACCTGTGGTGCTCCACCCAGCACCCGACCGAGATGCAGCACCTGGTGGCGCACGCGCTCGGTGTCGCCGTGCACCGCGTCGGCGTGGAATGCCGGCGCATGGGCGGTGCCTTCGGCGGCAAGGAATCCCAGTCCGCCCAGTGGGCGATCATCGCGGCGCTGCTCGCGCGTGCCAGCGGACGTCCGGTCAAGCTGCGCCTGGACCGTGACGAGGACATGCGCGCCACCGGCAAGCGCCACGACTTCCACAGCCGCTGGGAGGCCGGCTTCGACGACAGCGGCCTCATCCTCGGCCTGCGCGTCGAGCTCGCCTCGCGCTGCGGGCATTCGGCCGACCTGTCCGGTCCGGTCAACGACCGGGCGCTGTGCCACGTCGACAACGCGTATTTCCTCGACACCGTGCAGATCCGCAGCCTGCGCCTGCGCACGCACACGGTCTCCAACACGGCCTTCCGCGGCTTCGGTGGTCCGCAGGGCATGCTGGTGATCGAGACCGTCATCGAGGACATCGCGCGCATGCTGGGCCTTGACCCGCTCGACGTGCGCCGGCGCAACTTCTACGCCGCCGAAGCCGGCCACGGCCGCGACCTCACGCCGTATGGCATGCAGGTCGAGGACTGCATCATCGGCGACCTGTGCGCGCGGCTCGAAGCGCAGTCCGACTACCGCCGGCGGCGCGCCGCCATCGACGTCTTCAACGCCGGCAATGCCATGATCCGGCGTGGCATCGCGCTCACACCGCTCAAGTTCGGCATCTCCTTCAATGCCACGCTGTACAACCAGGCCGGTGCGCTGGTGCACGTCTACACCGACGGCAGCGTGCTGGTGTCGCACGGCGGGACCGAGATGGGGCAGGGGCTGTACACCAAGATCCGCCAGATCGCGGCGCACGAGTTCGGCATTGCGCCGGACCGGGTCCGTCTGTCCGCAACCGATACCACCCGGGTGCCCAACACCTCGGCCACCGCCGCGTCCAGCGGCACCGACCTCAACGGCAAGGCGGTGCAGGCGGCGTGCCGCAGCATCCTCGCGCGCCTGGCCGGCGTGATGGCGCGCAGCCACGGCGGCGACGCCGGCGACGTGCGCTTCCACGGCGGCCGCGTGACGCTGGCCGGCGACCCGGCGCGTTCGGAGGACTTCGCCGATCTGGTCATGCGCGCCTATCGCCAGCGCGTGCAGCTCTGGGACAGCGGCTTCTACGCGACGCCGAAGATCCATTTCGACCCCGTCACCAGGACCGGCCGCCCCTTCTACTATTTCGCCTACGGCGCCGCCTGCAGCGAGGTCGCTGTCGACCTCGCCACCGGCGCGACGCGCCTGCTGCAGGTGGACATCCTGCACGACGCCGGATGCTCGCTCAATCCCGCCATCGACATCGGCCAGATCGAAGGCGGCTTCGTGCAGGGCATGGGCTGGCTGACCAGCGAAGAGCTGTGGTGGCGCGAGGACGGCCGCCTGATGACCCATGCGCCGTCGACCTACAAGATACCGACGGCCACCGACGTGCCGGCCCGCTTCAACGTCGCCTTGTACGACGCACCCAACCGCGAGGACAGCATCCACCGCTCGAAGGCCGTCGGCGAACCGCCCCTGATGCTGGCGTTCAGCGTTTTCTTCGCCATCCGCGCGGCGCTGGCAAGTGCGCTGCCGGCGCGGCAGCAGGTGTGTCTGGATGCGCCCGCCAGCCCCGAGGCCGTGTTGCGCGCGCTTGGCGTCCTGGAGGCGCCGTGAGCGCGATCCTGGCTGACCCGGCGTGGTGGCAGCGTCTGCCGGAATGCCTGGCCCAAGGACGTGACGGCGTGCTGGTCACCGTAGTGCGCGCCGAGGGCTCGACGCCACGCGGACCCGGCGCCACCATGCTGGTCGAGGCTGACCGCAGCACCGACACCCTGGGTGGCGGCAATCTGGAATTCGAGGCCATCGCGAATGCGCGGCGCCTGCTGGCCGGCGCGGCCGGCCAGGCGCTGGTGCCGTATACGCTTGGACCGGGCCTGCGCCAGTGCTGTGGCGGAGCGGTCTGGCTGCTCTATGAACGCATCGCGGCCAGCCCTGCGCATGCCGCGCAATGGCAGGATCTGGGCAGCGCCTTGCAGCGTGGCGGACGCGTCTTGCGCCGCTGGAATCCGGCATCCACGGTGTCGCAATGGACGCTGGTGTCGCCGGAGCAGGCGGTCACGACGCGCTTCGATCCGCGCAGCGGCGCGCATTGGCAGCAGCTGATCGGCGCCGAGGGCTTCGCGCTGCGTTTGTTCGGCGCCGGCCATGTCGGACGCGCGCTGGCGCGCGTGCTCGCGGCCACCGAGGCGCGTCTGCAGTGGATCGACCCGCGTCCCGAGATGGCCGAGCCGGTGCGCCGGCTGGGGCTGGTGCTGCGCCACTGCGAGGACCCGGTCGATGCCGTGCACGACGCGCCGCCGGGCGCCTGCTTCCTGGTCGTGACCCACAGCCACACCCTGGACTTCGAGCTGGTCGAGGCGATCCTGCAGCGGCGCGATGCACGCTTCTGCGGTCTGATCGGATCGGCGACCAAGGCGGCGCGCTTCCGCCACAACCTGCGTCGACAGGGGCTGGACGCAGCCACCATCGCCGGCCTCAGCTGTCCCTTGGGCGTGCCGGGCATCGACGACAAGTCGCCGGCGGCGATCGCGATCGCGGTCGCCGCGCAGCTGCTGCAGCACCTCGAGGCGGCGCGCACCGCAGGCTGGCGCAACGCCGCAGCAGCAGCGCCGGAACCGTTTCCCCCGTCCCTCCTTTCCCTCGCCGAAGACCCTTCCCGATGACTACGCGCGTGCAGGTCGAACCCCGGATCAGGCTGATCGGCATCACCAAGCGCTACCATTCCCTGGTGGCCAATGACCAGGTCTCGCTGCAGGTGGCACCCGGGGAGATCCACGCCGTGCTGGGTGAGAATGGCGCCGGCAAGAGCACCCTGATGAAGGTGATCTACGGTGCGGTGCGCGCCGACGATGGCGAACTCATGTGGAACGGGCGCCAGGTCGAAATCGACAGCCCGGACGCGGCAAGGCGCCTGGGCATCGGCATGGTGTTCCAGCACTTCTCCCTGTTCGAGACCCTGACCGTGGTCGAGAACATCGCGCTGGTGCTCGACGAACCGTTCGACCTGGCGGCGCTTGCGCAGCGCGTCGAATCGGTATCGCGCGCGTACGGCCTGCCACTCGATCCGCACCGCCCGGTGCACAGCCTTTCGGTGGGCGAGCGACAGCGCGTCGAGATCGTGCGCTGCCTGCTGCAGAAGCCGCAGCTGCTGATCCTGGATGAGCCGACGTCCGTGCTGACCCCGCAGGCCGTGCTGACGTTGTTCGACACCCTGCGCAAGCTGGCAGCGGAGGGCGTCGCGATCCTCTACATCAGCCACAAGCTGCACGAAATCCAGGCGCTGTGCGACCGTGCCACGGTGATGCGCAGTGGGCGGGTGACCGGCGAGGCGATCCCGCGTGAGGAGACTCCGGCAAGCCTGGCGCGCATGATGATCGGGCGCGAGCTGCCGCACTGTGCAATTCCCGCCTACCTGGGGCAGCGACGCACGGTGCTCGAAGTGCGCGCCCTGAGCCTGCGCAGCGAGGACCCCTTCGGGACGTCGCTGGAGGGCATCCATCTGACGGTGGAGGCGGGCGAGATCCTCGGCATCGCGGGCATTTCGGGCAATGGCCAGAACGAGCTGATGGCGGCGCTGTCCGGCGAAACGCCGACTGCCGCGGACAGCGTGCTGCTCGACGGCGTGCCGATCGGCCGGCTGGGGGCCGGCCAGCGTCGCGACCGTGGCCTGGGCTTCGTGCCGGAGGAGCGCCTGGGCCGCGGCGCGGTGCCGGCGATGTCGCTGGCGCGCAACGCGCTGCTGACCGGACACCGCAAGGGCATGGTCCGCCGTGGTCTGGTCGACTACGCCGCCGCCGTGCGCTTCGCGGCCGCCATCATCGAACGCTTCGGCGTCCGCTGCTCCGGTCCCGAAGCATTGGCGCGCGCACTCTCGGGGGGCAATCTGCAGAAGTTCATCGTCGGCCGCGAGATCGCGCAATCGCCCCGCCTGCTGCTGGTGTCGCAACCCACCTGGGGCGTCGATGTCGGCGCGTCGGCGCAGCTGCGCCAGACCCTGGTCGACCTGTCGCGCGAGGGCGTGGCGATCCTGGTCGTCTCCGAGGAGCTCGAGGAGCTGTTCGAGATCTGCGACCGCATCGCGGTGCTGGCCGGTGGCAGGCTGTCGGCGCCCCAGCCGCGCGCCGCGACCGATGCCGAGGCGATCGGTCTGCTGATGGCCGGCCACAGCATGAGTGCCGCCGCATGAACCTGCTCGAGCCGCGCGCCGAACCGTCCCGCACCCTGCAATGGGCCGCTCCGCCGATCGCGATCGGACTGATGCTGGTGGCTGGCTCCGTGCTGTTCCTGCTGCTGGGGCGTGATCCCGTGCAGGCCTTCCGGGTGTTCTTCATCCAGCCACTCGAAAGCGGCTATGGCTGGAGCGAGCTGCTGCTCAAGGCCGGGCCGCTGGTGCTGATCGCGGAGGGCCTGGCGATCGGCTTCCGCGCGCGCATCTACAACATCGGTGCCGAAGGCCAGCTGATCTTCGGCGCCATCTGTGCCGGGGGCGTGGCCATTCACGCTGCCGGGCACGAGACCGCCTGGACACTGCCGCTGATGGTCGTGGCCGGCGCTGCCGGTGGCATGTTCTGGGGGGCGATTCCGGCGCTGCTCAAGACGCGCTTCAACGCCGAGGAAACCCTGACCACGCTGATGCTGACCTATGTGGCCAACTACTTCCTGTCCTGGCTGGTGCACGGCGTGTGGCGCGATCCGGCCGGCATGAACTTCCCGCAGAGCGTGATGTTCGGCGACGGCGCGCTGTTCCCGGTCCTGACCGAAGGCAATCGCCTCAATGCCTCGATCTTCATCCCGCTGGCCTCGGTCCTGGTGTTCCAGCTGCTGGTCAAGCGCAGCTTCCTGGCCTACCGGCTCGAGGTGGGCGGGCAGGCGCCACTGGCCGCGCGCTATGCCGGCTTTCCGGCAGGTGCCACGGTATGGGTCAGCCTGTGCCTGTCCGGGCTGACGGCCGGCCTCGCCGGCGTCGGCGAGGTGGCAGGCCCGATCGGTCAGCTCAACCTCAATCTTTCGCCGGGCTACGGCTACGCTGCGATCATCGTGGCCTATCTCGGACGCCTTCATCCCCTGGGCATCGCGCTGTCCGGCCTGCTGATGGCCCTGCTCTACCTGGGCGGCGAGGCGGCGCAGATGACGCTGCAACTGCCGGCGGCGATCACCGGCCTGTTCCAGGGGATGCTGCTGTTCTTCCTGCTGGGCGCCGACGCCTTCATCGACAACCGCTTGCGCCTGCCGCGGAGAACCGCATGATTGACCACCTGAGTCCCATCCTGATCGGCACCCTCGGCGCCGCCACCCCGCTGGTGCTGGCGGGGCTCGGTGAGCTGGTGGCGGAGAAGGCCGGCGTGATGAACCTGGGCGTCGAGGGCATGATGCTGATCGGCGCCATCGCGGCTTTCGCGGCTGCGGTGGCCTCCGACGGCAGCGTGACCGCCGGCCTGCTCGCCGGCATGCTGGCGGGCGTGCTGGCAGCCAGCCTGTTCGCGCTGCTCGCGCTGTCGCTGGCGGCCAACCAGGCAGCGTGCGGCCTTGCGCTCACCATTTTCGGTGTCGGCCTGTCGGCCTTCATCGGACAGTCCTACGTCAGCCACAGCCTGGCGGGTCTGCCGGCGCTGCCCCTGCCGGGGCTGTCGCAGATTCCCTGGCTGGGCCCGATCCTGTTCCGCCAGGACCCGGTGGTCTACCTGGCCTTCCTGTTGTACGTGGCGGTGGCCTGGGTGCTGGCGCGCACACGCATCGGGCTGATCCTGCGCGCAGTGGGCGAATCGCCCGAGGCCGCGCACGCCATCGGCTATCCGGTGCTCGGCATCCGCTGGGCGGCAACGCTCACAGGCGGTGCCTTTGCCGGCCTGGCGGGAGCCTACCTGTCGACCGTCTACACGCCTCTGTGGGTGCAGAACATGACGGCGGGGCGCGGCTGGATCTCGGTGGCGCTGGTGGTGTTCGCGACCTGGAAGCCGACCCGCCTGCTGCTTGGTGCCTGCCTGTTCGGCGGCGTCACCATTCTCCAGTTCCATGCCCAGGGCCTGGGTCTCGACCTGCCGGTTGAATTGCTGGCGGCCTTGCCCTACCTGGCGACCGTGATCGTGCTGGTGCTGATCTCGCGCGACCGCAAGCTGCTGCGCCTCAACCTGCCGGCCTCGCTCGGCAAGCCCTTCGTGCCCGGACGCTGAGGACTGCCGACGATGCCGACCCTGCTGCTGCAACATGCCGAACGCGTGGTCACCATGGATGCCACGCGGCGCGAGATCGCCGACGGCGCCGTCCTGCTGGATGGGCGACGCATCGTGGCGGTCGGCACCACCTCCGAACTGGGCGGCGTGGCCGACGAGGTGCTGGATGTGTCGGGCTGCGTGGTGATGCCCGGGCTGGTCAACACCCACCACCACATGTACCAGAGCCTGACCCGCACCTTGCCGGCGGCGCAGGACGCCGAGCTGTTCGACTGGCTGCAGGCACTGTACCCGCTGTGGGCGCGCATGACGCCGCCGATGCTGCGCGTGGCCACGCGCGTGGCGATGGCCGAACTGCTGCTGTCCGGCTGCACCACCAGCTCGGATCACCTCTACCTCTATCCCAACGGCTGCCGGCTGGACGACAGCATCGAAGTGGCGCAGGAGATGGGCCTGCGCTTCACGGCCACGCGCGGCGCGATGAGCCTGGGACGCAGCCAGGGGGGGCTGCCGCCGGACAGCCTGGTCGAGGACGAGGCCGCGATCCTGCGCGACATGCAGCGCACGGTCGAGCGCTGGCACGACCCCGGCCACGGCAGCATGGTCCAGGTGGCGCTGGCGCCGTGCTCGCCGTTTTCGGTCAGCCGCGAGCTGATGCGCGAGACGGCGCGCCTGGCGCGCAGCCTCGGCGTGCGCATGCATACCCACCTGGCCGAAAGCGCGACCGATGTCGCCTACAGCCGCGAGCGCTGGAACATGAGCCCGGCCGAGTACGCCGAATCGCTGGAGTGGCTGGGGCCGGACGTGTGGCACGCGCACTGCGTGCAGCTCGATGCCGCCGGGATCGCGCGCTTCGGCGCCAGCGGTACCGGTGTCGCGCATTGCCCCTGTTCCAACATGCGGCTGGCGTCGGGGATCGCGCCGGTTCCCGCCATGCTGGCGCGTGGCGTGCCAGTGGCACTGGGCGTTGACGGTTCGGCCTCGAACGACGGTGCCGACCTGCTGGCGGAAGCGCGCCAGGCGCTGCTGCTGGCCCGCGTCGGCGCCGGCCCGGCCGCCCTGTCGGCACGCGCGGCGCTGGAACTGGCCACGCTCGGTGGCGCCACGGTGCTGGGGCGCAGCGACATCGGAGTCCTGGCGCCCGGCATGGCGGCCGATGTCGCGGCCTTCCCGGTCGACGGGCTGGCCGCCGCCGGCCATCACGATCCCGTAGCAGCCCTGGTGTTGTGCGCACCGCCAGCGGCACGCCACGTGGTCGTGCAGGGCCGGCTGCGTGTGCGCGACGGCGTGCTGCTCGATGTCGACACGATCGCGCTGGCACGCGAACAGCGACAGTGCGCCGCGCAACTGCGGCTGTCGGCCTGAGACCGGTGCATCGACCGTGATGGTGACACCCGGCAGCGGCCCCGCGCCTGGCAGCCGTGTGCTGCTCGGCGAGATCGTGCACTTCAGTGGCGATCCCGGCGACGACCCGCAGTCGGCCGCCATCCAGCACTGGAGCGACGGCGCACTGTGGATCGAACGGGGCCGGGTGCGCGCGTGCGGAGCGCGTGCGGACGTGCTGGGCGCGCTGCAGTCGGATCCGGCGGCCGCGGCCACCACCATCGATGATCAGCGCGGACGCCTGATCCTGCCCGGACTGATCGATTGCCACCTGCATTACGCGCAGGTGGGCATCATGGCTTCCTGGGGGCGCCAACTGCTGGAGTGGCTGCAGAACTACACCTTTCCCGCCGAGCTTGCCTGCGCCGCTGCGGACGAGGCCGAGCGCCGCGCCGCCTTCGTGCTGGAACGCCTGCTGGCGCATGGCACCACCACGGCATCGGTGTTCGCCACGGTACATCCGCACAGCGTCGACGCTTTCATGCGCCAGGCCGACCGTCTGGGCCTGCGCATGCTGTGCGGCAAGGTGATGATGGACCGCAATTGTCCGCCGGGCCTGCGCGACTCGGTGGCGACCAACCGGCACGAGATCCCGCGCCTGATTGCCGACTGGCATGGCAGGGGCCGGCTGCGCTACACGCTCACGCCGCGCTTCGTGCCCACCTCGACACCGCAACAGCTCGAACTGGCTGGCGAATGGTACGCCGCCGTTCCGGATCTGCATGTCCAGTCGCACCTGTGCGAGAACGCTGCCGAGATCGACTGGGTGCGCACCTTGCATCCGCAGGCCGCCGACTATTTCGCCCTCTACCAGGCGGCTGGCCTGGCGGGACCGCGCACGATCTACGGCCACTGCCTGCACCTGACGCCACGCGAACGCGCGGCACTGCGCGACACCGGCAGTGCGGTGGCCTTCTGTCCCACCTCCAACCTGTTCCTGGGCAGTGGCGTGCTTGATGCGGTCAGCCTGCTCGACGAGGGCATTGCGGTCGGACTCGCGACTGACATTGGTGGCGGCAGCAGCCTGTCGCTGATCCGCACCCTGGCTGCGGCCTACCAGCATTCGCAGCTGGTCGGGCGTCCGCTGGCGCCGATGCGCGCCTGGTACCTCGCCACCCTGGGCGGTGCGCGAGCGCTGGAACTGCAGGCGATGGTCGGCAGTTTCCAGCCGGGATGCGAAGGCGACTGTGTGGTGCTCGACTGGACGGCGATTCCTGAACTGGACTGGCGCGTGGATCAGGCCGTCACGCTGGCCGAGCGCATGTTCGCGCTGGCGATGCTGGGTGACGAGCGTTGCGTGCACGCAACATACATCGAAGGCAATCGGGTCGGCGCGCTGCGCGTACACGCCTGAATCCTGCACCACGATGTCGCGCCGCCATCGGCGGCCCCGCTTTTACGCCTCATGCTGGGGCGTCGCCGGCGCTCACGCGCCATGCTCGCGGAAGCTGTTGGTTCTATGTGGTTTCTCGAATCTGCAATATAGGTCCCCGCGGTCTTGGGGGCGGATACAGTCGTCCATGTTGCGCTGCCACCACACAGACCCATTCATGATCAAAGGAGCTCTCCCCATGAAACGCACCGCCCTGACCACGATGATCGCGGGAACGCTGTTCGCTGCCGGCGCGCACGCCGCCGACTGGAGCGACACCTCGATCGGATGGCGCACCGGCAGCAAGTTTGCCGAGCCCTTCGAGGGCGACAGCATCAACAAGAACATCTTCGACCTCAACCACGTCAGTGGCTACAAATACGGCACCAACTTCTTCAACGTCGACATGCTGATCTCCAACGCCAATTCCAAGGATCCCGCCGGCCCGCAGCCCTCGGGCGGGGCACAGGAGACCTACATCGTCTACCGTCACACGCTGTCGCTCGGCAAGGTGACCGGCAGTCCGATGTTCAAGTTCGGACCGGTGCGCGATGTCGGCATCCAGGCCGGGTTCGACTACAACACCAAGGACGACAGCGGCTACAACTCGAAGAAGCAGATGCTGGTGCTGGGGCCGACCGTCGACTTCGATGTGAAGGGCTTCCTGGAGCTGGGCGTGCTCGAGTTCTGGGAAAGCAATGCGCCGTGCAGCTACATCAACCTGTCGTTCGGCCAGCCGGCGTGCGTCGCGCGCTACCACTACACGCCGCATCCGGCCTTGTCCCTGGCGTGGGGCCTGCCGATCGGCGATTCGCCGTTCGAGTTCAATGGCTACGGTCTGTGGATCGCGTCCAAGGGCATCAACGAGTTCGGCGCACCGACCGTGGCCGAGACGCACTTCGACATGGAACTGATGCTGGACCTGGGCAAGGTCACCGGTGGCAGCCTCAAGGGCTTCAAGATCGGACTGGAATACGAATACTGGCAGAACAAGTTCGGCAATGACGCCTCGATCCCGGCATCGAGCCCGGAGTACTTCGCGGGGGGGGGCGGCTCGGGCGACTTTGCGCACACCCCGATGATCCGGGCCGAGTACCACTTCTGACCGGACCCGCCCGCCTTCAGTCCGGCCAGGCGGGCGGCCGCAGCACGGCCACGGTCTCCGCGGTCAGCGCCAGCTCTTCGCAGTTGTCGTCGTTGGCGATGCGGTCGACCACGATGAAGTCGCTGTCGCGGTCGAGCGCGATCAGTGGATGGTGCCAGACGCCGCGCGCGTATTGGACGCCCTGGAAGCCCCGGGCCAGGAAGGCGCGCAGGCTGCCGGGTGCGAAGTCGCCGGCGGGTGCCACCACCACCAGGTAGCGGTCGGCAGCGCCAGCGGCCAGCGGGATGAAGGCCTGGCTCGAACGCGGATGGCGCTCCATCAACCGCAGGCGGAAGGGCAGCGCGAAGCCTTGGCCGCGGAACAGGCTGATGCCGGTGGCGCCGCCGTCCGTGGCCGTGTCGGTCAGTGCCAGGGCATGGAAGCGTTCGGTGGTGCCGCCGTTGATCGGATAGTGGAGTGCGCCCTGCAGTTGGATCACCGTGCCGAAAGGCGCGAAGCTGTCCGGCCGCAGGGCCTCGATCGGCAGTTCACGCATCAGCGCGGTCCCGGCCTTCCAGGCGCGCGACACGGCCCCACAGGCGCAGCCGCGATACGCCGCCATCCGGGAAGATGTTGAAGCGCACATGGCTGACCGCCGCGCCGGCGTCGATCGCGAAAGTGTGGACGCGGTCCATCTGCAGCAGCTGGGGTGCCAGCAGTTCCGGCCAGAACATGCTCTGGGTGGCGATCGAGGCATCGGTCCCGCCGCGCACCAGCGCGCCCGACAGCGAGCAGCGTTCGGGAAAGTTGCCCTTGAAGTGGGCGGTATCGACCTCGACGCGCTCGATCCGGCCGGGATGTCCCAGCGCGATGATGCACCAGTCGTTGCCCGGCTCGCGCCGCCGCCGGGTTTCCCAGCCATCGCCCATGGTCAGGCCGCGGCCCGGCAGCAGCAGGTTCGACGCCGCGCCGAAATGCTCGTTGTTGGCAGCGCGGACCAGGCCACCGTTGGCGGCGGCAGCCAGGTCCAGCTGGATTTCGGCGGCGCTGTCGTCCCAGTCGCGCTCGGCGCGCCCGTAGACGCGCAACCGCGCCACGCCGCCGTCGGGATAGATCTGCAGGCGCAGGTGCGTGCAGGCCGACAGCATCTGCAAGGCGTGATAGTGGTGGCGGTTGCCCTGCAGGCTTACCGACGGCAGCACGGTGTGCCAGCGCGTGTCGGGACCGGGGTCGTCGATGCTGTCGCAGGCCTCGAGCGAAGCCGCCGGCGGATAGTTGCCGGTGAAGTGGCTGGTGTCGATATCGACGCCGTGCAGACGCGCACGCTGCCCCAGCCGCACGATCGCCCAGTCGTTGCCGGGACCACGCTTGCGCCGGCTCTCCCAGCCGTCCATCCATTTGCCGTGCGCATCGTACTTGCCCGGAACGAACACGGCAGGTGCCGGATCCAGCATGCGCTGTACCGGCGCGAAGAAGTCGTCACTCACTGCCACGACCTCGGTGCCGAGCCGCGAATCGGCCAGGTTCAGGTAGCGGCGCACGAAATCGGGGGCTTCGGGGTCGACCGGGTTCAGCACGATTCAGGCGTCCTGTGGGCGGAAAGGGTGGTGGCTGATCCAGTGGCGCGCGATGTCGATGCGCCGGCAGATCCAGACGTCGGGATGCTGTTCGAGATGGTCCAGGAAGCGCAGCAGGCCCATGAAGCGGCCGGGCCGGCCGAGCAGGCGGCAGTGCATGCCGACCGACATCATGCGCGGCCGGTTCTCGCCGGACGGATTGCCTTCGCGGTAGAGCACGTCGAAGCTGTCACGCAGGTATTCGAAGAAATGGCCTGCGGTATTGAAGCCCTGGGGCGTCGCGAAGCGCATGTCGTTGCATTCCAGCGTGTAGGGCACCACCAGATGCGGAACGCTGTGGCCGGCGGACACGGCAACCTCGGTCCAGAACGGCAGGTCGTCGCCGTAGTGATCGGAGTCGTACAGCAGGCCGCCATGCTCGACCACCAGGCGGCGCGTGTTGGGGGAGTCGCGTCCGGTGTACCAGCCCTCGACCGGCGCACCGGTCAGGGCACGCAGGCGCGCCAGTGCGTGCGCGATCTGGCCACGTTCCTCGTGTTCGGGCATGTCCTGATGATGGATCCAGCGCCAGCCGTGGCAAGCGATCTCGTGGCCGAGCGCATGCAGGACCTGGCCGATCTCCGGATAGCGCTCGATCGCCATGCCGACCGCGAAGACGGTGAGCGGCAACTGGCGGCGCTCGAATTCGCGCAGCAGTCGCCAGACGCCCGCGCGCGAGCCGTATTCGTAGAGGGATTCCATCGACAGGTGGCGCGCCGGATAGGCCTCGGCACCGATGATGTCGGACAGGAAGCGCTCGGAGCCGGCGTCGCCATGCAGCACGCTGCTCTCGGCACCTTCCTCGTAGTTGAGCACGAACTGAACCGCCACCCGAGCGCCGCCCGGCCAGCGCACGGCCGGCAGCTCGCGGCCATAGCCGCGCAGGTCGCGTGGATACGAGGACTTGCCCATGCCCGATTCTATGCCCGGGCGGCAGCGGTCTGCCGGAATACCGGAGTTGCCGCTTTGCTTATGAGCCGCTCAGGCCTCCGGCACGTTGCGCATGTGGTCGGCGAGCGGTGCCAGCGCCTCTTCCAGGATCGCGCGCAGTTCGGCGAGCGGGACCGTGTCCTGCATCGCGTCGCGCATGCAGGCCAGCCATTCGTCGCGGCCGCGCGTGTCGACGCTGACGTGCAGATGGCGCGCGCGCAGCATCGGGTGGCCGAACTCCTGGACGAACAACTGCGGGCCGCCGGTCCAGCCGGTCAGGTACTTGTAAAGGCGGTCCTCGGCGCGCGCCAGGTCGGGATGCAGCGACAGCAGGAAGGCATATTCGGGCCGCTGCATATGCCGGTAGAAGGCACCCACCAGGGCCTGGAGGGTCGGCTCGCCGCCGAGTGCCTGGAACAGGGTGATGCGGGTGTCTTGGTCGGCTTCGGTGTTGTCGTTGCTCATGGGTCGGGCCAATGTTGAAGTGCAATGCTCACCACTGCCTGCAGTTCGCTGCGCGTGGCGCCGCTCGAAGCCTGCACCGACAGTCCCTGATGGATGGTGGCGACGTAGCGGGCGAGGGCATCGACGTCGCAGTCCGTCGCCAGTTCGCCGGCGCGTCGGCCCAGTTCCAGGCGGTCGCGCAAGGCCTGCAGCGAGGCCTCGCGCTGCGCGGCCAGTTCGGTGCGGATCACCGATCCGGCCTCACCGCAGCTCAGCGCGCCCTGGACGACCAGACAGCCCGCCGGATGTTCGGGCTGGCTCAGCATGTCCGCCGCGGCGTGCAGGTAGGCGGCGATCGCTGCGCGTGCCTGCGGCCGCGCCAGCGCCTGTGCCAGAGTGGCGGCCGGGCCGGCCAGATAGCGGCCCAGCGCCTTGCGGAACAGCGCTTCCTTGTTGCCGAAGGCGGCATACAGGCTGGGACGGCTGATACCCATCGCGAGTGTCAGGTCGCTCAGCGAGGTGCCTTCGTAGCCCTTCTGCCAGAAGACCTCAAGCGCACGTTCCAGCGCTGCGTCGGGGTCGAACAGGCGCGGCCGCCCCGGGCCGGCATGGCGGCCCGAGGGGCAGGGTGGTAAGGAAACGGGGATGTCGCTTGGCATGTGCGTCAAGGGCGGCGCTGCCGCCGTATCATGCCCGCAGTGTAGCACCCGCGCGCGCCGACGCCCTGGCGTC
>JAGWIJ010000080.1 GCA_028873535.1 Pseudomonadota bacterium
AGCACGCCGCCGCGCGCGTCCCGTCCCTGCAGGTAGATGTCTTCCGGCTGCCAGCCATGGGCGGTGTCGGCCCCGGCCGGCGCAGCCGGCCATGCAAGACAGAGCAGCAGCAGCAGGGCAAGGCCGCGCACCGCGAGCTCAGGGCTTGCCGAAGCCGCCTGCCGGCATCACCGGGTTCACCTTGGCCTGCTCGATGACCAGCCGTTCGGTGTCGCGATAGCCGGGCATCGAGGTCTCCATCAGGAAGGGAATGGTCACGCCGTCCACGGTGCGGTAGTCCTTGAGCACGGTGTACATGGGCTTGATCTTGCCGTCGAACTTGCGCGCGCCTTCCACCTTGACATCCAGGAAGGACTGGGCATCGACCCACACATGGCGCTGGTCGCCGTTGGCCAGCGTAATCCGCAGCTTGTAGGCGGGCCGCTGTTCGACGTCCTCGACCCCCTCGCCCACCACCTGCAGGCCCTTGCTGTGCGCCTCCATCAGCCAGCCTTCGATATCGGCCTGGTCGGCAGCGAGCTTCAGTTCCTCTTCGCTGTAGGGCTCCACCGGGTGACCTGCGCCCAGATAGGGACGCAGCTTCCAGCCCTGGCTGCCGTCGTAGACCTGCACGGCCACCTTGTCCTGAACCGTCACCTCCAGGCGCGACTTGCGACCGCGTGCCACGTACAACTGGAAGGGCAGGCTGATCACCGGCGCACTGTCGAGCTCGCGATCGCGCACGATGCGCTCGCGGCGGCGCTCCTTGGCGCTGATGGTGGGACTGCCGAACTGGCTGTCCGCCTGCGGCCGCTGGCGGCCGGCATCGAGCTTGCCGCTGTACTGGAATCCTTGCAGCTTGCGCCAGGCATCCTGGCCACCGCGGGCGGCGGCATTGCGCGCCAGGATCTCTTCAACCGGCAGCGCCGGCACACTCGACAGGGCTGCCGAGGATGGCGCGGACGCGGGTGCGGCAGGGGCCTCGATGGCCGAGGCAGCCAGCGAACCCAAGGTGGCCAGCACGAGCAGGGAAAGACGCAGGGCTTGCAGTTTCATGGTTCATGTCTCCAGTTTCCGCACCCTCTGGGTGCGCAAGGTTGCAGCGATCAGTCGACGATCACGCCATCGGCGCGGAAAGCGCCGACCAGCACGTCCACCTTTCCGCCCGGCTTGACCAGACGGCCGGGGTTTCCGAACAGGATGTAGTAGATGCGGCCTTCCGCCGGCGCGGGCGTCTGCCGCAGTTCGCCGATGTTCTCCATCGCCGGCACCGACAGGCGCACATCGGTGGCTTCGTCGATCACAAAGGCCTTGCTGCGCTTTTCATTCAGCACGGCCGCCTTGGAGGATTCCAGGATCCGGTAGCGGAATTCGAGCAGCCAGCCGGACGAGACGGCGCGGACACCCAGCACTTCCACGCCCCAATGCTTGCGGAAATAGCCATCGTAGCGCTGGTGCCAGGCGCTCGCCGTCGGCTCGCTGGAATGCGCCACCAGCGGTGCCGGTCCGGGCGGCACCACAACCGTGGCAGCCTCCGCAGTGGCAGCGGCTGACGCCGCATTGGCAAGCCCTGCGGCGCCAGCCGCCAGCCCCGCCCACAACAGCACACGCAATTGCACCACAAGCTTGCCCTCGCAATCGCCGGCGCTGGCCGGCATCCTCCTGACTACGGCCGCGCTGGCGGGAACTTTAGCGTTCTTTAAGTCTGACGGTCCCGGGCGGGCTGCCAGACCGGCCCGCCACAGGCCTGCGCCCGTGCAGCGCACATAATAAAAATGCCGGGGGCACCTTGCGGCGCCCCCGGCCCGGTCACGCTCAGCGAGCCTGCAGGCCCACCGTGCTGCTTTGCGTGGGAGCGAACGGCGTGCGGATCACCAGACTGCTGGTGTTGGCACCCGTTGTCACCACCTTGTAGTTCACGGTCAGTGAACACGTGGTGCCTGCCGCCAGGGTGCCACCGATCGCCCCTCCGGTCAGCGTCGGGCAGGCGGCGGCGGCACCCGCTGCCGTGCTGCCGTTGCTCACCGTAAAGGTGCCGAGCGCGCTGGTCTGGGCCGCCAGATTGAGGCCGGCGATATCCAGCGTGCCATTCCCGCTATTGCGCAGCGTCAGCGGCGCACTCACGGTCTTGCCGGCATTGCCCGTCGTCGACACCACCACCGGATTGACGCTCAGTGCCAGCACGCCTTGCAGCCCGGTACCACTCAGATAGGCCGGGTTGCCCTGGATCACGGCACCCTGACTGGCCAGGGTGTTGACGCGCAGCTGACCGCTCTGCGCCCCGCTGCTGAGCGGCGCAAAGGCCACCGTGATGGTGCATGAGGCCCCGACCGCGATCGCCTTGCCGGCGGTACAGGTGGTGCCCGCACCACTCACCAGGCTGAAGCCGCTGCCGCTGACTGCCAGCGGGTTGAGGCTCGCCAGGGTGACCGTGCCGACCGTGCCGGTGTTGCTGAAGGTGAACACGGCATTGCTGGCGGCCGCTCCCATGGACTGCGGCGCGAAGGTCCACGGCGACTGCTGCGAGGTGACCACACCGGCCGGCGACAGCAGGCTCGCAGTCGGCGCGGTGCTGATGCCGGCCAGGTAGGCCGGATTGCCGGTGTTGACCACGCCCGCGGCTGCCGGCGTGTTGACCGTCAGCGTCGCCGAACGGGCGCCGGCTCCCAGCGGCTTGAACTGCACCGCCACGCTGCAGCTTGCGCCGGGCGCCATGGCGAGATTGGCCACGCAGGTGGTTCCGCTGCCCGCGACCACCACGAAATCCGTGGCGTTGCTGCCACCCATCGTCACTGCGACCGGCGACAGGGTGAAGGCAAAGGTTCCGGTGTTGGTGTACACGAAGGACTGGGTGCTGCCGACCGTCCCCACCGCCACGCTGGCGTAGCTGTAAGGCGTGGTCTGGCTGCTCACCAGCTTGCCCGGAGCAAACAGCGTTGCCGTCGGCGCCGGACCGCTGCCGGTCATGACCGCCGGAGCACCGCTCACCACCACGCCCGGCGTGCTGAGGTTGATCGTCAGCCGCACCGGACCCCGCACCCCATTGCCACCGGCGGTAAAGCGCACCGTCACGGCACAGGAGGAACCCGCTGCCAGCACGGCATTGGCCGTGCAGGTGTTGGCGGTGATCGCGAAATCCGCCAGGTTGGTACCGCTCAGGCTCGGCGCTGCCGCCAGGGTGAAGGCACTGTTGCCGGTATTGGCCAGAGTGAACACACCGCTGGTGGCGACCCCCACGGACTGCACGCCGAAGCTGTAGGGGGCCGCCGCACTGCTGATCTGGCCATTGGGCGCGGTCAGCAGGGCGGTGTACACCAGGTTGGTCGGCACTTCGTGCGCACCGATGTCGTAGGCGGCATTCTGCGGACGACGGTTGCCGTCGACGTCATGGCTGTACAGCACGCCATACGGCGAGGTCAGGGCACGCGCCTGCGCCAGACTCGGCGTGGCACCGCTGTCGAAGGCACTGCCTGCCTTGCCGGCCAGGTGGTAGTTGCCGTTGACGTTGGCCGGTGTGCCCGGATCGCGCAGCGACAGCGGTCCGAACTGCAGGTCGACAAAGTTGCCGGCCTCGTCCAGGGTTGCTGCCGCGTTCATGCCGAAGTTGGGCAGGAACGGCGAGCCCGGTTCGAACATCACGCCCGGATTGACCCGGCTGCCGTTGCAGTAGGACTTGGCGAACTGCGGATCCGCACTGGTATTGCCGGTGCCGGGATAGGCCACGCTCAGCACGCTGTGGTCCATCACGAAGTCCGTGGTGGCCGGAGCCGACTCGCCGACCACACCCACATCCCAGTAGGCGGCATGGGTGGTGTCGCACTGGCCGACCGCGGTCTGCGGAGCCAGCGGCACGCAATTGTGCGCAACCGCGTCGTTCCAGTTGTTGGACGAGCACAGCTGCACGCCCGCCAGGGCCAGCGCAGGATTCGGCGCCGCGTCGAAATACAGCGAGCGGTTCTGCCAGATGATGTTGTTGCTCATCACCTCGGGCTGCGACACGGTCAGCGAAGCAGGCTGCGCAGCCGGCACCAGGCGCAGTTCGGCGATCGCCGAACGCAAGGCCGCCGTGGTCAGGTCGCTGGCAACGCCCGCCGGATTGGGCACTGCCGTGGCAGGGCCGGTGACCACGCCGTTGACCCGGGTGTTCATCAGATTGCCCGCCGTGCCCACGCTGTCGTTGTGGGCGATGGTGTTGCCCCACACGCTGGTGAACAGCGCATCGCCCAGCGACACGCCGCCGCCCGCCCAGCCCGCCACGTTGTTGACGATCATGTTGTTGCTGAGCGTCACCGTGTAGTGGAAGGTGTTGGACACTTCCGTGCCGTTGATCATCGCCAGACGCACGCCACCGCCACTGCCCGAGCGCACCGAATTGCCCTGGATCAGGTTGCTGTCGACGGTGATGTTGCCGACACCGGTGCTGATGCCGGTGGCCGCGGGCGGCTCACCCTCGATGGCCATGCCGCCGCCATAGTTCGCACCGGTCTGCTGATAGGCCTCGTTGAAGATGATCGCATTGTTCTGGATCAGGCCAGGCGTGCTGTTGCCGACCACGCCAAGGCCACCGCCGTCACCGGCCGTGATGTTGCCGCAGATCCAGTTGTTGGTCGCCTGGAAGTTGTCCGAACCCGCCTCGATGGCCAGACCGCCACCAGCACCGCTGCTGCCCGCCGGAGTACCCGGTGCGGCATTGGCTTCGTCGGTGCCGTTGGTCATGATGGCGTTGTGGTGGATGCGGACATCCTGGTTGTAGGACAGCGTTCCGGTAGCCGGATTCGGCACCTGGCCTTGCAGATAGGGCTGGCCGATACGCACGCCACCCGAATACGGGCCGCTGTTGCCGAACACCCGGTTGTTGGAAATCTGCAGGCGGTGTGCCCAGCCGTTGACATAGATACCGCCGCCGGCGTCGGAACCAGTCACGCCGATACCGTCGATGCGCGAGGCATAGCAGGCAAAGTCGCTGACGTAGCGGCCCTGGGCCGTCGCTGGCACCGGCTGGTTGGCCGCCGAAGCGCCCCCCTGCGGCTGGTTGACCGGGAAGAAGCCGTTCGGCGTCGACGAGATCAGGTTGATCTCGGGATTGACGTTGAGGGCAGCCAGTTGCGCCGCAGTCAGACAGCCCTGCGGACGGGTCGGATCGGCCTGGTTGTTGGCGGCCAGCACCGTGATGCCGGCGCCTTCCTCGTTGGACAGGGCCGTCGGTTCGAGGCGCACGATGCCGCTGTTGACACTCTGGCCCGGCAGCGGATCGACCTGGGTCGGATACGCCACGCCCTGCGCATTGAGCGCCTGGTTGCCATCCGGCGTCAGACCGAACAGCAGGTTGATGCGGGCGCGCCAGTCAGCGATCTTGCTGTCGGGATACTTGGTGGCCTGGATGGTCACCGCGGCAGCACCCACGCCTTGCAGTCGCACCGGCTTCCACATCACGTCGAGTTCCGGATACAGGCCGGCATCGACGATCACCAGATCGCCCGGCAGCACCTTGCTGCTGTCGATGGCATCCTGGATCGGATGCGGCAGGCCGAAACTCTGGCCGACACCGATGCCGGTGCCCGGCGGCGGCGCCGCCACGTACCAGGGTTCACGGCTGCCAGCCACGCTCAGGTTGTCGAGCGTCACCGTGACGGTGTCGATCGAGCGCGTGCCGGTGGCGGTGACGATCACCAGCTGGTAGCTGCCCAGCGGCACGGCCACGCGTGCTCCAGTCGGGATGGTGGCAACGATACGGCTGTCGCTCCAGCTTCCGGCAGCCACGTTGAGCGCATGCACGGTGCCGTCGTTGCCGATCAGCTCCACCGTACCCTGGGCGCTGCCGAAACCGTAATGGCGGGTGATGCGGTTGAGCGCGTAGGTGCTGCCCGGCAGCGTCGTCGGACCGGCATAGGCCGGATTGAGCACACTCACGTCACCCAGGGCGGTGATGGTCAGTTGCGGGCTGGCAGCGCCCACGTTGACGTACGGTCCCACGCCGCCGCTGGCGGTACTGGCTCCCGTCGGCAGGAAGGAACGCGCCGCCGAAGGCACCCAGTTGCCATCCACACGCAGCACTGACGGCGTCAGGTCGGCGTACTGGCAATCGACGGGCGCATAGCGCATGGCGAAGGCCGCAATCGGCAGCACCGGGGTGTCGAGGTAGTCGGTGGTACCCGGCAGGTTGGGCCAGTTGTAGCAGAAGTCGCTGTACTGCTGGTTGTAGTACGGGTCGATCTGGAACTTGCCCGGCTGGCCCGGGACCGGCGTCGGACCCGGATCGTTCATGCAATACGTCTGCATCACAGGCGCATAGCCCGAGGGATTGGGCACGTTGGCTTCCCAGGTCGAGACCTGCATGAAGTCAAAGGTGCCCCACTTGTCGGTGTAGGCACGCAGCACTTCGGTGCCATTGAAGTCACGCACCGAGATCGGCGCATTCGGCAGGGCGAACTTCTCGCCAAAGCTCGGGCTGTAGGGATCGAATTCGGCCGAGGCATCGTTCAGCATCAGGCCGGTCACGTGACCGGCGATCGGCGCCGGCGTCCACAGCTGGAAGTCCGCGTTGGAAGCCGTCTGGTCAGCCACATCAACCAGCTTGCGATCGCAAAGATTGCGGGTCTGGCCGGCGAACGGCGCGTTCTGCTGCGCTTCCGGAACCACCGTCAGATAGTCCGGCACCACGTGCGGCAGGCCGACGCAGGGAGGAAAGAGCAAGCCGAAACCTTGCGGGTTGTTGTTGTTCAGGGTGGCCTGGTCGGGCAGGATGAACATGTTGACCAGGTTGCCGAACTGCTGGGGCGCCGCGCTGATCCAGGCATCACCGATCAGGATGTTCTTGTCTTCCTCGCGGGTGATCTCGAAGCCGTCCGGGCGCACCACTTCCACCACGTACTGGCCGGGCGGCAGGGTCGGTACCGGAGCCAGCGCAGTGCCGTCCGGATTGGTCATCGGCGCACCGGTGTAGTTGTTCACCAGGGCCACCGGCGTGCACACCGAACAGGCAGCGGTCGGGAAGGCATAGTAGCCATCGTAAACCGCAGGCTGGACCTGGTTGAACGCGTGCTGGCCGTCGTAGCACTTGTACTGGTTGGTCGTGCCCAGGGTGTAGTTGATGAAGGGATCTTCGCTGCCCGCCACATAGGCCGGGGGATTGGCGGCGGCCGGCGCATTGCCGGGGCAGGCCATGTTCGGCACGCCACCGGTGGTGCCATTGGCCCAGTCGTCCCAGCTGGTGCTGGTGGTGGTGTCGACCAGCACGTCGCTGGTGGTACCGTCGGCATTGATGTGGCGCTGGTACAGATTGACCGTGACGCGCGGAATGCCCGGCTCGGACAGGTTCTGCACTTTCAGGCGCGGATCGTCGAAGGCGCGCACCGAGGCGTAGTACACCAGGCCGCTGATGCCGCCATTCTCGCCCGGCGCGAAGGGCTGCTTGCCCCATTCGACGAACTGGGTCTGGTTGATGAAGCCCTGCATGCCTTCGGTGATCACGCCAGGCGGATCGATGCGTTCGGTCTTGCCGGCGTTGTAGAGCGCTCCCAGGGTCTGGTTGGAGGCCGGCAGCGGGAAGGTCTCGGTGCTGTTGAGCACGCCCAGCGTCGAGAAGTACTCGGTGCTGCTCAGGCCACCCGTGCTCGAAAGGTCCTTCTGATCGGGCGCACCGCCCGCATCGTAGATCACGTGAACGCCGGTGTTCTTGTAGCGCGTCTGGTCATTTTCCATGACGTACCAGTTGAACAGCGGGAACAGTTCGTTGTGGGTGGCATTGCCCTGCAGATCGGTCAGCAGGCGGTTGGAGAAGGTGCCGTCGCGGAAGCGCACATTGGCCACCAGGTCCGGCAGGCCAGGCTCGCCGGGGTCACGGACGCCGTTGCCGTTGAGGTCGACGTAGATGGTCTCCTGGATGCGCGTGAACCAGTTGAACACCGGGATATCACCCATGGTGACCGTGCCACCGTTGGCGAAGGGCTGACCGGTCACGCTGTCGGTGACCATGGACACCAGCTGCTTGGCCTTGATCTGGTCCAGCCATTCATCCCAGATGAACATCTCATAGGTGTCTTGCGGCACGTTGACAATGCTGAAGGTGCCGTCGGAATTGCACGGGGCCCAGGCCACCGCCGGGCCAGTGCCCGACTGTGAATTCAGCGCCACATAGCACTGGGTGTAGTTGAGCGCGGAACGGGCGCAGGCCGGATCCGTGGTGCCCGGCTGGCAGCTGTCGTTCAGCTTGGCCTGCGGCGGACGGTCCATGTGCAGATTGGTGATGCGGCCGCTGACCGTGCCGACCGGAACCTTGGCGGCTTGTGCCGCCGCAACGGCAGCCTTGTTGGCGGCCGCCAGGTGCGCCGGGTTCATGAAGCCGATGAAGCTGTGCCAGCCCGGCGGGCCGAATTCCTGCCAGTAGGCCGGTTCGCCCGGGTGGGTGAAGGCATCATTGTTGGGGGTACCTTCCAGGGTCGAGACCTGGATCCACTGCTCGCCCCCCGCCAGACGCCAGGCCGCCGGATGCGCCTGGACGTCGATGCGGCCGGGGATCATGTTCTTGACCAGCGCCATGCCGGTGAAGGGCGAAATGTCGTTGCCCTTCGCATCCAGCACCGGCAGGCAGGTGTAGATCACGCCGATCGGGGCCGCCGCGCCATTCGGCGTGGTCGGGCACAGGTTCTTGTAGATCTTGCCGTCGGTGCCGGTACCACCCTGGTTGGCCAGGGCATTGCTCATGGGCTGGTTGAACAGGTCATAGGTGATCTGTCCCGCCTGATCGCCAGAGCTGCCACGCGTGTCGTAGACCACGATCTCGAAGCCGCCCAGGCCGGGCTCGCCGTCGTCCACGTCACCGCTCACCGGGCTGTTGTCCTCGAACACGAAAAAGGACATCTGGGCCGGCGGCAGCGGGTTTTCCGGTACCAGAACGGTCACCGGATTCCAGCTGTTGCTGCCCACCGCCACCGGAGTAACCGGCGCGGCACCCATGGTATGGCCGCCCGGCAGCGCGCCGCTGGCGAACGCGGTGGCGCCGGCATCGCCCGGCAGCACCGAAATGAAGTAGCGCTTGGTCGGATCGAGCACGACGTCGGACGGCAGGGAGCGCGGCGCTCCCGTGGCCGCTTTGCCGGACAGGGTTTCGCCATCGCCGCAGCTCTTGGGTCCGGTGCAGCCCGCTGCGACCAGCGGCATGTTGCTGCGGTGGAAGTTGGTGGCCAGGCTCTGGCCGCTGACGGCGTATTCGGTCGCCTGCACGCCGGTTGCCGCCAGCGAGACACCGACCGCCGGCGTCTGCCACAGGGTGTAGCTGAAGCTGGCGCCATTCACCGCATTGATCCGGAAAATGCCGTTGAAGGCATCCGTGTTGGACTGGATCTGCACATAGGTGCCGGCCACGAAGCCGGTGAAGCCCGGCGGATAGGAGCCCAGCGTCACGGTCACCTGGTTGGAAACGCCATCCCCGACGGTGATGCCGTTGCTCATCGCGATCGCGCTCAGCGGCACCGGAAAGGCCGGTGCCACGAAACCGGGGTTGCCCGGATCATGCAGGTAGGTCTGGTCTTCCTCGATCACCCAGCGGTAGTCCTGGCCCGCTGGTGCAGCCGCGCTGCCCCCCGGCAGGAAGGTCTTGCTGGTGTCACGCGCACCGGTCACGGCGTCCTGCAGCACCACCTGCACCCCCGAGCCGGCCGGGAACACCACTTTGGCGAGTGCCGGGGCGGCATTGGCCACGCCCTGTGCATCGACCGCGAAATAGTTGAACTGATAGCTGCCAGGTGCCGAGGCCGTCGCCGTGAAGGAACCGTCGGCGAAGAGTTGCACCGTGCAAGTGCCAGTCGTGCCGGTCTGCGGCATGCAGGTCGGGCTGGTGCTTGGCAGGCTGTTGCCCGGCGCCGGTGCCGTTGGCGGCAGGGCACTGGTGGCGCTGGCCGACAGGGAATAGTTGCCGGTACTGGCAGCACCGGCCAGCACACCCGGATGCGGTACCCGGATCAGGCTGGCGACGCGACTGGTGAAGGTCTGCGCCGGTGCGCTCACCACATCGCTGGCCGTGCTGGTGGAGACCAGACTGACCGTCGCGCACAGCGCAGCGTTGCTGGCGGAGCAGTACTTGAAGCTGGTGCTGGTGAGGGCACCGGCCGCCACCTGGTAGACGAAGCGGCCATTGCTGTTCAGGGTCACGCCGGCCGGCAAGGTGCCGCTGGCCGCCACGCTGCTGATGCCGACGTCGTTGGCCAGCACATTGCCGGTGAACACGCTGGCATTGGCCGGCATGTTGAAGGTGTCAGGATTGGCGGCCGCAGCGAGGGCGTTGGGCAGCAGGGCACCGCCCTTACTGCCATTGACAGAAGCCAAGGTGGCCGCACTGGTGCCGGCTGGTGCCAGCGCCAGGAAGCCCTGCAAGCCGGTGAATGACCGGCCGCCGCCCGACAGCGACAGTTCGCGGTCCAGCACGGCATAGGCCTGGTTGACGAAGGTGCCGGCGGTGTTGCCCGCCGTGGGCGTGATCACCACGTCGAGCGTCTTGGCAGCCGGCAGCAGCAAAGCGCTCTGGCTACGGCCGCTGACCATGGGCGTGGCCCTGGCGGCGGTCTTGGCCATCGCCAGCGCGACGTCCGGGAACAGGTTGCCGTCCTCAGCCACCAGCAGGCTGCTCATGCCGACGATGGTCGGGATATGGGTCTTGAGACCGGCGTTGGCAAAGCGCACCAGCACACGCCCGCTCGGCGATGCCGCACCCGGCGCATTGCTCAGGATCTGGGCATTCAGCGCCGGATTGCTGGGATCATAGGAATGGCCGTTGAGCAGGAAATAGGTCGGCGCATAGTTGACGGCCGGCGGATAGCAGGCCAGCACCGCACAGCTGGGCAGCGCGGGATCGTTCGGCTGCGCCAGCGGCGCTGGCGCGGTGGTCGCGCTGCCGGGTGACCTGCCGATCGGGTTGTTTCCCGCCACGCTCGGCATGACGCGCTGCTCGAGCGCCGAGAATGCCGCCATATTGCCGACGGTCGGCGCCGTGCTGGCCGCCATCGCCTGCGCCGCGGTATCGACGGCGCTGTTCTGCAGCACGTCGACTTCGCTCATCAGGAAGCTGGCGTCAGCATCGTAGGCCAGTGGCACCGTGGCGGCGCCAGCGGGCGCCGTGTAGGCCACGCCGGGCGTGCCGGGTTGCGGGGTGAGCCCGCCGCTGGTCTGCGGCGAAGTCACCACCAGCAGGCCATACAGCCCCATTGGCACCTGCAGCGAAGGCCGCGATCCCGACTCGTACAGGTAGGTGCCCGGCTTGAGGTTGTTCCAGACATAGGTCTGGCTTCCCCCGGCCGCGCCGGTGGCCGAGCCGTCGGCCTCCGGCACGAAGGAGCGTGCGCGCGGCGGTTGTGCCTTGCCGTCCAGCGGCTTGAAAGTCGCCGCTGCCTGGTTGGGGAAGGTGGTGACCGTCATCCCGACGTGCGCAGGACTCTGCACATAGTTGGGATTACCCTGGCCGCCGCCTACCTGCCCCAGGATGGTGAGTGAAGTCGGCGCCGGCAGGGCGTTCGACAGCACCACCGTCAGGGTGTCACCGGCCGGAACCACAATGGTCGGGCCCTGTGTCCAGGCCGGCAGGGTGCCGGCCGCCACTTGCTGGCAGGCGCCGCCGCTGGTCAGTCCGGCATTGGTGCTGGCAGGGTCGAGTGCCCCGCAATACGACCACATCGGCGCGACCGTGCCATCGGGCAGGGTCAGGCTGGCGCGTTGCGCCGAGATGTCGACCGTGGTCGCCGCCGTCGCGGCGGAGGCCCCGAGCAGGGTGGTCGCCAGCAAGCCGGCGGCCCCCAGGAGAGTCTTGATCCAGTTCATTCGCATGGTCTCCATTCTGGTTCGGGGTCTCATTGCGTCTCGTCAATGTTGGTACCCGGCGGGTCGATGATCAGCATCGTCATCAGGCCGCCAGGAAACACGTTGCGGGTGGTGATTTCACGTTCGTCGTGCGAATGCCACATGTAGGCATAGGCACCGTCCGAGTTCAGGCTGACACCGGTCGGCGGCAGTCCGCCGGGCGATGCCGCCTGCAGGCCCAGATAAGGCGAGCCGCTGTACCACTGGCCGTTGGCGACCACGATCGGATCCGGCGGGGTGACCGGAATCGGCTTGTTGTGGTCGGCACACCATTCGTGCGTGGTGGTGTCAAAACCGTTGGCGTCCGGCAGGCAGGGGTTGGGGTCGCCGTTGTTGGCGGCGCTGGCACCGACCGGGAATGGCTGGCCCGTGGCCGGATTGATGGTCTGGCCATGACCATAGACGTCCCAGTTGAGGCCCTTGCCGCTCCAGTTGAAGATGCCGTCGATGGACTGACCGGATACGCTGGAGATCGTGAACAGCACCGGTCCGCCCAGGCGCTGGTTCAAAGGCAGCACACCGGCAGCCACGTCGGCCTGCGACACCAGCAGATTGCCGTCGCGCGCGATCGCGCGCTCGTGGTTGCCGTGGATGTGGAAGGGATGCTGGATGCGGCCCTGTCCGATCACCCGCACCAGGATATTTTCGCCGGGCAGCATGTGCGGGTTGCCGTTATAAGGCTGGTTGGGCAGCGAAGCCACATAGTGGCCGACCAGGTCGTCCGGCAGCGAACGGCCATTGATCAGGAAATAGTCCGGCCGGTAGGGCTCGGTCGGCACGCTCACCGGCGCGCAGCTGGCCGCAGGATTGGCGGCCAGTGCCGCATTGCACGCGGCCACCTGCTGTTGCACCCCGATGTGGGCGGCCAGACTGGCCTCCGACAGCTGGAACAGATACTCGCGGTCGTAGCAGGTGTAGATGTTGTCGTAGGCACTGGCGGCCAGGGAATAAGCGCCCTGGGTGCAGCTGTTGCCGGCGGCAATCGCGGCGGTGGCGGTGGCCGGATTGGGCAGCACGATCAGCGCGCCGTAAAGGCCCATTTCAACCTGCACGTCCGCCTGGGTGCCGCTGTAGTAGGCATAGGTACCCGGCTTGCCCGCCGTGAAGGTGTAGGTGACGGTTCCGCCCGGCTGTGCTTCCTGGGCGTTGGTGCCGGGCACGCCACCACTCGCGGTGACCGCAAAACCGGCAAACACCATCGAGGTGTTGCCGGCGGCGACCGGCAGGTTGTTGGTCAGCGTGACCTGCACCGTGGTGCCTTCGGGGACGATCATGGTCGGGCCCGGCACCTGCATCAAGGGGCAGTTGGGCGTTGCCGCCAGGCCGCTGGAGCCGCTCCACTGCTGGGGCAGGAAGGTCGGCACGAAGCCGCTGGCGCAGCCATAGCCCCAGGAATACAGCTGCGTCCCGTCAGGCTGCGAAGTGTTGGCCGGGCTGGCGTCGAGATTGAATGCCATGACGTTCCCGGTCGGCGTCGCCGTGATGCCCGGCACGGCGGCGAGCGCCGTGGTGGTCATCAGGCTGCCGAGCGCCCACGCGGCCAGCCGGACGAGGTGGCGCCGCCATTGATCGGTGTGCTTGACCATGCTTGTTCTCCCTGATCGCGCCCGTCGGGCCGCGGAAGGTTGCGTCGGTCCCCGGCAGCCGGTGTGGCCGCCAGCGGGAAATCTGCGGAATGGAAGGGTGGGGAATCGTCAGTCGACCAGGATCTCGGTCATGGCGCCGCCGAAGTTCTCGGCGTCGTTCGACAGGTGGTCCAGGTTGGTGCTGTACAGGAAGAAATGGCAGGGCGCGGTGCCGGCGGTGCCTGCCTTGCTGCAGTTCTGGTACTGCGCGCCGGACACGTCCAGGATCACGTCGGCGCTCTCGCCACCACCCAAGGTGATCGAGTTGGACTGGTAGGCGGTGTCGTAGCCGGCCATGTCCCGCAGTTCGCGCGCATTCCAGGCAATCACGGTCATCGGCACGCCGATCGTGCCCAGGGTCTGCTCTTCTGTCACCGACAGGTCGGAGACGCGCAGCAGGGCGCGTTTCTGCCCAGCCGAGCGCTGGATGTGGATCAGGCTGGGCATCGGCTGCGAGGGTCGCGAAAGTCCGTCGGAATCCTGGGTGTGCTGGGTGCCCAGCCCCGGGAACGGGTTGTTGGACGCATCGACCGCGGCCACCACGGGCTGGGTGGTATCGGGATAGCTGCGACCGGACAGCATGAAGTACTTGTCCTTCATGCCGGCGAAGTCTTCCGGATTGAACGTCATGCCGACATAGTGGAAGTTGGGGTCGAAGCCCATCATCTGGATGGGATATTCCACGTCGTAGGCGGTCGAGGCATCGCCATCGTTGTAGGCATACATCATCGGCTGACCGTTGTTGGCGGGCAGGGTGTAGCCGGCGGGGGCGCCGGCCGGCAGCGTGTAGTTGTAGACCGCGTGGGTGCTGCCGTTGTCGGCCGCCGGCAGCGGCGTGGCGCAGGTCAGGTCGACCACCGCGCCGTGATTGGGGTTGGCCGGATCACTGTCGGGCGAGGCGCCGGTGCCGTCATAGCAGCGCGTCGGGATGGTGGCGTGGGTCTGCGAGGCCTGGGCGGAGTTGAGCGACTGAAAGCCGGCGAGCGCGCTGTAGAGCGTCTGGCCAGCTGCGGGGAGTGCTGCGTTGTACACCGGCACCTTGTTCTGGCGCGGACGCACGTACAACTGGCCCACCATGCCCATCTGCAGATGCTCAGGCGGCGTGATGTGGCAATGGAAGAAGTAGGTGCCGGCTTCCGGCGCCGTGTAGTAGTAGGTCATGCTGCCGGCGATCGCGATGGCGACGGAGGCATCGGGCACGCCGTCGAAATAGCTGGAGGCCTGCGGGTAGCCGTGAAAGTGGATGGTGTGCTGTTCGAACAGATCGGGGCGCATGATCATGCCGACGTTCGACAAGGTCAGGAACAGCTCGTCGTCCTCGTCGATGGCAATCAGCGGCGCCGGCTGCTGTCCCGACAACACGCCCCAGGTCATGATCTGGGTGGGGTCGCGCAGGGCGGCATTGCGGTTCTGCGGCACACCTTGCTGCCAGGTCGGATCGGGACTCTTGCCATCCGCCAGGTACTGGCTGTTGAACACCTGATTGAAGTCCGCAGCGTCCTGGGTGCCGGGCATACCCTGCGAGATCAGGTCGAGGCCCGAAGCCGGACCGAAGCTGAACATGTAGATCTGGTTGCCATCGGCCATGGTCGCGTATCCGTCGCCGCCGACCACCTGCTGGCACTTGATGTGGCCATTGCCATTGAGCGGCACCCCGTGGCTGTCGTAGGGATGCAGACTGGTGCCGCCGTTGCCGACAGTGGGCACGACCGGATTAGCAAGACTAGCGGTCCCCGTGACGTCCGGGCACTGCGCCAGGAAGGACTGCGCCAGCGCCGACGGTGTCGCCGCCAGCATGCCGGACAACAACAGCAGCCCCGCCAGGGCTGATCGCCCCACCGCGGGGACGACGCGGTAGGCACCGCTAATCTTGCAGACAGTCATGTTCACGCTCCCATCATTGTCATTGGCCACGGCCCGGGAAGCGTCGACCGCCCCCGCGTTGCTCGCACGAACCCTTTACGGTTCTTAATCGAACAACTTTAGGAAAATTCCTGTTTGCCTCGTACCTGCAGCGTGGTCGCTGGAGATCCCCCCCCCGGCCTTTGCACGCAGAGTGCAGAATAGTGGCTGCTCCATTTGGCGACTCTGGGAACTTCCACCCAATTGCATAAGCGAAATCCCCTATTTCCCCGGTTTTCTTAATATTGGACCTGATAGCCTCATAAGACTCCAGAAAACCCATATTTATCAATGAACTCAGATCATTTTTCGACACCTGCAGGCGATTGCGGACCGTATTCACCCGCCCCCGTATTTCCCCCCCCTCCTCCGCTCCATCCGCATATGTCGAGTGCGGAATTCCGCCGCTGGGGGCACGCGCTGATCGACTGGCTGGCCGACTATCCGGCGCGTTGCGAGACGCTGCCGGTGCAATCGCCCCTGGCGCCGGGCGCGTTTCGTGCCGGCCTGCCGCCGGCCGCGCCCGAGACCGGTGAGGACTTCGCCGCGCTGTTTGCCGACATCGAGCGCCTGATCCTGCCGGGACTCACGCATTGGCAGTCACCCAATTTCTTCGGCTATTTCCCGGCCAACACCAGCGGTCCTTCGATCCTGGGTGAACTGCTGGCGGCCGGGCTCGGCGTGCAGGGCATGCTGTGGGCCACCAGCCCGGCGTGCACCGAGCTCGAAACCCATGTGCTGGACTGGCTCGCCGACCTGTGCGGCCTGCCCGCCTGCTTCACCAGCCGTGGCAGCGGCGGCGGCGTACTGCAGGATTCGGCCTCGAGCGCCGCGCTGTGCGCGCTGCTGGCGGCACGCGAACGCGCCACCGCGGGCGCCGGCAACCGCGCCGGCCTGCAGCAGCAGCGTCTGCTCACCGCCTACACCTC
>JAGWIJ010000081.1 GCA_028873535.1 Pseudomonadota bacterium
CGCCGGGTGCCGCGCTTGCCGACCCGGCCGGCGCCGACCTGATGGCGGCACCCGCCCTGCGCGAGCCCGACGTGCATATCCTGTGCGACTCCGCCTGGGCCACCTTCCATACGCGCGGCGGCCTGCGCGCGCACGGCAGCGCGATGTCCGGTGACTGGAGCGGATCGGCGGTGCTCAACTATCAGGGCGACGGCTGGCGTGTACGCTATCTGCACGCCGCGCTGGCGGGTGCGCATGCCCAGGCCGCTGAAGTGACGCATCACGGCGGGCATGGCAAGTCGGGTTCCCGCCATCACGGTGCGGCAGGCGCGGACAGCAAGGCCAGGAAGGGGCACCACGCCCACCCGCACAAGAAACCTTGAGTCCGGCAGGCAGCCTCGGCGCGCCAGACGCCGGGCGTTGGCGCCGTGGCGCGGGATCAGCCCGCGCGGCGCATGCGCGCCCAGGTCAGCAGCGCCGCCTGGGTCTTGCTGTCGGTGATGCGGCCGGCGTCGAGCCAGGCCATGGCTTCGTCGAAGGACAGCAGGAAGGTCTCGAGGAATTCCTCCTCGTCCATGCTGTGCGGACCGGGCATCAGGCCGCGCGCCAGGTAGATGTGGATGCGCTCGTCGGTATAGGCGATGGCGATGTCATGGTGCATCAGCAGCGACCATTCGCGTGCGGTCCAGCCGGTCTCTTCCTGCAGTTCGCGCTGCGCGGCGCGCAGCGGATCCTCGCCGGCATCGATCTTTCCCGCCGGGATCTCGACATAGTGGCGAGCCGGCGCATAGCGGTACTGCCATTCGAGCACAACCTGGTCGTCGTCGGTGAGCGCCAGCACAGCGGCCGCTCCCGGATGGCGGATGTATTCGCGCGTGGCCTGGCCGCCGTCGGGCAGGCGCACCACGTCGAGCTGCACGCGCAGCATGCTGCCGCTGTAGACCTCGCCGCCTTCGACGAAGTGCTCGGTGAAGTCTGTCGCCGGCAGCGGACGTTCGCTCATGCGCGCGCTCAGCGCAGCGACTGGACGATTGCGTGGTCGAACAGGGCCAGCAGCGGCTGCGGCAGCACACCGAACAGCAGCACGGCCAGTCCGTTGAGCGACAGCAGCACACGCAGGTCGAGATCACCCTCGATGGGCGCCTGGTCGACGGGCTCGTCCATGTACATGAGCTTGATCACGCGCAGGTAATAGAAGGCACCGACCAGCGACAGCAGCACGGCCACCACGACCAGCCAGGTGAAGCCCGCGTCGAGCGCGGCGCGCAGCACCGAAAGCTTGGCGAAGAAACCCACCGAGGGCGGGATGCCGGCCATCGAGATCATCACCAGCAGCATCACGAAGGCGAACCACGGGCTGCGCCGGTTGAGGCCCTTGAAGTCGTCCAGGTTCTCGGCCTCGAAGCCGGCACGCGACAGCAACAGGATCATGCCGAAGGCGGCCAGCCCCATCAGCGTGTAGGCCACGCTGTAGTAGGTGGCTGCGGCATAGCCTTGCTGGCTGGCGGCGAGGATGCCGAGCAGCACGAAGCCCATGTGCGAGATGGTGGAGTAGGCCAGCATGCGCTTGATGTTGGTCTGCGCGATGGCGGTGATGTTGCCCAGCGCCATCGACAGCACGGCCATGATCACCAGCATCTGCTGCCAGTCGTGCGACAGCGGGGCCAGGCCTTCGCCGAGCATGCGCACGAAAAAGGCCACGCCCGCGATCTTGGGGGCGGTGCCGACGAACAGCGTCATGACCGTCGGCGCGCCCTCGTAGACGTCGGGGATCCACATGTGGAAGGGCACCACACCGAGCTTGAAGGCCAGTCCGGCGACGATGAACACCGTACCGACCGCAGCCAGGCCGTGATCGACGCCGGGCGCTGCGAGCGCCTGCGCGACTGCCTGCAGGCCGAGCTGTCCGCCGGTGGCACCGTAGATCATCGACATGCCGTAGAGCAGCAGGCCCGAGGCGAGCGCGCCCAGCACGAAATACTTCATGGCCGCTTCGGAGGCGCGTGCCGAATCGCGCTGCATGGCGACCAGCGCGTACTGGCACAGGGCCAGCAGTTCCAGGCCCAGGTACAGCGTGAGGAAGTGGTTGGCCGAGATCAGCACCATCATGCCCAGCGTGGAGAACAGCATGAGCGTGAACAGCTCGCCCTTGAGCATGTCGCGCTGCTCGGCGTAGGTCTTGGAGTAGGCGAACACCAGCGACACCGCGACCAGCACCAGGCCCTTGAGGGCGCGGCCGAGCGTGTCATCCACGTACATGTTGTGGAAGGTGTAGACCGGACCGCCATGGGGCGCCGCGACCAGCACCAGCAGCGTGATCAGCAGCGTGAGCTGGCTGAGGAAGTAGGTGGTCATGCGCCGGCTGTCGTCGATGAACAGGTCGGCGACCAGCACGATCGAGACCAGCGCCAGCAGGACGATTTCGGGAGCGGCCGGAGCGAGCAGGGAGAGGTAGGACGTCATCGGGCGGGCCTCAGATCTTCTTCAGCATGGTCTGCTGGATCAGCTTGTTCACCGAGGCATGCATGGGTTCGGTGAAAGGCTTGGGATAGATGCCCATGGCAAGCACGCAGGCGGCCAGGATGGCGAGGAAGGCGAATTCGCGCATGCCGATATCGGTGAGCGCGCGCACGCTGGCGTTGGCGATGTCGCCGAACACCACGCGCTTGTACATCCACAGCGTGTACGCGGCACCGAAGATCAGCGTGGTGGCGGCCAGGAAGGCGTACCAGAAGTTGGCCTGCAGTGCGCCCAGGGTGACCAGGAACTCGCCGATGAAGCCGCTGGTGCCCGGCAGGCCCGCATTGGCCATGGCGAACAGCATGAAGAAGGCCGCGAACTTCGGCATCGTGTTGGCCACCCCGCCGTAGTCGGCGATGCGGCGCGAATGCATGCGGTCGTAAAGCACGCCGATGCACAGGAACATGGCACCGCTCACGAAGCCGTGCGAGATCATCTGCAGCAGGCCGCCCTCGATGCCGAGCGGGTTGAACACGAAGAAGCCCAGGGTCACGAAGCCCATGTGCGAGATCGAGGAGTAGGCAACCAGCTTCTTCATGTCGGACTGCACCAGCGCGACCAGGCCGATGTAGACCACGGCGATCAGCGACAGCGTGATCATCACGGGCGCCAGCGCGTGCGCGGCGTCAGGGGCGATCGGCAGGTTGAAGCGCAGGAAACCGTAGGCGCCGATCTTGAGCGTGATGGCGGCCAGGATCACCGAGCCGCCGGTGGGCGCCTCGACGTGGGCATCGGGCAGCCAGGTATGCACCGGCCACATCGGCACCTTCACGGCGAACGACATGAACAGCGCGACAAAGATCAGCTCCTGCACGTGCAACGGCATCTGCAGGGCATGGAAGCCCAGTATCTCGAAGCTGTTGCCGGCCTTGAGGAACATGTAGATGAAGGCGGCCAGCATGAGCAGCGAACCGAGCAGCGTGTAGAGGAAGAACTTGAGCGCGGCGTAGACGCGGCGCGGTCCGCCCCACACCCCGATGATGATGAACATCGGGATCAGCATGGCTTCGAAGAACACGTAGAACAGGATGGCGTCGAGCGAAGCGAACACGCCGTTGATCAGGCCCGACATGATCAGGAAGGCCGCCAGGTACTGCGCCGGGCGGTCCTCGATCACTTCCCAGCCGGCCAGCACCACGAGGATGGTCATGAAACTGTTGAGCAGCACGAACCACAGGCTGATGCCGTCGATGCCGAGGTGGTAGTTGACGTGGAAGGCCGGGATCCAGCTGGCGTACTCGCTGAACTGCATGGTCGCGAGCGCAGGGTCGAATCCGGTGTACAGGGGGATGGTGACCAGGAAGCCGGCGATGCTGCCGGCCAGCGCCAGCGCGCGCGCCAGCGGGGCGCGGTTGCCGGAACCAAGGGCCAGGACCAGCAGGCCGGCAATGATCGGTACCCAGATCGACAGGCTGAGGTAGGGGGTCGAAGTCATCTTATTCCATCCGTCCTGCTCAGGCTTTGAACAGCCAGAGCGAGATCGACAGGAGTGCGAACACCCCGAAGATCATCATGAACGCGTAGTTGTAGAGGAAACCGGTCTGCAGGCGGCGCAGCAGGCGGGAGCCGAGGGCGACGGTGGCGGCAGAGCCATTGACCATGCCGCCGTCGATGAGGGTCTGGTCGCCGACGCGCCACAGGCCGCCGCCCAGGGTCTGGGCGCCGCCTGCGAAGAACACCTCGTTGAAGCGGTCGAAGTAGTACTTGTTGTCGAGCAGGCCGTAGATGCCGAGCGCGGTGAAGCGCTGCTTGAGGCGCTCGGGCAGCGCCGGGTTGACCAGGTACATGTAGGCCGCCGTGGCGATGCCGGCCACCGCCAGCAGGAATGGCAGGGCCATCAGTCCATGCGTGGTGAAGGCGCCGACGCCATGCCATTCCTCGCGCAGCGCGGCGACCGGACCCTCGGGGGCGAGGAGGATCGAGTCGCCGAAGTACTTGCCGAACACCAGGGGTTCGACGCCCAGGAAGCCGGAGATCAGCGAGGGCACCGCCAGCAGGATCAGCGGCAGCGTGATGACCCAGGGCGATTCGTGCAGGTGCTCGCGCGTATGGTGGTCCATGCGCTCCTTGCCGTGGAAGGTCATGAACAGCATGCGGAAGGAATAGAAGGCGGTGATGAACACGCCGGCCATCACGGCGAACAGCGCGTAGCCGGCACCCGGCGCATGCGAGGCCTGCACCGCCTCGATGATCAGGTCCTTGGAGTAGAAGCCGGCGAAGGGCGGAATGCCGGCCAGGGCCAGCGAGCCGACCACTGCGGTCCAGTAGGTGATCGGCAGGTGCTTGCGCAGGCCGCCCATGTGGCGCATGTCCTGCTCGTGGTGCATGGCATGGATCACGCTGCCGGCGCCCAGGAACAGCAGGGCCTTGAAGAAGGCGTGGGTGGCCAGGTGGAAGATCGCGATCGGGTAGGCCGAGACGCCCAGCGCCACGGTCATGTAGCCCAGCTGCGAGAGCGTGGAATACGCCACCACGCGCTTGATGTCGTACTGGATGATGCCCAGGAAGGCCATGAACAATGCCGTCGTGGCCCCGACCACCAGCACGAAGGAGCGCGCGGTCTCGGACAGTTCGAACAGCGGCGACATGCGCGACACCATGAAAATGCCGGCGGTCACCATGGTGGCCGCGTGGATCAGCGCCGAGATCGGGGTGGGACCTTCCATCGAGTCGGGCAGCCACACGTGCAGCGGCATCTGGGCCGACTTGCCCATGGCGCCGATGAACAGCAGGATGCAGGTGATGGTGAGCAGCGAGCCGTTCTGGCCGGGAATCAGCTGGATCATGGTGGCGGCCTTGGCGGGCGCCGCGGCGAACACGGTGGCGTAGTCCAGGCTGCCGAAGTTGGCCAGCACCAGGCCGATGCCGAGCAGGAAGCCGAAGTCGCCCACGCGGTTGACCAGGAAGGCCTTGAGGTTGGCGTAGACCGCGGTGGGGCGCGTGAACCAGAAGCCGATCAGCAGGTAGGACACCAGGCCCACCGCTTCCCAGCCGAAGAACAGTTGCAGGAAGTTGTTGGACATCACCAGCATCAGCATGGCGAAGGTGAACAGCGCGATGTAGCTGAAGAAGCGCTGGTAGCCCGGGTCCTCGTGCATGTAGCCGATGGTGTAGATGTGCACCATCAGCGACACGAAGGTGACCACCACCATCATGGTGGCGGTGAGCGGGTCGATCAGGAAACCGACCTGCAGGGGCAGCGCGCCGACCGTGAGCCAGGTGTAGATCGCCTCGTTGTAGTGGAAGCCCTGGGTGAACACGGCCTGGGCGACCTCGAGCGAGCACGCCAGCGCGACGGCCACGCCGAGGATGGTCGCGAGGTGGGCCCCGGTGCGGCCGATGGTCTTGCCGAACAGGCCGGCGAGCAGGGCTCCGGCCAGCGGCGCCAGGGGAATCAGCAGGAGCAGGGCTTTCATCGAGGGCACGGGGTCAGTCCTTGAGGCTGTGGAGATCGTCGACGTTGATGGTGCGCAGATTGCGGAACAGCACCACCAGGATGGCCAGGCCGATGGCGGACTCGGCGGCGGCGACGGTCAGGATGAAGAACACGAATACCTGCCCGGCGATGTCGTGCAGGTAATGCGAGAAGGCGATGAAATTGAGGTTGACGGCGAGCAGCATCAGCTCGATGGCCATCAGCAGGATGATCACGTTCTTGCGGTTGAGGAAGATGCCGACGACGCTGAGCGCGAACAGGACGGCCCCGAGCACGAGATAGTGGGACAGGGTGATCAAGGTGGAGGACTCCCTGGCTGGGCCAGATTCTTGTTTGGCATCTCGCCGGCCCGACCGGGGCGCGGCACGCGTTGTTCGGCGGGGCGCTGCGGCTGTGCCGGACGCGCCCCCTGCTTCATTCGCCGGTCTTGCCCGTCGCCGGGATCGAGACCATGCGCACCCGGTCGGCGCGCTTCACGCGCACCTGTTCGGCAGGATTCTGGTACTTGGTGCCCTTGCGGCGGCGCAGGGTCAGCGCGATGGCTGCGACAATCGCCACCAGCAGCACCACGGCCGCGAGCTCGAAGGGATACAGGTAGGTGGTGTAGAGCTGCAGGCCGATCTCGCGCGTGTTGCTGGCGTCGGCGGCCGCGGGCGGCAGGCCCTGGCCGGTGCGCATCACGTCGCGCCCGCTGACCACCATCCAGAGTTCGCCGACCATCAGCAGCGCCACCAGCGCGCCGATCGGGAAGTATTTCCAGAAGCCCTCGCGCAACTGGTCGAGATTGATGTCCAACATCATCACCACGAACAGGAACAGAACCATCACCGCGCCGACGTAGACCAGCACCAGGCTGATCGCCAGGAACTCCGCCTCGAGCAGCATCCACAGGCCGGCACCGGAAAAGAAGGCCAGCACCAGGAACAGGGCGGCGTGCACCGGGTTGCGCGCCACGATCACGCCGATCCCGGCACCGACCAGCAGCAGCGCGAAGCTGTAGAACACCAAAACCTGGAAATCAATCACTTGCTGAGGTCCTCAACGGAATTTCGCGTCGGCGGCGCGATCCTGGGCGATCTGCGCCTCGTGCCGGTCGCCCACGGCGAGCAGCATCGGCTTGGTGTAGTAGAGGTCGCCCCGCTTTTCGCCGTGGTACTCGAACACGCGGGTCTCGACGATCGAGTCGACCGGGCAGGATTCCTCGCAGAATCCGCAGAAGATGCACTTGGTCAGGTCGATGTCGTAGCGCGTCGTGCGGCGCGAGCCGTCATCGCGCTGCTCGGATTCGATGGTGATCGCCAGCGCCGGGCACACCGCTTCGCACAGCTTGCACGCGATGCAGCGCTCCTCGCCGTTGGGATAGCGGCGCAGGGCATGCAGACCGCGGAAGCGATGCGACTGCGGCGTCTTCTCCTCCGGGTACATGATGGTGATCTTGCGCGCGAAGAAGTGCTTGCCGGTCAGGGCCATGCCCTTGAGCAGCTCCGTCAGCATCAGGCTGCCGATGAATTCCTTGATTGCTCCCATGGGATGCGCCTCAGTGGAACCAGAGGTTGATGATCGGCAGCTGGCGCAGGGGCTCCTGCATCAGCGTGGCGACCACGACCAGCCAGACCAGGCTGACCGGGATGAAGACCTTCCAGCCCAGGCGCATGATCTGGTCATAGCGGTAGCGCGGGAAGGTGGCTCGGAACCACAGGAACAGGAACAGCACGAAGCCCATCTTGGCGAGCAGCCAGATCATGCCGTCCGGCAGCAGGTGCCCGGGGATCGGCGACAGCCAGCCCCCCAGGAACATCACCGAGGTGAGTGCCGCCACCAGGATCATGTTGGCGTACTCGGCCAGGAAGAACACCGCGAAGGTCATGCCCGAATACTCGACGTGGAAGCCCGCGACGATTTCGGACTCGCCTTCGGCGACGTCGAAAGGCGCGCGGTTGGTCTCGGCCACGCCGGAGATCAGGTACACCATGAACAACGGGAACAGCGGCAGCCAGTTCCACTGGAAGACGCCCAGCGCGCCATCCTGCTGCTGCACGATCTGCACCAGGTTCAGGCTGTGCGACATCACCAGCACGCCGACCAGCGCGAAACCCATCGCGATCTCGTAGGCCACGATCTGCGCCGCCGAGCGCATCGCGCCCAGGAAGGCGTACTTGGAGTTGGACGCCCAGCCCGCCACCACCACGCCGTACACGCCCATCGAGGTGATGGCCATGATGTAGAGCAGGCCCGCGTCGACGTTGGCCAGCACCAGATTGGCGCTGAACGGCACCACCGCCCAGGCCGCCATGGCCGGCATGATGATCAGCACCGGCGCCACCACGAACAGCAGACTGTTGGCGTCGCTGGGAACGATGATCTCCTTGAACATCAGCTTGAACGCGTCGGCGATCGGCTGCAGCAGGCCATACGGTCCGACCCGGTTGGGGCCGACACGCACCTGCATGTAGCCGATCACCTTGCGCTCGGCCAGCGTGAGGTAGGCCACGGCGCCCAGCATCGGCAGCACGATCGCGACGATGCGCACCAGTGCCCAGACCAGCGGCCACAGCGGGCCCAACAGGGATTGCAGCTCAGCCACGAACGACCTCCAGGATGATGATCATCGGCTTGCGGTGCGGGCTCATGCCAGACGCTCCAGTTGGACGGTGCCGGACAGCGCGCCGGCAGCCACGGTCTCGTCGCATGCCGCCGGGATGCGCACCACGCCAGCCGGCAGGCCGGCGTCGGCGCGCAGCGGCAGCGTGATGCTGCCGGCAGTCGCGTTCACGCGCACGCTGGTACCCTCGGCAACACCGAGCGACGCCAGCACGGCGGGATGGACACTGGCATGCACCGCGCGGTTTTCGCTGCGCGCCTGCAGGGACGGCGCGCGGCGCACCAGCGGGTCGGCACGGTAGATCGGGAACTCACCCAGGCGCTCGAAGGCGCCGGCGGCGGCCGGCGTCGCGTTGCGCTTGCCGAACAAGGCGTCGGCCTCGTCGGCTTCGATGATGTTGAACACGGCCTCGCGCGCCTGTTCGGCGAGACGCGGCGACAGCGCTGCGCGCACCGCGGCGATGTCTTCCCAGTCGAAGCCGGGCAGCTCAAGCAGGTTGCCGAGCACGCGCAGCACCTTCCAGGCCGGCCGCGCCTCGGCCAGCGGCTTGACGGCGGGCGTGAAGGACTGCAGCCGGCCTTCGGTGCTCACGAAGCTGCCGGCAGTTTCGCTGAACGGCGCGATCGGCAGGATCACGTGGGCGTAGTCGCGCACGCGTCCTTCGAAGGCGGTGAGCGCGATCACGCAGCCGGATTGCGCCAGTGCGGCGCGCGCAGCAGCACCGTCGGCGGCGTCGAGATCGGGCTCGCAGCCGAGCAGCAGCGTGGCCTTGTGGGCGCGCGACAGCAGCTCGCCAGCGTTGGCACCATGTCTGGCGGCGGCGGCGAACGGCCCCTGGAAAGGCACGGCGCCGGCCAGCCAGGCGCCGACACTGTCGGCAGCCTCGCCGAGCACGCCGAAGCGTGCGCGCGCCAGACGCGCGATTTCCTGCGCCAGCAGATGCAGGCGCGCATAGTCGGGGTGATGCTGGGCGAGGTTGCCGAGCAGCACGGCAGCCTGTGGTCCGCGCGCCAGGCTGGCGGCGATCGCCTGGGCGTCGGCGCCGGCAGTCACGTCGGCCAGACCGAAGACGGCGGCGGGCGTGACGCCGCGCAACTGCGCCAGCGCCACCAGCACTTCGGCCAGGCGCTCCGGCAGCGCGGCGGGCCGATCGAACAGCGAGGCCCCGCGGCGCATGGCGAGATCGTCGTCGGCCACGTTCACCAGATGCAGGCGCGCGCCCTTGCGCACGGCCTGGCGCAAGCGCACGGCGATCAGCGGGTGATCCTGGCGCAAGGTGCTGCCCACCACCAGTGCGGCATTCAGCGTGGACAGCTCGCGGATCGGCATGCCGAGCCAGGGCGCGCCCTGGGCCACGCCATCGAGACGGAAGTCGGTCTGGCGCAGGCGGTGGTCGACGTTGCCGCTGCCCAGCGCGCGCACCAGCGCCTGCAACGCGAACAGTTCCTCGATCGACTGGTGCGGGCTGGCGAGCGCCGCGATGGCGTCGGGGCCGCCGTCAGCAAGCGCGTTGCGCAGGCCCTGGGCGGCGAATTGCAGGGCTTCCTGCCAGCCCACCGTCTGCCACTGGCCGTTGCGCCGGATCTGCGGCTGACGCGCACGGTCGGCAGCCACCAGGCCTTCGTAGCCGAAGCGGTCCTTGTCGGAGGCCCAGCATTCGTTGATGTCTTCGTTGGTCGCCGGCAGCGCGCGCAGCACCTCGTTGTCCTTGGACTGCAGCACGAGATTGGTGCCGAGCCCGTCGTGCGGACTCACCGAACGCGTGCGCCGCAGCTCCCAGCTGCGCGCCGAATAGCGGAAGGGCTTGCTGGTCAGCGCGCCGACCGGGCACAGGTCGATGGCATTGCCCGACACTTCCGAATCCACGGTGCGGCCCATGAAGGCCATGATCTCGGAATGCTCGCCGCGGCCGCCCATGCCGAGCTCCATCACGCCCGCGATCTCCTCGCCAAAGCGCACGCAGCGCGTGCAGTGGATGCAGCGCGTCATGTCGGTGGAGATCAGCGGCCCGAGGTCCTTGTTGGAGACCACGCGCTTGTCTTCGGCGAAGCGCGAGGCGCCGGCGCCGTAGCCCACCGCAAGGTCCTGCAGCTGGCACTCACCGCCCTGGTCGCAGATCGGACAGTCGAGCGGATGGTTGATCAGCAGGAATTCCATCACGCCTTTCTGCGCCGTGACGGCGAAGTCGGAGTGGGTCTGGACCTTCATGCCCTCGGTGACCGGCGTGGCGCAGGCCGGCAGCGGCTTGGGCGCCTTCTCGACCTGCACCAGGCACATGCGGCAGTTGGCCGCGATCGAAAGCTTGCTGTGGTAGCAGAAATGGGGGATCGCCACGTTGAGCTTGCGCGCGGCGTCCATGATGGTGCGACCCGGTTCGACCTGGGTCGCCTTGCCGTCGATTTCGATGTTCAGCAATGCCATGGCTTCAAGCCGCCTTCGCCTGGTGGGTGTGCCCCGGGCCGCCGACCAGGCAGCGCTTGTGTTCGATGTGATGCTCGAACTCGGCACGGAAATGGGTGATGAAGCTCTTGACCGGCAGCGCTGCGGCATCGCCGAGCGCGCAGATGGTGCGGCCGGCGATGTTGTCCGCGACGTTGAGCAGCAGGTCGAGGTCCTCGGGACGGCCCAGCCCGTGCTCGATGCGATGGATCACGCGGTACATCCAGCCGGTGCCTTCACGACACGGCGTGCACTGGCCGCAGGACTCCTCGTGGTAGAAATACGACAGGCGCTCCAGCGCGCGCACCATGCACACGCTGTCGTCCATCACGATGACTGCGCCCGAGCCCAGCATCGAGCCGACCTTGGCGATCGAGTCGTAGTCCATGTCGGTCTGCATCATGATGTCGCCCGGCACCACCGGCGCCGACGAACCGCCCGGGATCACCGCCTTGAGCTTGCGGCCGCCACGCATGCCCCCCGCCATCTCGAGCAGCGCCGCGAACGACGTTCCCAGCGGCACTTCGAAGTTGCCGGGGCGCTCGACGTGCCCCGAGACCGAGAACAGCTTGCAACCGCCGTTGTTGGGACGGCCGATCTCGAGGAAGTTCTGCCCGCCCTCGCGGATGATGTAGGGCACCGAGGCGAATGTCTCGGTGTTGTTGATGGTGGTGGGCTTGCCGTACAGGCCGTAGCTGGCGGGGAACGGCGGCTTGAAGCGCGGCTGCCCCTTCTTGCCCTCGAGCGACTCGAGCAGCGCCGTCTCTTCGCCGCAGATGTAGGCGCCGTAGCCGTGCGAATTGTAGAGCTGGAAGCCGAAGCCGCTGCCCAGGATGTTGTCGCCCAGGAAGCCGGCAGCGCGCGCCTCGTCGATCGCCTCCTCGCAGCGCTTGTAGACTTCCCAGATCTCGCCGTGGATGTAGTTGTAGCCGGCCCTGGCACCCATGGCGTAACCCGCGATGATCATGCCTTCGATCAGTGCGTGCGGATTCCAGCGCAGGATGTCGCGGTCCTTGAAGGTGCCCGGCTCGCCTTCGTCGGAGTTGCACACGACGTACTTGTCACCGCTGTAGTTCCTGGGCATGAAGCCCCACTTGATGCCGGTCGGGAAGCCCGCGCCGCCGCGGCCGCGCAGGCCCGACAGCTTGACCTCGGCGATCACCTCGTCAGGGGACATCGGCCGGGTGAGAACCTTGCGCAAGGCCTCGTAGCCGCCGCGCGCCACGTAATCGGCAAGGCGCCAGGTGCGTTCGCCGTCGAGTCCGGCCATGATCGCCTGCTTGCTCATTCCAGGTCCTCCAGCAGCTTGTCCAGGTCGGCGTGGCTCATCTTGCAGTGCATCCTGGTGTTGTTGACGAGCAGCACCGGGGCATCGCCGCAGGCACCGAAGCACTGGCCCTCGCGCAGGCCGAAGCGCCCGTCGGGCGTGACCTCGTTGAAGCCGATGCCGAGCTTGTGCTTGAGGTGCTCGGCCGCATCCAGTGCTCCGGAGAGCATGCACGGCAGGTTCGTGCACACCGTCAGCTTGTGGCGCCCCATCGGCTTGAGATTGAACATCTCGTAGAACGAGGCCACCTCGAACACCGCAATGGGTGCCATGCCGAGATGGTTGGCAACGGCCTCCATGAGCTCCCTGGAAAGCCAGCCGTTCTCGTCCTGCACGATGGCAAGGGCCGCGATCACCGCGGACTGCCTGCGGTCGGCGGGATACTTGGCGACCTCGTGGTCGATGAGACTCTTTGCGTGTTCGCTCAGCATGTCAGCGGTCGATTTCCCCGAAAACGATATCCTGCGTACCGATGATGGCCACCACGTCGGCGATCATGTGGCCGCGCGACATCTCGTCGAGCCCGGCCAGATGGGCAAAGCCCGGCGCGCGGATCTTGAGACGGTACGGTTTGTTGGAGCCATCCGACACGAGGTAGATGCCGAACTCGCCCTTGGGCGCTTCGATGGCGGCATAGGCCTCGCCCGGCGGCACGTGGAAGCCCTCGGTGAACAGCTTGAAGTGGTGGATCAGCTCTTCCATGTTGCCCTTCATCGACTCGCGATCGGGCGGGGCCACCTTGTGGTTGGCGCTGATCACCGGCCCCGGATTGGCGCGCAGCCAGGCCACGCACTGGGCGATGATGTGGTTGGACTGGCGCATCTCCTCGATGCGGCACAGGTAGCGGTCATAGCAGTCGCCATTGACGCCCACCGGGACCTGGAAATCCAGTTCGGAATAGACCTCGTAAGGCTGCTTGCGGCGCAGATCCCACTCGATGCCCGAGCCGCGCAGCATCGGACCCGTGAATCCCAGCGCCAGCGCGCGCTCCGGCGTCACCACACCGATGCCGACGGTGCGCTGCTTCCAGATGCGGTTGTCGGTGAGCAGGGTCTCGTAGTCGTCGACGTAGCCCGGGAAGCGGCGCGTGAAGTCCTCGATGAAGTCGAGCAGCGAACCCTGGCGCGCGGCGTTGAGCGCGTCGAGCTTGCCTTCGGTGCCCTTGCGGAACTGCAGGTGCTTCGGCATCACTTCCGGCAGATCGCGGTAGACGCCGCCCGGACGGTAGTAGGCCGCGTGCAGACGCGCCCCCGACACCGCCTCGTAGGCGTCCATCAGGTCCTCGCGCTCGCGGAAGCAGTACAGGAAGATGGTCATCGCGCCGACGTCGAGCCCGTGCGCGCCCAGCCACAGCAGGTGGTTGAGCAGGCGCGTGATCTCGTCGAACATCACGCGGATGTACTGCGCGCGCAGCGGTACATCGACGCCCAGCAGCTTTTCGATGGCCAGCACGTAGCCGTGCTCGTTGCACATCATCGACACGTAATCGAGACGGTCCATGTACGGCACCGACTGCAGGTAGGTGCGCTGTTCGGCGAGCTTCTCGGTGCCGCGGTGGAGCAGGCCGATATGCGGATCGGCACGCTCGATGACCTCGCCGTCGAGCTCCAGCACCAGGCGCAGCACGCCGTGAGCCGCCGGATGCTGCGGCCCGAAGTTCATCGTGTAGTTGCGGATTTCTGCCATGGCTCGCGTCTCAGTTCCCGGTGTCGCCGTAGTGTTCCTCGCGCACGATGCGTGGAACGTTGTTGCGCGGTTCGATGGTGATGGGCTGGTAGATCACGCGCTGCTGCTCGGGGTCGTAGCGCATCTCGACGTGGCCCGCGACCGGGAAGTCCTTGCGGAAGGGATGTCCCACGAAACCGTAGTCGGTGAGCAGGCGCCGCAGGTCCGGATGGCCGGAGAACACCACGCCCATGACGTCGAAAGCCTCGCGCTCGAACCAGTTGGCCACCGGCCACACGCCGATCGCCGAATCGACCATCGGGAAGTCGTCGTCGGGACACGCGATCTTGACCCGCAGGCGCCGGTTGTGGAGCACCGACAGCAGGTGCACCACCACCACGTAGCGAGGCCCCTCGACGCCGGTGCCGGCGTACTCGGAATAGTCAACTGCGCACAGGTCGCTCAACTGCTCGTAGTGCAGCGCATCGAGGTCGCGCAGGGCCAGAGCCGCCTGCGGCCACGCGGCGGCCGGCACCTTGAGGGTGAGCTCGCCGTGCTGCTCGGTGAGAACGAAGGACACACCGGGGAGTGCCTCGCCGAGGACGGCGAGGGGGGTGTTTTCGAGGGCCGCCATGATCAAGCCGCCCGTGCGATGGTATTGGTGCGGCGGATCTTCTTCTGCAGCTGGATGATGCCGTAGAGCAGCGCCTCCGCCGTCGGCGGACACCCCGGCACGTAGACGTCGACCGGCACGATGCGGTCGCAGCCGCGCACCACGGAATAGGAGTAGTGATAGTAGCCGCCGCCATTGGCGCAGCTGCCCATCGAGATCACCCAGCGCGGCTCGGCCATCTGGTCGTAGACCTTGCGCAGCGCAGGCGCCATCTTGTTGCACAGCGTGCCGGCCACGATCATGAGATCGGACTGGCGCGGACTCGGACGGAACACGATTCCGAAACGGTCCAGGTCATAGCGGGCAGCGCCCGCCTGCATCATTTCAACAGCACAGCAGGCCAGGCCGAAGGTCATCGGCCACAGCGAACCGGTGCGGGTCCAGTTGATCACCGAATCGAGCTTCGCAGTCACGAAGCCTTCGCTCAACACCCCTTCGATCGACATAGTGTCTCCAGTCAGCGATCGCCGGTGCGGTACTCCTTCACTCCCACTCGAGGGCGCCCTTCATCCATTCATAGATGAAGCCAACCACCAGAATGCCAAGGAAGACCAGCATAGCGACAAAACCAGGCAGTCCGATCTCGCGCAGCACCACCGCCCAGGGAAACAGGAAGGCGATCTCGAGATCGAACAGAATGAACAGGATGGCGACGAGGTAGTAGCGCACGTCGAACTTCATGCGCGCGTCCTCGAAGGCCTCGAAGCCACACTCGTAGGGGGAGTTCTTCTGCTGGTCGGGACGATGCGGACCGAGGAACCAGCCGATGGCGATGGGGCCGACTCCCACCAGCACGCCGACGATGATGAACAGCAGGACCGGAAAATAGTTTTGCAACATGGCTCAGTTCCGCTGGCCGGGTCTGCCCCGGACCGGGCTCCCGCTTGGCAGGACCCGGCGCGATCCGCCGCTGGGACGGTTCGCCTGAATGTTGTTCTGGAAGCCCGCCAGGATCGCTGGCGTGCCTCCGCAAGATGGTGCCGCTGAGCAGACTCGAACTGCTACGGCTTTCGCCACCGCCCCCTCAAGACGGCGTGTCTACCAATTTCACCACAGCGGCATTTCGTTGCCATGTCAGCCTCCGCCTGGAGCCTGACACCGGAATATCATTGCTTGGCAGGCGCTCCCGCCGGCGCCGCGCCGCCACCCGCAGGGGCCACCGGAATCGCCTGCGACTTCTCGCTGCCTGCTGCCGGCAATGCCGGGACAGGCGCGGGTGCCTGCACCGGAGCCACGGCTCCGGCGTTCTGCATCACGCTGCCTCCACGCGCCTGATGACCGCCGATCCAGGTCAGGGTCAGGCTGGTGAGGAAGAAAACGGTGGCCAGCATGGCGGTGGTGCGGCTCAGGAAGTTGGCCGCACCGCTGGAGCCGAACAGGCTGCCCGCCGACCCGCTGCCAAAGGCGGCGCCGACGTCGGCGCCTTTGCCGTGCTGCAGCAGAACCAGGCCGATCACACCCGCGGCTGCGAGCACATGGACCAGCCAGACAATCGATTCGAACAGGACGTCAGAAGCCTATGCTTGAGTCCGGTCAGCGCCCGGCGGCGAATGCC
>JAGWIJ010000184.1 GCA_028873535.1 Pseudomonadota bacterium
TGACCGAGAATCGTACCGACGATCTGGCCGTGCTGGCCGATCGCAAACTGGCGTGTGCCCAGCGCCTGGAGCAGTCGGCAAGCCCGGCATTCGCCGCCCTGCTGCGTGACGCGCAGCAGCGCTCGCGCATGGGTCTGGCGCCTGCCGGCGCCGATCAGGGCCAGCTGTGGCTGCTGCTGCGCGAGGCCGCCGAGCTCAATCGCACCAATGGCGTCCTGATCGACCAGCACCTCAAGCAGGTGCGGCTGTCGCTGGCACGCATCGAGCCGGTCAGTCCGACACGGCAGCTCTACGGCCGTGACGGCCAGGGCAATGCTGGCACACGCGGCCGCAGCTTCGGCTCGGCCTGAACACCAGGCCTTGCACGCCTTCACCGGACCATAGCCGAAAACCTGCGCAGGCCCTCACCTGGACCGGGTCAGCGCCACGGTTTGAAATGCCGAAGGGCAGCTGCCGACCGCACTGGTCCGCCCTGCCCTTCGATGCTGTCCTGCGCACCGCTGTTCGCGGCCGGCGCGCGCCGGCCGTGCGCCCTCAGTTCTCCACCGACGTCCAGGCGCGTTCGCGCAGGGTGGCGCGCAGGCGCGCCACGGCCTGGCTGTGCAGCTGGCACACGCGTGATTCGCTCACTCCCAGCACGGCGCCGATCTCGCGCAGGTTGAGCTCCTGCTCGTAGTACAGGCCCATCAGTACCTTCTCGCGTTCCGGCAGGTTGCCGATGGCGCGGATCAGGTTGCTGCGCAGATCGTCGTCGAGCAGCGCACCGAGCGGATCGTTGCCGGTATCGGGGCAGTTGCGGTCAAGGAAATGGTCGTCATCGTCATCATTGAAGTCCTCGAAGTGGATCAGCTGGTAGCCGCGCGCATCCTGCAGCAGCTGCTGGAAATCCTGCAGGCTGATGCCCATATGCGTCGCCAATTCGGTTTCCTTGGGTGGTCGCGCCAGGCGCTGCTGCAGCACATTGATCGCCTCCTCGACCTTGCGCATGTTCTTGCGCTGGCCGCGCGGCAGCCAGTCGTTTTCGCGCAGCTCGTCGAGCATGGCGCCGCGGATGCGCTGCGCCGCGTAGGTCGAGAACTGGGCGCCCTGCTCCTCCTCGTAGCGGTTGATCGCGTCGAGCAGGCCGATCATCCCGGCCTGGACCAGGTCCTCGATGTCGACCGAGGGCGGCAGCTTGGCGATCATGTGGTGCGCGATGCGACGGACCAGCGGCGCGTGCTCTTTCAGGATGGCTTCCTGGTCGACCTTTCCATTCGCCTTGTACATTGGGTATCAGCCTCGCATCTTGGGAGTGGCCAGACCGACTGCATCGGCCCAGCTGAACAGGGGTGCCGACGCGCGTTCGCGCGCCTGGGCATGGCTGCGCCAGCGGATCAGGCTGTCCGCCATGCGCCTGAAATTCGATGCCGCGGCGGCGGCTGGCTCGCTCGCCACCAGCACGCGCCCCTGGCTGGCCGCCAGGCGCAGATGCGGATCGGCGGGCATGACACCGAGCAGATCCAGGCGCGCGCCGTTCCAGCGCTGCATGGCCTGGGCGAGCGTGCGATGCACGCGCGCGGCTTCGTGGGCATGTGCGGCACCGGTCACCAGCAGGCGGAACTGGCGTTTGCCGCCCTCGCGCGCCAGCTGACGTAGCAGGCGGTAGGCCCCGGTCACCGACTCGCGTTGCGGCGAGGCGGTCACCACCACCTCGTGCTTGAGCAGCGCCGCGCTGAACTGGGCACCGCTTTCGCCAGCGGGCAGGTTGATCAGCAGCACCTCGATGCCGCCCGGCAAGGCGTGCAGGCGATCGGCCAGATGGCGCGCTGCCGCGCCCTCGCCCGCCAGGCCGGCGACGCCGGTCCGGGCCGGCAGCACCGGGATGGCGTCGGGTCCCGGCAGGATGGCCGCTTCGAGTGCACAGCGCCCGGCCAGCACGTCGGCCAGTTCGTGTCCGCCACCACGCGCCGAGGTCAGGCCGCCGGGAGCGCCGGCTGCGGCATCCACCACCAGCACGCCCACGCCTGCCAGACGCAGGGCGGCGGCCAGGTTGAGCACCGCCCACGGACGCCCGGGCTCGGGCTGCGCCGACGTCAGCGTGATGAACTGCAGTGGCACGCTGGACAGCAGGCGGCGCAGGCCATCGGCCTGATCGCGGAAGGCATCAGCCATGCAGCACCTCGCTGGCAGCCATGAGTTCGCGGCCCGGCGCCGACAGATGCACCGGCGGCAGCTCGAACGGGAAATCCTGCTCGCCGGGCGCCGCCTGTGCGGACGCCGCCACGCCGTCGAGCGCGCGATCCACCAGCTTGGCGGCCACCGGCAGGTGCAGGTCTTCCGGCACGCGCTGGCCGTCGGCCGCATAGAACACCTTGAGACGCTGGCGGATCGCCGTGTCGAGCGCGGCTCCCGGTGCAGCGGCTTCGTCGAGTTTGGTGAGGATGCAACCGGCCAGGCCGTCGCCGCGATAGGCACGCACCACATCCCCCAGGGTGTCGCCATGGCAGGTGGCGTTGAGCAGCAGCAGGCGCTTCACCTGTGCGCCGCAATCCGCGAACATCCGGTGCTGCTCGGCCACCAGGCGGTCGCGTTGCGACAGGCCGACGGTATCGATGAGCACCAGCTTGCGATTGCGCAGCTCGCCGAGCGTGCGCCGCAGATCTTCCGCGTCCTTCACAGCATGCACGGCCACCCCCAGGATCCTGCCGTAGATCCGCAATTGCTCCTGACCACCGATACGATAGCCGTCCGTGGTGAGCAGGGCCAGATTTTCCGCGCCATGCCGCACCACGAAGCGTGCGGCCAGCTTGGCGACGGTGGTGGTCTTGCCGGCACCGGTCGGACCGACCAGCGCGAACACGCCGCCCTGGTCGAGCAGCTCGGCCTCGCTGGCAGCGACATCCAGGTTGTTGCGCAGGGCTGCACGCACGAAGGCCAGCGCCTGCGTCTCGTCGATGGTGTCAGGCAGGCGCGCGGTGATCTTGCGGATCAGTGCCGCGCTGAAGCCGGCCGCCGACAGCAGGCGCACGGCACGCGCCTTGCCGGGCGCCATGCGGCCGGCATCACCGAACGCCAGCGCGCCCATCTGGTCCTCGATCATCACGCGCATCGAACGCAGCTCACCCATCACGCCGTGCATCCAGGCATCCCCCCGGCCGCCGGCACGTCCTCGGCAGCCTCGATCGCAAGGGGCGGCGGACCCGACCGCGCTGCCGCCGC
>JAGWIJ010000082.1 GCA_028873535.1 Pseudomonadota bacterium
AGCTCTCCAGATTTTACAGGCACATGCCTTGCCTGTATTTGACCGCCGTGCGGCGCGCCTGTCAGTGACCCAGGTCACCGAAGCGGCGCAAGGCCTCGGGATCGAGGATACGCACCAGGCCGCGTTCGCCGGCGACCCAGCCTTCGTCCTGGAAGCGGCGCATCAGCCGGCTCACGATCTCGCGCACGGTGCCGAGACGGTCGGCCAGCTGCTGGTGGGTCAGGGGGCACGCCGTGCCGTGCTGCAGCAGCAGGGTCGCCAGCCGCTGGTCGAGCCGGTGCGTCACGACGGCGTCGACCAGCGCCATGAGTTCGCTGATGCGATGGGCGAACTGGGCGATCAGCGCGTCGCGGAAGGCGGGTTCGGCCAGCCGTGACGACACTGCCAGCAGGGGCAGGATGCGCAGCGCGACCTCGGTTTCGGCGACCGCGCGCGCGTTGTAGTGCTCGCCCGTGAACAGGCAGGACAGGCTGACCACGCAGCTGTCGCCCGGTTCGATGTGGTAGAGCAGCAGTTCGCGCCCGTTCGCAAAGGTCTTGAACACCTTGACCCGGCCGCGCTCGATCTGCGGCAGCCCGCGGCAGGGCTTGCCATCGTCGAACAACACGGTGCCGGCAGGCACTACCAGCAGGGCGGGGGTGGAGGAAGGGCTGGACATCATTCAGGGCCTGGCATCGGGACGCCAGCAGTGTGCCGTCCGGCAGCGCACCGGTCCAGGCCGGTTACATGCCAGATTCATCCATGCTGCATGCGCACATGAGGACGATTTTCAGACACAATCCTGTCATGCGCGGCCCCGCGTCCCCTGACCTCCTGCCTACGGTGATCCTGCCATGTCCAGTGTTCCGCTGACCGATGTCTCAGAAAGTCATGCTTCCGTCGACGACGCTGCGCTGCGGGAAGATATCCGGCTGCTGGGACGTCTGCTCGGTGACACGGTGCGCGAGCGCGAGGGCGAGGAGGTCTTCCAGCTCATCGAACAGGTGCGCCAGCGCGCCATCCGCTTCACGCGCAGCCAGGATCCGACCGCGGCTGCCGAAATGGAAGCGGCGCTGGCCGGCGGCCTGTCGCGCGACCATGGCAATGCCGTGGTGCGTGCCTTTTCGTATTTCCTGCATCTCGCCAACATCGCCGAGGACCAGCACCACATCCGCAACAGCCGCAGCCAGGCCCGCCGTGGCGCCGCCGCCGGTCCCGGCAGCCTGTCACACACCCTGGACCGGCTGGCGCAGGTGGGCGTGACTGCGGCCGCGCTGGACAAGACCCTGCAGGTGGCGCAGGTCAGCCCGGTGCTGACCGCGCACCCTACTGAAGTGCAGCGCAAGAGCATTCTCGGCCTGCAGCAGAAGGTGGCGGCGCTGCTCGAACAGCGTGACCGCGTGGCGCTGACCCCGGATGAACTGCTCGCCACCGAAGACGCGCTCAAGGACGCCATCCTCACGCTGTGGCAGACGCGCATGCTGCGGCCTGAGCGGCTCAAGGTGATCGACGAGGTCGGCAACGGCATTTCCTACTACCGCGAGACCTTTTTCACTGAACTGCCGCGGCTGTATTGCCAGTTCGAGGATCTCCTGCATGCGCGTCATCCCGGGCGCGACTGGGCGCTGCCGCCCTTTTTCCGCATCGGCGCCTGGATCGGCGGCGACCGCGACGGCAATCCCTTCGTCACCGCGTCCGTGCTGGCCGAGGCGATGCGCCTGCAGTCCACCGCCGCGCTGGATTTCTACCTCGACGAACTGCACGAACTGGGCGGCGAACTGCCGCTGTCCCAGTTGCTGGTCGAGGTCGCGCCTGAACTGCGGCTGCTGGCGGCGCGCTCGCCCGACGATTCGCCGCACCGTGCCGACGAACCCTATCGGCGCGCGCTGACCGGCGTCTACGCCAGGCTGGCGGCGACCAGCCAGCACCTTGACCAGCACGCGGCGCTGCGCGAGGCGGTCGGCGTGGCGGAACCCTACGCGGCCAGCAGCGAGCTGCGCGCCGACCTGCAGGTGCTGGCGGATTCACTGACCGCCAACGGTTCGCAGCGGCTGGCGCGCGGCCGGCTGCGCCGCCTGATCCGCGCCGTGCAGGTGTTCGGCTTCCATCTGGCGCCGATCGACCTGCGCCAGAACTCCGACGTGCACGAACGCACGGTGGCCGAACTGCTGGACAAGGCCGGCGCGTGTGCGGACTATGGCGCGCTCGACGAGCCCGCCAGGATCGCCTTGCTGGTCGCCGAACTGGCCACGCCGCGGCCGCTGCACTCGCCGTGGATTGCCTATTCGGAAGAAGCGCAGGGCGAGCTGGAGATTTTTTTCGCGGCGCGCAAGCTCAAGGAGCGCTATGGCGATGCCTCCTTGCCCAATTGCATCATCTCCAAGACCGACGGCGTCTCGGATCTGCTGGAAGTGGCCGTGCTGCTCAAGGAAGCCGGTCTGCTGGTCACTGGCGAGCGGCCGCAGCTGGCCATGAACATCATTCCGCTGTTCGAGACCATCGGTGACCTGCGGTGTTCCGGCGACACCATGGCGGCGCTGCTGGCGATTCCGTTCTGGCGCGCCATGCTGCGTTCGCGCGGTGACGAGCAGGAGGTGATGCTGGGCTACTCCGATTCCAACAAGGACGGCGGCTTCCTCACCTCCGGCTGGGAGGTCTACAAGGCCGAAGTCGTGCTGGCCCGGGTGTTTTCGCGCCATGGCGTGCGCATGCGACTGTTCCATGGCCGCGGCGGTTCGGTCGGCCGTGGCGGCGGTCCGTCGTACCAGGCCATCCTGGCGCAGCCCGCAGGCGCCGTGTCGGGTCAGATCCGCATCACCGAGCAGGGCGAAGTGATCGCCGCCAAGTACGGCAAACCCGAAGTCGGCCGACGCAATCTGGAGACCCTGGCGGCAGCCACCCTGGAAGCCACGCTGCTGGACAACGAAGGGCACATCGAAATTGCGGAGGGTTTCCATGCGGAGCTCGAGCGCATTTCCGAGCTGGCCTTCCAGGCCTACCGCGGCCTGGTCTACGAAACGCCGGGCTTTACGCAGTATTTCTGGGCTTCGACGCCGATTTCCGAGATTGCCCATCTCAACATCGGCAGCCGGCCGGCCTCGCGCAAGCCCTCGGAACGCATCGAGGATCTGCGTGCCATCCCCTGGGTGTTCTCGTGGGCACAGTGCCGACTCATGCTGCCAGGCTGGTACGGCTTCGGCAGCGCCATCGAGCAGTGGCTGAAGGAGAATCCGCAGGGCCTGCCGCGTCTGCAGCGCATGCATGCCGTGTGGCCGTTCTTCCGCAGCCAGCTGTCCAACATGGACATGATCCTGGCCAAGACCGATCTGGCGATCGCCTCGCGCTATGCCGAGCTGGTGCCCGATGCGGAACTGCGCGCGCGCATCTTCGACACCATCCAGACGGAGTGGCGGCGGACCCGCGATGCGCTGCTCACCATCAACGGCGAGACCGAACTGCTGGCCGGCAATCCAGGACTCGCGCAGGCAGTGCGCAACCGCCTGCCCTACATGAACCCGCTCAACCATCTGCAAGTCGAGCTGCTGCGTCGCCATCGCCAGGGTGAAACCGACGAGCGCGTGCGGCGCGGCATCCACCTGTCGATCAATGGCGTCGCAGCAGGACTTCGCAACAGTGGCTGAAAATCCGAATGCCGGCGGGCAGACTTACGCATTGCTGTGTTTCGACCTGGACGGCACGCTGGTCGACACCGCGAGCGAGATCGTCGAGGCCGTCAACCGCGGCCTGGAGAGCTGTGGGGTGGCTCGACGTCCCTTCGACACCATCCTGCATCTGGTCGGCGCCGGGCTGCATTCGCTGGTTAGCCGCCTGCACGTCCAGGTGCTGCAGGAGCAGCCTGGACTGGCGGCGCAGCTGCCGTTCGAGCGCCTGCTGGCAGAAGTCGATCGCCACTATATCGACACCTCGGGCACGACCGGCGTCGCCTATCCGGGTGCCGTGATGGCGCTGGCACGGCTGCGCGCCGCCGGGGTGCGGGTGGCCTGTGTCACCAACAAAGAGACCCGCCATGCGCAACGTGTGCTGGCCGCCACCGGTCTGGATCGCCACCTGGAACTGCTGATCGGCGGCGACACGCTGCCGCAGCGCAAGCCGCACGCCAGCGTGCTGACCCACGTGATGCAGGTGTTCGGCGTTGTTCCTGCGCGCACGGCGCATGTCGGCGATTCGTCCATCGACGTGGCCGCAGCGCGCAATGCCGGCGTGAGCGCCTGGGCGGTCGACTACGGCTACAACGCCGGTGTGCCGATCAGCGAGGCCAGGCCCGACCGCCTGTTCGGCAGTCTGGGGGCCGTCGCGGAACAGGCGCTCGCCGGCGCCTGAAGGCGGCGCGCGGCCCTGGGCGTGCCGGGCGCAACCTCTTGTTACACTTGCCGATGCCGAATTTCTTGCCGTCATGCAAGGGTCTGCATACCCTTTTGGTCCATGCGTACAGCTTCTGCAGCAACGTGGCATCACTGGTCGTCGAGGCGCCTCCAGCATGGATTCCATCGTGCGCGCCTGCGGGATATTCCGCTGGTGTTCACGTTGGTGCATCAGGGTGCCATCGACGGAAATTTCACGGATCGCCTCCTCAGCGCGCTTGGGTACCGGATGCTGCTCGGCCAGTTGCTGCTTGACGTGATCGGACTGCCGGACTGGATCAGCAAGCGCCGTGAGCGTGCTGAGTTGCTGATCTTCCAGTCGGACGGCGAGCCGATCGGCTTTGTTCGCGCCCTGCACTGCGCTGCCAGCCCGTCACGGCAAGACCTGATCTATATCGACCTGTGCGCCGTCCTGCCGGAGCTGCGTGGACAAGGGCACGGCACGACGATGATCCGCATGTTTGTCGGGCATCTTCCCGCCGGTTGGCAGGTTGCGGCCAGTTGCACCAAGTATTCCCGGGCGATGATCCACGTCCTGCGCAGACTGCACTTCCGGCGTGATACCGCTGGCGCTGTCCACAGCCCGGAGACCTATCGCATGGTCACAGCACCGCCACCGCCTTGATCTGGACCCACACGGTGTTTCCGGCAGCGAGCGCGAGCTCATCGGCGGAGCGCCGGGTCAGGCGCGCCAGCACTTCGGCCTGGCCGACGCGCAGGCGCAGCAGCGTCAGGGCCGGGTGGCTGTCACTGGCGATTTCACACACCTGCGCCGGCAGCGTGTTGAGGATACTGCTGTGCTGCAGTACGCGTGCAACGCTGACGTCGCGCGCCAGGATGCGGATGCGCGCCGCCTGACCGATGGCCTGGCCGCCGTCGCGCACCCACAGGGCGCCAGCCGGAGTGGCCACCCGCGCCAGTTGCCAGTGCATGTCGCGCTCGGCGATGCGCCCTTCCAGCACCACCCCGGCGTCCTCGCCCAGGCGGATCGGCAGATCCAGACGCGCCAAGGTTGCGCCCAGCGGTCCCTCGGCCCTGAGCTGTCCGGCCTCGAGCAGCACCAGATGGTCGGCCAGGCGCGCGACTTCGTCGGGTGCGTGGCTGACGTAGAACACCGGAATGTCGAGTTCGGCGTGAAGCCTTTCCAGGTAGGGCAGGACTTCCTGCTTGCGTGCCAGATCCAGGGCCGCCAGGGGTTCATCGAGCAGCAGCAGCCGGGGACTGGTCAGCAGCGCGCGCGCGATGCCGATGCGCTGCCGTTCGCCGCCGGACAGGCCGTGGGTGGCGCGGTCGAGCAGGTGGGCGATGGCGAGCATCTCGACGGCCTGCGCCAGGGCGACCCGGCGCGCACCGGCCGGCACGCGCCGCAGGCCGAATTCCAGCTTGCCGCGCACGTCCAGATGGGGAAACAGCACGGTGTGCTGGAACACGTAGCCGACGGCGCGCCGGTGCGCCGGTACGCGGATCCTGCTGGCGCCGTCCTGCCAGCATTCACCGTTGACACGCAGCACGCCGTCCACGGTCGGCTGCAGTCCGGCGATCCAGCGCAGCAGGGTGGTCTTGCCCGAGCCCGAGGGGCCGAACACGGCAATGACGCCGCGTCCTGGCAGGTCGAGCTCGGCGTCCAGGGCAAACGCGCCCAGCCGCTGGTGCAGGCGGATCTGGATGCCGGCGCTCATCGCCACACGCGCCGGCTGCCGCCGAGGGCATGCATCGCCATCAGTACCAGGAAGGAGAACACCAGCAGTCCCCCCGCCAGGGCGTGCGCAGCACCGTATTCCAGGGCCTCGACGTGGTTGTAGATCTGCATAGAGACCACCCGGGTCCGTCCCGGGATGTTGCCGCCTATCATCAGCACGATGCCGAACTCGCCGATGGTGTGCGCGAAGCCCAGCACAGCGCCACTCAACAGGCCCGGGCGCGCCAGCGGCAGCGCGACGTGGAAGAAGCGGTCCCAGGGGCCGGCGCGCAAGGTGGCGGCTGTTTCCAGCGGGCCTTCGCCGATCGCTTCGAAGGCGTTCTGCAGCGGCTGGACCACGAAGGGCAGGGAATAGAACACCGACGCCACCACCAGTCCCGGAAAGGTGAACGGCAGCAGTCCCAGTCCCAGCGCCTGGGTGAGGTGGCCCAGCGGCCCCTGCGGTCCCAGCGCCAGCAGCAGGTAGAAGCCGAGCACGGTCGGCGGCAGCACGATCGGCAGCGCGACCAGCGCGCCGACCGGGCCCTTCCACCACGAGCGGCTGCGTGCCAGCCACCAGGCGATCGGCGTGCCCAGCAGCAGCAGCAGGCTGACCGTCAGCGTGGCCAGCGCCAGGGTCAGACGGATCGCCGACCAGTCATCCGGACCCGGCATCACAGTGCGTAGCCGTAGCTCGTGATCACTGCGCGCGCCGGCCCGCTCTTCAGGTAGTCGAGCAGCGCGCGCGCAGCGGCATGGCCTTCGCCGGGCTTGAGCAGCACCGCGTCCTGGCGGATCGGCTCATACAGCCGCGCGGGCACCAGCCACATCGAGCCCTCGCCGAGCTGGCCGTCGTGCCAGACCTGCGAGAGCGCGACGAAGCCCAGTTCGGCATTGCCCGATGCGACGAACTGGTAGGCCTGGCCGATGTTCTCGCCCTGCACCAGACGAGCCTGCAGGGCATCGAAGATGCCGAGCGCCTGCATGGTCTGCTGGGCGGCGGCGCCGTAGGGCGCGAGCCTGGGATTGCACCACGCAAGATGCGTGAAGGCGGTGGACTTCAGTACGGCACCGTCGGCATCGACCAGGCCCGGCCTGGGCGACCACAGCACCAGCTTGCCGATGGCGTAGGTGAAGCGGCTGCCGGCCAGCGCAGCGCCTTCCTTGACCAGGCGTGCCGGGGTCTCGTCGTCGGCGCTGAGCAGCACCTCGAACGGCGCACCGCTGTGGATCTGGGCGTAGAACTTGCCGGTGGCACCGAACACCAGTCTGGCCTGGTGCCCGGTGTCGCGAGCGAAGGCGGCCGCGATTTTCTGCATCGGCGCCGTGAAATTGGCGGCCACGGCCACCTGCACCTCGTCGCCACGGGCGGCAGCGCAAGCCAGGGCCAGCGCGAGCAGGAGCGAGGCGCGGTGGAAAACAGGGTATGGCGTCACGGAGGTGCTCCTGAAGCGTGGGAGAAGGGAAGAGCTGCCGGCAGGGCTAGTCGAAAGTCGCCAGGATCACGCTCGACGCATCGAAAAAAGCGCAGGCCGGTGCTCCGGGCACCAGTTCGAGCCGCGCCACGCTGTCGCGCGTCACGGTGGCAGTGACGGTGCGTCCGCTGCCGAGCGCCACGCTGACCTCGCTGTTGACGGCGCCGTCGTGCACCGCAGCCACCGTGCCCCACAGCTGGTTGCGCGCGCTCAAGCGCACCTGGGGATCGGTCAGGATCATCACGGTGGAGGCCTTGACGAAGGCATGCACCTCGCCGCCGATGGCAAGTCCGAGGTTCTCTGCGCTCTCGCGCGTGATCACCGCACAGATCTGCTCGGTGGCGTCGATGCGCAGCGCAACTTCGAAACTGACGGCCCCTTCGCGCAGGCTGTTGACCACGCCCACGAACTGGTTGCGCGCGCTGGTGTGCATGGACATGCGGTGCATCAGGCGGCGCAGGCGCGCCACGTCGGCAGCCTCGTGGTCGCCGAGCCGCGCGCCCAGGCTGTCGACCATCTGCTGGTATTCCTGTTCCAGCGCACGAAACAGGGTGATCAGGCGTTCGCCATAGGGCGTGAGGCGCGTGCCGCCGCCGTGCTTGCCGCCCACCGAGCGCTCGACCAGGGTCTCGTCGGCCAGGTTGTTCATGGCGTCGATGGCATCCCATGCCGCCTTGTAGGACAGCGGGACCGCCTTGGCTGCCTGGGTGATCGAACCATAGCGTCCGATAGCTTCGAGCAGACGGATCCGGGTGTCGCCCAGGAAGCTGCCGAATTCGGTGTCGACGTTCAGTCGCCCCAGGAGTTTGTGGTGCAGGGGGCGGCGGGTGGTCATGAAGGCTCCAGGTGCAGGTGCGGTATGGTTGTAACTATAGAGCGGGAAATCCTACATTGGGACGCTGGTGCGATGCAAAAAGTGTCGCCGCGCGGAATCCATCCACTGCGAAGGAGCGGTTCATTGCATGAAGATCAGTGCGCGCAATGCCTTCCCGGGGAAAGTGGTGTCGGTGCGTACCGGCGCGCTCAATGCCGAGGTCGATTTCAGCACCGCCGGCGGGGACCACCTCGTCGCCATCGTGAGCAATGAAAGCGTGCAGAACCTTGGGCTGGCGGCCGGTGTGGCAGCGACCGCGCTGGTCAAGGCCAGTTCGGTGATGATCCTGACCGACGGCAGCGGCTTCAAGCTGTCTGCACGCAACTGCCTGGCCGGAACGGTGGCCACCGTGACACCCGGTCCGGTCAGTGCCGACGTCGCGGTCCGGCTGAAGGGCGGCGACGTGGTGCACGCCACCATCACCAGTGACGCCGTCAAGGAACTGGGTATCGCTGCCGGTGGCGCCGTCGCTGCCGTCTTCAAGGCCTCATCAGTCATTCTCGCTGTCGCCGTCTGATTCGTTGTAGCCAATAAAACATAACGAAAATGACGTGCCGCAAGGCGCTGTGCATGGCGCAGCGTCGGCGCGGCGATCGGTATCGCGCGATGCCGGTCACTGCGCCTGGTGCCAGGCCAACGCGGTGAGTCCGGCGCCGACGCCATACAGCAGCGCCGTATCCGAAACAGCATAGGGATAGAGCATCAGCGCCAGGCCCAGCCACTGGGTGACCGGACGCTCGTTCCGGCGTCCATGGCGCCAGGCGACGATGCCGAAGATGCCGAACAACAGGGCACCGAACAGATAGGCAGGCGAGGGCAAGGTGAGTCCCATGCCCTGCAGGGTGTCGAGTTCGTTCATGGTGGCGGCTTGGCCTGATCGGGAGAATGAGGGATTGTGGCAGCGGCAGACCTGTCACGCCGGGTGCTTCCATGATTGCCCCGAATTCGGGTTGCCGGCCGGCTGGCACGGGGGCAGACTGGGCGGGTCGGCCTGAGCTGCAGCCTGGCTGCCGACTCGCGGTCACCGGCCACTGGCAGCGCGGCCGTGCCCGCAGACCTGACATGCTGCCTGATCATCGGCTGGGGCCGAAGGAGGTGGGTCATGTTGGGCTACCTTAAGGTGTGGCTGTTGGCACTGCTGCTGTCCGCTTCGCTGCTGGCGGGCTGCGTCTCGACCGACCGGAGTGCCGTGCTGCCGGCATCGGCACCGGCGCTCGCGCGAATCACCGTGCTCTACGACGCGTTCGGCAAGGACCCGGCCCTGGTCAAGGACTGGGGATACGCTGCGCTGGTGGAAATCCAGGGCAAGCGCATCCTGTTCGATACCGGTGACGACCCTGCGGTCTTTGCGGCCAATGTGCGCGCCAAGGGCGTTGATCTGACCCGGCTCGACTTTGTCGTGATGTCGCATCGACACGGTGACCACATGGGCGGGCTCACCCATCTGCTGGCACTCAATCCGAACGTGCGGATCTACGCGCCCAAGGAGCCCTTTGGCGTCTATGGCTCCAGCCTGCCGGGCACCTTCTACCGCAAGTCGGAAGCGCTGCCGCCGGAGATGCGCTACTACGGCGGCAAGCCGCCCGAGATGATGCGGTTCGGGACCGCCTTTCCCGGGGCCAATATCCAGCTGATCGACAAGACCACCGAGGTGGCCCCCGGCTTCACGCTGATTGCACTGGTATCCGACGCGCCGGGCACGCGCGAGCTCAAGGAGCTTTCGCTTGCGATTTCCACACCGGAGGGCATGGTGCTGGTGGTCGGATGTTCCCATCCCGGCATCGAGGCGATCCTGGCCGAAGCGGTGAAGATCGATCCCCACATCCACCTCATTGCCGGTGGCCTGCACCTGGTGGTGGCGCAGGACGCGATGATCCAGATGCTTGCGGCAGCACTGCACGATACCTGGCGCGTCGATTATCTGGCTCCCGGCCATTGCACTGGCGAGGCGACCTTCGCGGAGCTGCAACGCGTGTTCGGCGACCGCTATCTGTACGCCGGGCTTGGCAGCGTGCTGGGCCTGGGTGCCGACCCGCGGCTGGGGGCGGCGCGCGTGGATCCTGGCGTGGTGGGCGGGAGCGAGTATCGGCGACTGCTCGCGGCCAGCGATGATGCAGCGGAAGCCGGCGGCAGGGCCGTGCTGAGCGCAGCCGTGGCGCGGAGGTAAGGCGCGCAGGATACTGCGCTACAGCGTCGACCCGCTGCGCGAAGGCAGCTGACCGGGTGCTGCGCAGCCGGGACATGCGCGCTCATCCGGCGCCGGCAGGCCGCCGTTGGCCCAGGACACGACCGCCGCGAACAGCTGCTTGTTCTGCCAGAGCGCGGGTTCCCAGGCACGGACATGGGCCAGGCCCTGGCGCGCCAGGGCCTGGTCACGGAACGCCAGCCCGAGCGCAACCACGCCGTTCCATTGCCGGCCGTTGAGTCCGAATGTCCGCTCGCGCACCTCGATCGCGTGCTTGAGCGCGCCGGGTTCCAGGCCGGTGCCGGCGGGGAACCCGGCGCGGTTGAACTCTTCGGCCTGATATCCGGCCACGAAGGCATACGCGAGCCAGCCTGCTTCGCCGCCCGGCTCGTTCTGCAGCGAATGCATGAAAGCCTGCAATTCGCCGGGACGCCCGTCCCAGCCCTCCTCCAGGCAACGCGCGTAGCTGGCATAGATCTCGTAGGCGCGCGGAAAGGCGCGCGTTGCCGACTTGAAGATCTCGAACAGCTGCTTGGGTTCGCCGCGCCGTCGCTCGATTTCGAGCTCGAGGACGAGCGCCGTCGTGAAGTACACCGGATCGGCGCGCGCGTCGATCTGTTCCAGGACCTGGCGTGCCTGCAGCAGCTGGTTCTGGAAAGCGGCAAAGTGGCGGGCATCGACCGCGCTCGCGTAGTCGCCGCCGCGCATGGACCAGGCGTGCTGGCGCAGCAGGATTGCCATGGCGAGATGCGCCGTGGTCGAGCGCGGTCTGGCGGAGAGCCACTCCTGGATCAGTGCGCGTCGGCTGCGGTAGTCCGCCCCGCCTGCCGGATCGTCACGATCCTCCGGTGTCATCACAAAGCGGGCCAGGCGCGCATACACGGCCTGGAGCGCCAGTCCGCCGCCGGGAAGGCGCCGCTCTTCGACACGCAGGCGCGTGGCGAGCGCGTCGAGCTGGTCGAAACTGCGGGACTGCAGCAGGCGTTCCGCCTGCGCTTTCAGGTTCGCGGATTCCTGGTCCTGCTTGCGCTCATCCCCAGCGGGTGCGGCCGTCCACGGCAGGCGGGCCGGGTCGACCTGGGGCAGGCTGGCGGCCACGGCAGTCGCAGTCGAATCTTCGGCGCGGTTGGCCCATTCCTGCTCGGCGGCCGCGTCCGGGATGCCGGACGCCACCAGCGCGGCGAGTTCGTCCATGTAGGCGGAAAACGTCGCTGGCGGAAGCCGCACGGCAAGGTAGGCCCAGCGCAGGTGGCTCAGGTCCAGATCGGTCTTGTTGAGCAGATCGCGGGCGGCCCCGGCGGGTGTCGCCTGGAACACCTTGAACATCTGGGCCGACAGTGCTTCGGCGCGATGGGTGACAGCGTCGTGCAGGCGCAGCGGGTCCTGCGCCTGTCGCGCTTGCCAGTCCTGCACCGCCTGCGAAACGCGATTCAGCACATTGGCGTCGTTCGACTTCGCAGCGGGCGCCGTATCTGGCGCGCCGACGTGCAACCGCGCGGTGTGCGGCAACAGAAAAGGACCCTGCGCCATGGCGGCAATTGCCGCTGCCAGCGTGATGGCGCCCGCGACGGTCGCAATGATCGTGTTCAGCCTGTTCGCCCGCATGTCGATCGATCCGGAGGGTTGATTCGATGGGCGCGAGCTTAGTAGATGCCGCCGGAGCACTATCGGGCCAGCAGCACCCGGTCGTGGCTTTCCAGATAGGCTTCGCCGTGTGCCAGCAGGAAGGCGCGGAAGGCTTCGGCGGCCGGCGACTGCACCTTGGACTGCAGATGCACCGCGTACCAGGTGCGCATCACCGGCGTGCCGGCCACTGGCAGCAGCGCCAGCAGCTGGCTGCGCAGCTCCAGTCCCACCGTGTGCAGCGACAGGAAGCTCAGGCCCAGGCCCGCCATCACCGCCTGCTTGATGGTCTCGTTGCTCGACATCTCCATGCTCACGCGCGGCACCACGCGCTGCTCGGCGAAGAAAGCCTCCAGCGTGGTGCGCGTGCCGGAGCCGGGTTCGCGCACGATGAAGGGGAAGTTCTGCAGCTGCTCGGCCTGCACGCTGGCGAACGCCAGCAGCGGATGTTCCGGCGGCGCGATGAACACCAGCGGGTGCGCCGCGAAGGACTCGGCACGCGTCTCGAGCTCACGCGGCGGGCGCCCCATCACCGACAGGTCGATCTCGCCGGCGTGCATCTCCTGCACCAGCTGTTCGCGGTTGCCGACCACGCGCAGGCGCACCTCGATGCCCGGGTGGTCGGCGTTGAAGCGCGCCAGCAGGCGTGGCACGAAGTACTTGGCGGTGCTCAGCATGCCGATGGTCAGCAGGCCCTGCTCAAGCCCGCTGAACCGCGCCATCGCGTTCTCGGCTTCGCGCAGGTCGGCCAGCATGCGGCGGGCATGCACCACGAAGTACTCGCCGGCGGTCGACAGGCGCACGCTGCGGCCGTTGCGGTCGAACAGTTGCAGGCCGACCTGGGTCTCGATCTCCTTGACCTGCATCGACACGGCCGGTGGCGTAAGGTGGAGCGTTGCTGCGGCGCGCGCCATCGAGCCCTGGCGTGCGACTTCGACGAACACGCGCAGCTGGCGGAAGGTGATGTTCATTGATCAGTAAAACCTTAAGTCAGATCAAAGAAAGTTTGAATTTTGTTTATCCATAAGCGCGCCTACAGTAGTCCCATCGATTCGCTTTCTGCAACCGATCCGCATCCCGAGGGCCCATCCGTGAGCACAGACGCAGACCTGAACGCGATTTCCGACGCCAAGAAGCGTTACAGCGCCGGGGTCCTCAAATATCGCCAGATGGGCTACTGGGACGCCGACTACGTGCCGCGCGATACCGACGTGATCTGCCTGTTCCGCATCACGCCGCAGGAGGGCGTGGATCCCATCGAAGCCGCCGCCGCGGTGGCCGGCGAGTCCAGCACCGCCACCTGGACGGTGGTGTGGACCGATCGCCTGACGGCCTGCGACAGCTACCGTGCCAAGGCCTACCAAGTGGAACCGGTACCGAACGCACCCGGACAGTTCTTCGCCTGGGTGGCCTACGACCTGATCCTGTTCGAGGAGGGCTCGATTGCCAACATGACGGCCAGCCTGATCGGCAACGTGTTCTCGTTCAAGCCGCTGAAGGCGGCACGCCTGGAGGACATCCGCATTCCGGTGGCCTACGTGAAGACCTTCAAGGGGCCACCGACCGGCCTGGTGGTCGAGCGCGAACGCCTGGACAAGTTCGGGCGGCCGCTGCTCGGCGCCACCACCAAGCCCAAGCTCGGCCTGTCGGCGCGCAACTACGGCCGCGTGATCTACGAAGGACTCAAGGGCGGCCTGGATTTCATGAAGGACGACGAGAACATCAACTCGCAGCCCTTCATGCACTGGCGCGACCGCTTCCTCTACGTCATGGAAGGCGTCAACAAGGCCAGCGCCGTCACCGGCGAGGTCAAGGGCAGCTATCTCAATGTGACCGGTGCCACGGTCGAGGACATGTACGAGCGCGCCGAATTCGCCAAGGAGCTGGGTTCGGTGGTGGTGATGGTGGATCTGGTGGTGGGCTGGTCGGCGATCCAGAGCATGGCCAACTGGGCGCGCCGCAACGACATGATCGTGCACATGCACCGTGCCGGTCATGGCACCTATACGCGCCAGAAGAACCACGGCGTGAGCTTCCGCGTGATCGCCAAGTGGCTGCGCCTGGCCGGCTGCGACCATCTGCATGCCGGCACTGCGGTGGGCAAGCTGGAGGGCGACCCCAAGACCGTGCAGGGCTACTACCACGTGTGCCGTGATGCCTACACCCACCGCGACCTCGAACGCGGCCTGTTTTTCGACCAGGACTGGGCCGACCTGCGCAAGGTGATGCCGGTGGCCAGCGGCGGCATCCACGCCGGCCAGATGCACCAGCTGATCGACCTGTTCGGCGACGACGTGATCCTGCAGTTCGGCGGCGGCACCATCGGGCATCCGGCCGGCATCCAGGCGGGTGCGGTGGCCAACCGGGTGGCGCTGGAGAGCATGGTCAAGGCGCGCAACGAAGGACGCGACATCCTGCGCGAGGGACCGGACATCCTGCAGGCCGCCGCGCGCTTCTGCACGCCGCTCCGGCAGGCGCTGGAGACCTGGAAGGACGTCTCCTTCAACTACCAGTCCACCGACACCAGCGACTACGCGCCCACGCCCGCGTGTGCGCTCTGACGCGCCCAGGAGAATCACGTCATGATGAGCAACCCGACCGGCCGCCTGACCCAGGGCCAATTCAGCTTCCTGCCCGACCTGAGCGATGCCGAGATCAGCCTGCAGATCGAATACGGCCTGCGCAAAGGCTATGCCTGGAGCATCGAATACACCGACGATCCGCATCCGCGCAACACCTACTGGGAGATGTACGGCATGCCGATGTTCGACCTGCGCGATGCGGCCGGCGTGATGCTGGAACTGCATGCCTGCCGCCAGGCCTTTCCGCGCCACTACATCCGTCTGATGGCCTTCGACTCGACGCGCGGTGTCGAGAGCATCGCGATGTCCTTCATCGTCAACCGCCCGGAGCAAGAGCCGGGCTTCCAGCTGGTGCGCCAGGAAGGCGCGCGCCGCGACATCCGCTACACCGTGGCAGGCTATGCGGCGCAGCGGCCGGAGTCGCAACGCTACTGAGACCGGGGATCCCGTCATGGCACAGCCGAGCTACCTGATTCCCGGTGCGACTGGCGCCGCCGCCGCGCAGCCCGCGCCAGCGGCGCCGCTGCAGGCCGGCGCCGGATCCGGCAGCGCTGCCGCAGCGGACCCGACCGTGGACAGTGTGACGCCGCCGGCGCGCTCGGTCGCCGAGGTGTTGGCCGCGAGCCATGTCGAAGACGTGCTGGCGGAATTCGAACGCGAGCTGGTCGGACTGGCCCCGGTCAAGCAGCGCATCCACGACATCGCCGCCTTGCTGGTGATCGACAAGCTGCGCCTCAACCTGGGACTGGTGGCGCAGTCGCCGCCGCTGCACATGAGTTTCACGGGCAATCCCGGCACCGGCAAGACCACGGTGGCCCTGCGCATGGCGCAGATCCTGCACCGCCTGGGGTATGTGCGAAAGGGCCATCTGGTGGCGGTGACGCGCGACGACCTGGTCGGCCAGTACATCGGCCATACCGCGCCCAAGACGCGCGAGGTGCTCAAGCGCGCCATGGGCGGCGTGCTGTTCATCGACGAGGCCTATTATCTTTACCGCCCCGACAACGAGCGTGACTATGGCCAGGAGTCGATCGAGATCCTGCTGCAGGTGATGGAAAACCAGCGCGACGACCTGGTGGTGATCGTGGCCGGCTACAAGGACCGCATGGACACCTTCTTCCAGTCGAATCCGGGCCTCAATTCGCGCATCGCGCACCATCTCGACTTTCCCGACTACAGCCGCGAGGAACTGCTGGAAATCGGCGATCGCATCCTGGTGGCGCAGAACTACCACTTCGGCGCCGGTGCGCGCGAGGCCTTTGCCGAATACCTG
>JAGWIJ010000185.1 GCA_028873535.1 Pseudomonadota bacterium
GGGTGATGCCGGTCTCGCCGCGCAGCAGGGGGCGCGCCGCTTCGGCCAGCCGATAGGCGCCGTACTGGGCGGTGTCGGGCAGCACCAGGCCGGCGGCGACCAGCTGTCGGATCACGCTGCGCCAATGCGCTTCGTCCAGGTCGGCGCCGACGCCGAAGGTGGGCAGGCGATCGTGGCCCAGACTCAGCACGCGTTCGGTGCTGCGCCCGCGCAGCACGTCGATCAGGTGGCCGGAGCCGAAGCGCTGGCCGGTGCGCAGGATGGCCGACATCAGCTTGCGCGCCGCTTCGGTGCCATCCCACACGGCAGGCGGCTGCAGGCAGTTGTCGCAATTGCCGCAGGCAGCGGCCGTTTCGCCGAAGTAGTTGAGCAGGATCTGGCGGCGGCACTGCACCGCCTCGCAGTAGCCGAGCATGGCGTCCAGGCGCTGGTGTTCGACACGTTTCTGCTGTTCGGCGGCCTGCGACTCGTCGATCCACTTGCGCAGCTGGACCACCTCGCCCAGGCCGTAGCTCATCCAGACGTCGGCGGGCAGGCCGTCGCGGCCGGCGCGCCCGGTCTCCTGGTAGTAGCCTTCCAGGCTGCGCGGCAGGTCGAGGTGGGCGACAAAACGCACATCGGGCTTGTCGATGCCCATGCCGAAGGCGATGGTGGCCGCCATCACCAGGCCGTCTTCGCGGATGAAGCGCTGCTGGTGATTGCGGCGCTGCGCGGCGTCCATTCCGGCGTGGTAGGCCAGGGCCGGAATGCCCTGACTGCACAGCCACTCCGCGGTTTCCTCGACCTTGCGGCGCGACTGGCAGTAGACGATGCCGGATACGCCGCCGCTGCTGCCGGGCAAGCCGAGCGCGCGTGGCGGTTCGCGCAGGAAGGCCAGCAGCTGGCGGCGTGCGTCGTCGCGTTCGACCACGTGGTAGCGGATGTTGGGGCGGTCGAAACTGGCGACGAAGTGGCGCGCCGTGGTCAGGCCCAGGCGCTCGGCGATCTCGTCGCGCGTGCGCGCGTCGGCGGTGGCGGTCAGCGCGATGCGCGGAATGGCGGGAAAGCGCTCGGGCAGGGCCGACAGGCGCATGTACTCGGGACGGAAATCATGCCCCCACTGCGACACGCAATGCGCCTCGTCGATGGCGAACAGCGCCAGTCCCTGGTGTTCGGCCAGACTGTCGAGGACGTCCAGGAAGCCATCCAGCAGCAGGCGCTCCGGCGCCACGTAGAGCAGATCGAGCTGGCCGTCGTGCACCTGGCGCCAGACCTGGCGCGCCTGTTCGGCATCCTGGCTGGAGTTCAGGAAGGCCGCACGGATGTCCAGCTGGCGCAGCGCATCGACCTGGTCCTGCATCAGCGCGATCAGCGGCGACACCACCACCGCCAGGCCACGCCGCAGCAGCGCCGGCAACTGATAGCACAGTGACTTGCCGCCGCCGGTGGGCATCAGCACCAGGGCATCGCCACCGCCTGCCACATGCAGGATGACGTCGGCCTGCGCACCGCGGAACTCGTTGTAGCCGAATACCGTGCGCAACTGCTGCAGGGCGCGCTGCTGGAGTTCGCTGGCCGCCGCCGATGGCAAGGGCGCGTTCACGCGAAGCTGGGCTGCGGCAGGCGCTGGTGGCGTGTCGTTGTCATCCGCCTCAGCCTGCGCGGAAGCAGGGTTCGCACAGCCGGAAACGCGTCTGCCAGGGCATCGAACGCCCGCATTCGCGGCATTTCTTGCCGCGGTTGCGGCCGATGAAGGCCAGGATGGCGTCGTTCAGCGTGGACTGTTCGGCCTGCGCCTGCGGGAATTCGGGGAACAGCGTGGGCAGCCGGTAATGCAGCCAGCAGTAAAGCGTGAGCAGGCGCACCGACTGCTCGGCGCTTTCCTGGTCACGGCTTTGCAGATGCGCCTGCAGCATGGGATAGCTGGCCAGCCGGACCGGCTCCTTGCGCGCGATCGATGCCACGAACATCTCGAATTCGGGCACGGTCTCGTCGCGCACCATCGGCACCGGGGCGCGCGACAGCATCAGCTTGACGCGCAGGTCGAGGGCGTGGCGATCGACGCGCCAGGCCAGCCCGACCTGGCTTGGCGGGACCACGGGTTCGAATTCGCGGCTGCGTTCCAGCGCCAGCTCGCGCCAGAAATAGAACAGGATTTCGGCCAGCCGGTCGGTGTCGAGGAAGCGCGCCAGTGCTTCGACGATCACCCAGTTGGCTTCATAGCGGAAATGGATCGGCACCGGATCCGGGCGGCGCGACAGTGCGCGCCGCACATAGGCCAGGGTTTCGGGGTTGAGCGCGCCGACCTGACCGTCCTCGCCCATGCCATAGCGCCCCGCGCGCCCGGCGATCTGCCACACCAGGTCACGCGGAACGGGGACTTCCTGCTTGCCGTTGAACTTGACGCCGGTGCTGAAGTACATGGCCTTGATCGGAAGGTTGAGGCCCAGGCCGACGGCGTCGGTGCACACCAGCACGTCGGCCTCGCCCTCGCGAAACTGGCGCGCCTGCTCGCGCCGCACTTCCGGCGAGAGTGCGCCATAGACCAGCGCCGGGGTCTTGCGAAAACGCTCGCGCAGTTCACCCGCAATGTCGATCACCTGGCTGCGCGAAAACGCCACCACGGCGCTGCCGGCCGGCACGTCGGCGAGACGGGTGGCGCTGCGCTGGATCTCGAAGGGGGTCAGCCGCTCGAGTTCGGTCACCTCCACCGGTTCGTTCATCCATTCGGCGAGCGCCATCACGGGGGCGCGCGCTTCGGGTGCACCGAGCAGCCAGACCTCGCGGCCGGGGGCGCCGAGAATCGCCTGCAGCCACGCCGAGCCGCGCTCCTCGTCGCCCAGCATCTGCACTTCGTCGATCACCACCACGTCGACCTCGCGATCGAAGTCGACCATTTCGACCGTGGCCGAAATGAAACGCGCGTCCTCGATCTCCTCGATCAGCTCGCCGGTCACCAGCGAGGTCGGAATTCCCATGTCGAGCAGACGGTCGCGCACTTCCAGCGCCAGCAGGCGCAGCGGGCCGAGGTAGAGGCCGCTGCTTGCGCGCTGCAGGCGCTCCAGTGCGCGATGCGTCTTGCCCGAGTTGGTGGGACCGATCACCAGATGCAGCGTGCGCTTGAGCGCGCGCGCCTTGGGATAGAAGCCATCGAGACGGGTCGGCAG
>JAGWIJ010000186.1 GCA_028873535.1 Pseudomonadota bacterium
CGCTGCTGCCCGGTGCAGCAGCGCCGGCCGCCGCACGCGCCGGCGGCGTCTCCGGCTTGCCATGCGGCATCAGCAGCCAGGCGGCGCCGCCGGCCAGCGCCAGCGCGGCAACGGCGGCTGCCAGCCACTTGCCCCTGCCGCCGCCGACAGCGCGCGCCGGCGCACCGCCTCGCGTCACCGGGGTGGTCGTGCGCCCGGCCGCCGTGGCGCGCGCCGGTGCCATGACGGTCTCGCCGCGGCTGACGGTGTAGCCGCTCAGGCCCAGGTCCTCGCGCAGTTCGGCGATCGACTGGGTGCGGTCTTCCGGCCGCACCTTCAGGGCGCGGTCGAGCGCACGCAGGAAGCCCTCGCTGTAGCGTCCGGCGCAGCACTCCACCAGCGGCACATACTGGTCCTGGATCAGGCGGCCGACCGCCGCCGGCGGCGTCTTGCCGAGGATCGCGAAGTACACCGAGGCGGCCAGCGCGTAGACGTCGGTCCAGGCACCCTGTTTCATGTCGGGCGATTCGGCGTATTGCTCCACCGGCGCATAGCCGGGCTTCAGGATCACCGTGAGCGCCTGGGTCATGTCGCCGATCACGCGCCGCGCCGCGCCGAAGTCGAGCAGCAGCGGCCGCTCCGAGCCGGCCAGCAGGATCACGTTGTCGGGCGCGATGTCGCGATGGAAGCAGTTCTCGCCGTGGATCACCTGCAGCGCTTCGGTCAGCGGCGCCAGCACACCCATCAGCCATTCCTCGTCGGGGGGCTGGCCCAGGTCGAGCAGCTTCTGCTTGAGCGTGATGCCCTGGTAGTAGGGCATCACCATGTAGGCCGTGCCGTTGGCCTCCCAGAAGCGGAACACCTTCACCAGCGAGGGATGGTCGAACTGCGCCAGCAGGCGTGCCTCGTTGACGAAGCTCTTGCGCCCGGCCTCGAAGGTTTCGCGGTGGCGCTCGGAGCGCACCTGCACCTGGGTGCCGCCCAGCCGCGCGGCCAGGGCCGAGGGCATGTATTCCTTGAGCGCGATCTGGCGCTCCAGCGAATGGTCCTGCGCCAGGTAGACGATGCCGAAGCCGCCTTCACCCAGCACGCGGATGATCTCGAATTCGCCGATCCGGGTTCCCGGCGGCAGGGTGTTGCCGCCGTCGTCGTCCGCGACGGCCGGTGCCGCGCCTGCACTGCGCGCTGGGCGGATCACCGTGCGGTCATCGTCGGCGCCGCTCACCGGGTTTCCAGGCCCATGGTTGGGGACAGGCATCGTAAGGGGCGGCGGAGTATCATCTTTGCAAAGGGTGCAGGGGGTTGGCCGGAGGGGGGCGTCGAACCGCGAGAAGCTTTGAAACTAGACTATCATAGGGTGCATGAAGGCGCCCTCACCATGGTCGCCCTGAATCGGCTCGCGAGGAGGTACTTTGGCAAATCTGCATGGAGGCGCAGCCCGCTGGCTGCGCGTGTCGACTTCGCTGGTGGCGTGCATGGCCGCGCTGCTGCCGACCCTGGCCGCTGCCGATGGTGCGGTGGTCGAACTCGGCACCAAGGTGCCCAGCGTCGCGGATGTGCGCGCCGGCCTTTTTCCCGACGCATCCTGTGAAGAACTCAAGGCCCAGGGCTTCCGCTGCATGGGCTTCAAGCCCCCGGTCAAGTTCTCGCTGCCGGCCGCCAGCTTCAGGCGCGGCTCGGCGGAACTGCCGGCCGGCATCAAGCGCCAGCTCGACGTATTCGCCGCCGCCATGACCGGCAAGACGCCGACGCGGCAAGTGGTGCGCATCGAGGGTCATGCCGACGCTTCGGGCAATACCGACGTCAATCTGGCGCTGTCGCAAAAGCGCGCCGAGGCCGCCAAGAGCTATCTGGTGTCCAAGGGCGTGTCGCCCGACCTGGTCAAGCCGGTGGGCGTCGGCAGTGCCGAATTGATCGACAGCAAGGAACCGCTTTCGCCGCGCAACCGTCGCGTGGTGATCGGGCGCGACCAGGTGCCGGAAGCGCCCACCGATGGCGAGCAGACGCCGGCGGCGCCGGCCAACTTGAAGGCTCAGTAGTCCGCGCGCAGGCACGGCGCGGCATCGCAGGATCAGGGGGGGAACAGGCATGGCCAGTATCAGCATATCCCGGCAGCAGATCGGCGCGGCGCTCGCGCTGTGCGTGGCATCGTTGTGGCTGGCGGCGGCGCCGGCGCGCGCGGACGATGCCGTCGACCTCGGTTCCAAGGTGCTCGATCCGGAAGAGATCCGCAAGGGCCTGTTCCCGGATGAAGAATGCGAGCAGCTCAAGGCGGCTGGCTTCAAGTGCATGGGCTTCAAGCCGCCGGTGCGCTTCTCGCTGCCGGCCAACTCCTTCCAGCTTGGATCGGCCGAACTGCCTGACACGCTCAAGAAGCAGCTCGACGGCTTCGCCGAAGTGCTGCGTGCGCGCCAGGACAAGGACCACAAGGTGCGCGTCGAAGGCCACGCGGATGCCTCCGGCGATGCCAAGGCCAACCTCGACCTGTCGCGGCGGCGTGCCGAAGCGGCGCGCCAGTACCTGGTGCAGAAGGGCGTGGACGGCGACCTGGTCAAGGCCGTCGGCGTGGGTGACCACGAACTCGTCGATGCGCGCAATCCCACGTCAGCGGCCAACCGCCGCGTGGTGATCGGGCGCGACGCCGAGGCGCACTGAGCCGTCCCGGCACGCTTGTTCACAATCGCCGCGTCGGCGGCGCGGCGATGCGACTGCGGAACGCGCAGACCTCGCCTATGGTGAAGAGGGTAGGGCCGGCTGGCGGCCCAGCGTCGCTCCCTGTGGAGGCCGGTCCATGCTGCTCCTCACCCTGTCGCGTTTCCCGCGTCCTGCCCTTGCCGGCGTGCTGCTGGCGGCCTGTCTGAGCCCGGCGATCGCCCAGGCACGCCTGGCCAACACCGACGGCGCCTACGCCGGCGCCTGGCACCCCATGCACTGGTACGCCGTCGGGCAGCGCGTCAGCTACGGTGGTGTCATCTACGTGAGCCTGGTGCCCGCCAACCAGCACGCCAATCCGGGCACGGCCAGCCGCGCCTGGGCGCAGATCGGCAGCGAAGTGGCCGAATCCGACACCGTCACCGTGCCGGCCAGCGGCACGGCCGGTGCCGCTGCCGCCAGCAGCCAGGATCTCGCGGTCCTGCACGCGC
>JAGWIJ010000187.1 GCA_028873535.1 Pseudomonadota bacterium
CGCGCGTGGCCGAGGCCGGCCGTGCCGATGTCGATCAGGCAGTGGCAGCAGCGCGCGCGGCCTTGCAGGGGCCCTGGGGGCGCATGAGCCTGGCCGGGCGCGTCGACACCCTGCATGCGGTGGCGGACGAGATGACGCGCCGCTTCGATGACTTCGTCGCTGCCGAGGCGGAAGACACCGGCATGCCCGCCGCGGTGTCTCGCCATGTGTTCGTGCCGCGCGGTGCAGCCAACTTCAAGGTGTTCGCCGACGTGGTCAAGAACGTGGCCGGCGAATGCTTTGCGATGGACACGCCGGATGGCAAGGGCGCGCTCAACTACGCGCTGCGCTCGCCGGTCGGCGTGGTGGGCGTGGTCTGTCCGTGGAATGCACCGCTGCTGCTGATGACCTGGAAGGTCGCGCCGGCACTGGCCTGCGGCAATGCCGTGGTGGTCAAGCCCTCGGAGGAGACGCCGCAGACGGCGGCGCTGCTCGGCGAGGTGATGAATGCCGTCGGCATGCCCAAGGGCGTCTACAACGTGGTCAACGGCTTCGGACCCGACTCGGCCGGCGCCTTTCTCACCGGCCATCCGCGCGTGTCCGCGATCACCTTCACCGGCGAGACGCGCACGGGTGCCGAGATCATGAAGGCGGCCGCGGCCGGGGCGCGCCCGGTGTCGCTGGAGATGGGCGGCAAGAACGCCGCCATCGTGTTCGCCGATTGCGATTTCGACCAGGCCATCGAAGGCACGCTGCGTTCCTGCTTCCAGAACACCGGACAGGTGTGCCTGGGCACCGAGCGCGTCTACGTCGAACGCAGCCTGTTCGACCGCTTCGTGCATGCGCTGGCGCAGGCCGCCGCGGCGATGCGCATCGGACCGCCCGACGAGGCGGGTGTGGGCATGGGGCCGCTGATCTCGCGCGAACACCAGGCCAAGGTGCTGGGCTACTACCGGCGTGCCGTGCAGGAAGGGGCCACGGTGGTCACCGGCGGCGGCGTTCCCGGCATGCCCGAGGCGCTGGCGGAGGGCGCCTGGGTGCAGCCCACCATCTGGACCGGATTGCCGGAGAGCGCAAGCGTGGTGCGCGAGGAGATCTTCGGACCGTGCTGCCACATCGCGCCCTTCGACAGCGAGGAGCAGGTCATCGCGCTCGCCAATGACACCGGCTATGGCCTGTCGTCGACCATCTGGACCGGCAACCTGCAACGTGCGCACCGCGTTGCGGCCGCCATCGAGGCCGGCATCGTGTGGGTCAACGCGTGGTTCCTGCGCGATCTGCGCACCGCATTCGGCGGCATGAAGCAGTCCGGCATCGGCCGCGAAGGCGGCGTCCATTCACTCGAGTTCTATACCGAACTCAAGAACATCTGCGTGAAGCTATGAACCTTCCCGAGCAGGACGTGCGGCGCCTGGGCGACGAACTCTACGAGGCCTGGTGCGCGCGCGCCACCGTGCCGGCCTTGCGCGAACGCGTGCCGGACATCGATATCGACGATGCCTATCGCATCCAGTTGCGCATGGTGCAGCGTCGGGTGGACGCCGGCGAAAGCATCATCGGCAAGAAGATCGGCGTGACCAGCAAGCCGGTGCAGGATTTCCTGGGCGTCTACCAGCCCGACTTCGGCCAGTTGACCTCGGCCATGGACTGCAGCGACCAGCCCTATGTGGATCTGGGCAGGCTGATCCAGCCCAAGGCCGAGGCCGAGCTCGCTTTCGTGCTGAAGGAGGATCTGGCCGGTCCCGGCATCAGCGCCATGGACGTCATCCGCGCCACCGACTACGTGGTGCCGTGCTTCGAGATCGTCGACTCGCGCATCCACGCCTGGAACATCAAGATCCAGGACACCGTAGCCGACAACGCCTCGTGTGGCGTGTTCGTGCTGGGTGCCAGTCGCGGCGACCCGCTGGCACTCGACATCACGCTGGCGGGCATGGTCCTCGAAAAGAACGGCGAGTTGCACTCCACCAGCGCAGGGGCGGCGGTGCAGGGTTCGCCGGCCAGCGCCGTGGCCTGGCTTGCCAACACCCTGGGTCGCCTGGGCATCCCGTTCCGCGCCGGCGAAGTGATCCTGTCCGGTTCGCAGTCGCCCCTGGTCGAGGTCGCCGATGGCGACGAACTGGTGTGCACGGTGGGCGGGCTCGGCAGCTGCCGCGTGCAGTTTCGCGGAAGGAGTGCGGCATGAGCAAGCCACTGGCGCCAGAAGACCTGGCACGCATCGCCGATCGTCTCGAGCGGGCCGAACGGCAGGGCGCGGCGATTCCCAAGGTCACCGACGACTACCCCGGACTCGGTCTGTCCGAGGCCTACGCCGTGCAGTCCGAGCTGCGCCGCCGGCGTGTCGCAGCGGGCGAACGCGTGGTGGGCTGGAAGGCGGGTCTGACCTCGAAGGCCAAGATGGTGCAGATGGGCGTCAATGTGCCCGGCATCGGCTTCCTGACCAGCGCCATGGCGTGCCCGGAGAATTCCGCCGTGTCCACGCAGCGCCTGATCCACCCGCGCGTCGAGTGCGAAGTGGCCTTCATGATGCGCGACACGCTGCGCGGCCGCGACTGCACGCGCGAGGAGGTGCTGGCGGCGACGGCCTTCGTGTTCCCGGCACTCGAGATCATCGATTCACGCTTTGCCGGATTCAAGTTCGACCTGCACAGCGTGATGGCGGACAACGCCTCGAGTGCGCGTTTCGTTGGCGGTGGCCGTGCACGGCGCGTGCACGATCTCGACCTGCGCAGCCTGGGTGTGGTGATGGAAAAGAACGGCCGGATCGTGGCGACCGCCAGTGCCGCGGCCGTGATGGGACATCCCGCCGATGCCGTGGCGCTGCTGGTGGCCGTGCTGGCCGACATGGACGAGGAACTGCCAGGCGGCAGCATCGTGCTGAGTGGCGGCATCACCGAGGCGATCCCGGTCGCGGCGGGCGACTCGATGGTCGCGCGCTTCCAGGAACTCGGCAGCGTGTCGGTGCATTTCGAATGAGCGCGCGCCTGTTGCTAAGGCGCTGTGCGTGCCTGCTTGCATGCCTCGCCACCCTGCTGCTCGCGGCCTGCGAGCATGCGCCGGACCTGGCTGCGGCGCGCGCGCGCGCAGCC
>JAGWIJ010000083.1 GCA_028873535.1 Pseudomonadota bacterium
AAGACCCGGACTGCCCTTTCTGTCGCGCCATGGAGCAGAAGCTGGACAGTCTCGACAACTACACCGCCTATGTGCTGCTGCTGCCCCTGGACGAACTGCATCCCAATGCGTCGGCCGCTGCGAAACGCATCTGGTGTGCCGCCGACCCCTCTGCGGCCTGGCTGACCTACATGCATACCCAGCAGTTGCCGGAAGCCCGTGACTGCACAACACCGATCGCCGAACTCCAGCAGCTGGCCCACGCGCACCAGATCACCGGTACGCCGACCCTGGTAATGCCGGATGGGGAAATCGTCGAGGGCATGCCCGATCTCGATGCCTTCAAGTCCCGGCTCGCAGCACCATCCGGCACCAGCCACTGAGCGCGCCATGGAACAGAAGTCACTGGTCACCCTGTTGTACGTCGTTGGCGGTCTGCTGCTCGGCAGTCTGCCGCTGCTCCCGCGCCTGATTCCGGCCTTGCGCGCGCACTTCGCGCGCGATCTCGGCGAAGGCGTGCGCTTCACGCTCTGGCTGCTGGCTTTGGTGGGATTGGTCAACGGCAATCCGCACCTGGGGCTGCTGGCCGCATGCGCACTGCTCGCCTGGGGCCTGTCGCGCGTCTGCGGTGCGGAAAGCCTGCCGATCATGGCGAGCACGGCCGCGGCCTTGTTCCTGGGCAGCACCCTGCTGTGGTGGCGCCGGCCGGAAGCCGGCCTGCAGCTGACGACCGTCGAACTGCTGGCCTATGGCATCATCAGCGCCGCCGTGTCGTGGCTGCTGCTGCGCAGCGGCACGCAGGCGCCCGCTGCGCGCCCGGAACGCACGCGATACGCCTTGCTGGGGGCCTATCTGCTCGCTGCGGCCTGGTTGTGCTTCAGCACCTTCGCCATCGAGCAGGGGGGCGCTGCGCTGACAGCGTGGCATCACTGGGGCGCGTATATCGGCCCTGCCGAGCTGCTGTTGTCGGGCGCCCATCTGTTTACCGACTTTCCGGCGCAATACGGACTGGGACCGACACTGCTGGTAGCCGCACAGTGTGGCAGCGACTGCTGGTCGGGCTTCTATGTGCTGGCCGGCTGCGCGGCCCTGGGCTATGCCGCCTTGCTGGCGCTGCTGCTGCAGAAGGTGCTGGACCGGGGCGTGTCACCAGCCGTCGAGGCCACACTGCTGGTCCTGATGTTCTGCTGCACCCTGCTCTGGACCAGCCTGCCATCGGCACTCGCCACACCGCTGCTCACCCCCTCGACCACCGGTCTGCGCTTCCTGCCGGCGCTGCTGGTGGCGCTGTGCGCCTGGGATGTGGTGGCGCAGGACAGTCTGCGTGCGCGCTTGCTGGGGCACCTGGCCTGGCTGGCCGGTGTGCTGTGGTCGCCGGAGTCGGCGTTCTACTGCACGTTCGTGTGGTGGCCCGTGCTGACCCTGCGCGCTGTTGGCGACGGCCGGCAGGCGCCGCTGACGGGACTCGCGCTGCAGACGCTGCGCCTGCTCGCCATGCTGGGCGGCGCCGTGCTGCTGTTTGCGACCGCATCCCGCGCGGCGTTTGGCGAATGGCCTGATCCCAGGGCAGTGTTTGCCTATGTGCTCTATCCGCCCGGTCCTCTGCCGGTCGCGCTCAATGGCGCCCTGCTGTTCGCGCTGGCAGTCTTCACACTGGGCAGCGTCCAGCTGGTCGCGGCACTGCGTGCCGCAGATGCGCCGGCAACCAGCTCTGAGTCCGTCGCGCGCCAGGCTGTGGCGCGTGTCTTCGTGCCGATGCTGCTGGCGTTTGCCACCTGGTCGTATTTCCTGCTCGGCCGCAGCCACGACAACAACCTGCTCAACCTCAGCGCCTTCCTGCTCCTGGTCCTGGCGGGCGTGGTGCGCGATGCACGCCCTGTCGAGTGGAAATTGAGTGGCGCCGCGCTGGCGGCGAGCTTCGCCGGCTGGCTGGTGGTGTTCAATTTCGCCGGCTGGCAGGCCGCGCTGGAACAGGGCCGGCTGTTCGATTTCCATCCCGAGGCGGCGCTGGCGCACTTCAGCTTCGATGATCCGCACATGCGTCAGGTGCTCGGCCAGAGCTATGGCAAGATCCAGGGTGATCCCGCTGAACTGCGCACCCTGCTGAACCTCGCGCAAGGCACGGCACCGGGTCCCTACAGCGTGATCACCAGCGCGATGACATTGCCGCGAACCACGCCAGGCGCAGCCTGGAACGGCATGGAAGCCGCAGAGACGTATGCCTTCCTGCCGCTGGCGCTGCGCACCGAATTCCTGCGTCGGACGGCGCTCCGCCTGCGCCGCTGCGGCTGGCTGGTGATCGACCGCGCCTATCTGGATGGCTTTCAAGGCTACCCCAGCAAGGTCGAATGGCTGGCCAGCTACGACAGCGTGTACACACCAGACCGCCAACTGCAGTTCGGCAGCTTCCTGGGCTTCCATCTGGTCCCGAAAGGCCAGACGCGCTGCGAATCGGCGCCTGGGGCGTCCTCCCGTCCGTAAGCGCGCGGGCGCGCGGCGTCCGCCTCAGTTGCCGCGGCGCCGACCCAGCCAGGGCACGAGGATGCCGAGCGGCAGCAGCACCAGGCCGGCAACGCTGACGGCTTCGGCCAGCTGCTGGGCCGCGCTGACCTGGAAAGGCCAGTCGCGATAGGCCGCAAAGCGCAGCGCGGACTCGCGTTGCGCACTCAGGAAGTGATCGCCCGGCGTGCACTGGTTGGCGGCCGGAAACACATAGCAGGCGGGGTTCTTGAGATTGAAGTGGGTACCGCCCAGCAGTTCGTCGACGTTGCCGATTTTCATGTCGCGCACCGGCAGGTGTTCCAGCCCGTATCCGAAGGTGGGGTAGTAGCACAGCAACTGCGAGACACCATGCGTCAGCGCATCGTTGCGGAACACCGGGGACAAGGGCTCGCCGTTGCGCGCGCGGTATTCGCCCAGCGCCTTTACTGGCGGCACCTGGCCGCTGCGCGTCAGCTCGGCGTAGCCCTCGCGGATATGCCGCACCGGATAGGGTTCTGCGTGGTAAGCAGAAAAGTCGTGACTCAAATTCAGCGCCAGCAGCACCATGCCCGCACCGGCCGCCACCCGGCGGCGTGAACCCAGCGGCAGCGCGTCGATGGCCGGCGCCATCACCAGGGCAAGCACCGGGATGTAGATGAAGAACCAGCGCACGAAGGTGCTGCTGGAGCCGATCAGCGGCAACTGCTTGAGCAGCACGTTCCAGTCGCGGTCATACACGTTGAACGCCAGCGGCACGGCCAGGACCAGCAACAGGAAAGCGCCCCAGAGCCGTGCCGACGGCCGTGCAGCCAGCGCGCCGATGCGGGCCGGGCCACCGCGCAGGCGCTGGTAAGCCAGGAACAGCAGGGCCAGCAGCGGCAGGAGCGTGACGCCGTATTCGAATTCGTGGCGGCCCAGCACCCATTGCACATTGAGCAGCTGTGCCGCCGCCAGTTCGGCGATATCGCCGGGTGCCAGGAACAGCGCTTTCAGCAGAATGCCCAGCGCCGACCAAAGGTCGGCAAACCCCGGCAACAGATAGTCGCTGCGTGGAAAGTTGCCGAGCAGGGACAAGGACGCCACCAGGTGCGCTGCCGAGACCACGAGCGCACCGGCTATCGCCACCGTCAGGCGCGCTGCCACGCGGCGTGGCGATAGCGCCTGCGTAGCCTGCAGGCCGACCACGGCCACCAGACCCAGCGCGGCCAGCAGCCCAACCACCATCAGCGACCCCAGGCCGGAATTGAGCATGTAGGCCAGCACCAGCGCAGCCAGCAGGCCGTACCAGGTATCACGCGCGCTGCTTGCCGGAGCACTGATGCGTGGTGCGCTGGAGCAGGTCAGCAGCCAGGCCAGCAAGGGGACCAGCATCAGGCTGTGGAAGGTGTAGTGGCCGACGATCATGCGCACTGCGTAGAAGCCGTTGAACATGAAAACGGCACCGGCCAGCAGCGCCGCCTCGCGACTGGCGCCGCACAGGTCGCGCGCCAGTCGGTACATGCCGGCCAGCCCGGCAACGGCGAACAGCAGCAGACTGGCATGCACTGCCGTGAGCGGATCCATCACGAAGCTCAGCCACTGCGCCAGCGAGTAGTACATCGACTGGGGATCGGCGTAGTAGGGCCGGCCGCCGCAGAAAGCCGGCGTGAACCAGGGCACCGCAAACGGGCCGTTGGCGCGGAACCAGTAGTCTCCGGCCAGCAGGTCCGGCAGCACATACGCGTAGTCGTGCCCGAGATTGCCGTTGATGTTCGGAAAGAAACGTCCGAAGCACAGTTCGTAGGCGCCGATCAGCACCAGCACTGCCACTTTGAGCAGGTTCCGCTCGCGTCGCTCGCGGTCGGCAGGCCCGATGCCCGGCGTCCCCTCGGGCGGCTTGGCGTCCTCCGCGACGGCAGCAGTGGGAACGGCAGGGGAGGATGCGGAAAGGGCCATGGCGCTCATTCAGGTCTTTGGGCGGGAGAGGGGCTTGTGGGCCCAGACGAACATGTTGCCGACGCGCGCGGAAAGCAGCATGGCACCGAGCGGCTGCAGGCAGCCGGCGTGCATCGAGGCCAGCATCGGGCGCTTGAGCGCAGCAGGCAGCGGCAGCAGGCGCGTCCAGTAGCTCGCCGGGTAGCGATTGCGGAATGGTCGCACCACGGGCGGCTCGAAGCCGGCCCGTGCCAGTGCCGTGCCAATCGAGGCGCGCGAAAACAGTTGCAGGTGTTCGATGTCGATGATCGGCGCGCGACGGCCCAGCAGGCGCATCAGCCAGTGCCGATAGTCGTGCGACACCACCATCAGCGCGCCACCGGGCTTGAGCAGCAGCAGGGCCGCGTGCATCAGTTCCAGCGGCCGGTCGATGTGCTCGAGCGTCTGGTTGGCAATCACCAGGCTGAAATGCCCGGCCGGAAGCCGCGCCGGATCGAAGGTCTCGACCCGGATGCGCGCGCGTACGTCCGGCGGCGCCGACTGGGCGGCCTCGCGCGAGGGTTCGATGCCGACCACTTCGGCGAAGTCGGCGTCGATCAGGTGTGGCAGCAGGGCGCCATTGCCGGAGCCGATTTCGAGTGCAGCGGCGCGGTCGGGCAGCGTGGCAAGCCAGGGCTGCAGGGCGGCTGCGTAGCTGGCGGCCGCGTACCTGGCCTCGCTGTCGCTGTCGTAGCCGGTTTCGCCATAAGCCCTGGCCAGGAACGCAGCATTGGGCACACGCGGCGCATACAGCAACTGGCAGGACGGGCATACCACCATGCGCAGGCTCATGAACTCGGGTTCCTTGCGCGAGGCATACGACATGCCGTCGATGCGCGCGGCGTCGATGCGTTCCGGAAAGCGCTCGCAACTGTCGTCGGTACTGCCGCAAACCGGGCAGGCGCGCACCGCCAGCGCCTGCAACAGGTGCTGCGCCTGCACGGGGGCGCCGGCCTCCAGCATAGGCTCGCTCATGGCAGGTCCTCGCGAACGGCCAGCACCGTGTAACCCAGAGTGTCCTCGGCAGAACCTGGATATGCCAGGCCCAGGTTGCCGGCCAGCGCGGCCAGCGCGGCCAGCGGCAGCGCACACACGCCGATCAGGCGTGCCGCCAGCGGCATGGTCCCGCTGCCGCCCGACAGCATGATCAGGACCCAGCCCAGGGCCTTGTAGCCGGCCACGGCCAGCGCACCACCTCGCGGATAAACGCGGATATCGCGGAACCCTGCCTGCGCCAGCAGCCGGTCCAGACCCGAGGGCGTGAAGCGCCAGTAGTCGTGCGGAACGAAATGCCAGCGCGCGGCAAATGGCACGGTCAGGATCAGCCGCCCGCCGGGCACCACGATGCGTGCCAGTTCACGCAGCAGCGTCAGCGGCTCCGGCACGTGCTCCAGCGTCTCCGTGCACAGCACGTGGTCCACTTCGCGATCGGCCAGCGGCAGGCGTTCGCCCTGGTAGTAGCGCGTATCGGGCACGCGGTAGCCGAAGCGCGCCTCGGATTCGGCGATGTCGGTGCCGATGTAGCGTACCGACGGCGGCAGCAGGTCGCGAAAGGGCTGCGCGCCGCAGCCGACATCGGCAATGCTGCCGCGCACGGCCGGCAGCAGGCGTGCCAGGTCGCGCTGGATCGAACCGTACTGCAGGTCGGCGAGGCGCCGCGCTGCCAGCAACAGCGACCCGGCCAGCGAGCGCGCGCGCGCGTGGGCGGGCGGGCGGAAAGCCTCGGCACGGCGCCCGTTCAGGTTCTCGCGCGGCAGTGACCAGTCATCCATGGCCGCCTGCCTTGCGCACTTCGCCGGCACGGATCAGGTGGCGGCGGATGAAAGCAGGACGCGCCTTGACCTCTTCGAAGATCTTGGCAATGTATTCGCCGATCAGGCTGATGCTGAAGATGGTGAAGGAGCCGAAGAACATCACCAGCAGCACCACCGTGGTGATGCCGCGGGGTGCGATCTCGGGGTAGAACACGCGCGCCACCAGCTGGGCGGTCGCCAGCACCACCGACAGCAGCACCAGGCTGATCCCGGCGAAGGTCAGCAGATCGAGCGGCGTGCGGCTGAAGGACAGGATGCCCTTCTTGGCCCAGCCGAAATTCTTGAGCAGACTGTTGGTGGAACGGCCGAACATACGCTCGGGGCGCACATAGGGGACGCCGGTCTGACGGAAGCCCACATAGGCGCGCAGGCCGCGCAGGAACAGATCGCGCTCCTCGCACGCCAGCAGCCAGTCGACGACGCGGCGGTCGATCAGCGAGAAGTCGCCGGCATCATGCGGAATCGGCACCGACGAGAAATAGTCGAAGATGCGGTAGAACGCCTTGTAGGCGATCTGCATGTACCACGCCGCTTCGCGCTTGACACGCACGCCGTAGACCACGTCGCAGCCTTCGCGCCAGCGCGCCACGAAGTCCGGGATGAGTTCGGGCGGATCCTGCAGGTCGCCGTCCATGAGCACCACGGCATTCTTGCTGGCGAGCTGCATGCCGCTGCGGAACGCGGCTTGCGAGCCGAAATTGCGCGAATGGGTGATCCCGCTGATGTGCGGGTTGCGCGCACTGAGAAGGCGGATGACCTCCTCGGAATCATCGGGGCTGCCGTCGTTGACGAACAGGATCTCGTAGTCGAGGTTGAGACTGGCGAACACCTTCTCCAGCCGCTCGGCCATGATCGGGATCGCCTGGGCATCCTTGTAGCAGGCGATCACGGCCGTGACGCTGAAGATGCGGTCGAGGGCGCGCTTCTTGGAGGCCCGTTCGTACAGTCCGACGTCGCTGAGGCCGGCGTACCAGTGCGCCGTGCGGCGCAGGCCGTCGTCGAGCGCAACCTCGGCCTGCCAGTCCAGCACCTCGGCCGCGCGACGCGGATCGGCATACCAGTCCGCGACATCCCAGGCGCGTCTTTCCATGGTCGAGAACTGCGGCTCGGCCTGCAGCGCGAAGGTGCTGCGCGCCAGCGCAGCCAGATCGCGGATGGTGGTCTTGCGGCCGGTGCCGATGTTGAAGGAATCGCCGTAATGCTCCGGGCGCAGATGCAGGGCCGCGCACAGGAAAGCGCGCGTGACGTCGTCCACGTAGACGAAGTCGCGCGAGGTCTCGGGATCGACAAAGGGCGGCAGCCGGCCTTCGGCAGCCGCTGCGACCAGGGTCGGAATCAGGCGCGAACGGTCTTCGAGCGGGCCGTAGACCGAGTACAGGCGCAGGTTGGCGCAGCGCAGGCCGCGATGCCTGCCGGTGTACCAGACCAGGCTGGCCGCGGCATTCTTGGTCACCGCATAGTGGCTGTTGGGGGTTGGCGCGACCGCCTCGCCGGGTGCAGCCGACGCGGCGCCGTATTCGGAAGAACTGCCGGCGTGGATGTAGCAGTGGGTGCCGCGCCGTAGCAACTCCTCCAACAGGGTCTGCTTGAGCAGCACATTGGTCTCGTACATGCGCGCGACGTCCTGCTCGAAGGAATAGGCGCCATAAGCCACGCAGTCGAACACGGTGGCGGGCTGGACGCGGTCGAGCAGCGTGGCCACATTGCCGCGCGCCAGCAGATCGACTGTCGCGACGTGCGCTTCGTCCAGATCGGCGAGCCGCCAGGCCGGCTCGCGCGAGGTCGTCCCGACCACGTCGCTGCGCACCGCCAGCAAGGCGCGCAGCAGATTGGCGCCCACGAAGCCGCTGGCACCCAGCACCAGGATCGGACCGCGCAGTTCGGCGGCCAGTGAGGACAGGCTGCGCATCGCGGTCAGACAGCGACCGACTGCGCGGCGGGACCGGCAAGGGCAGACGCCGGAAGGCCGGCCGCCGCGCGCAGCGCCTCCAGGATCGTATCGGCCTCGAGCCCGCATTCGCGCCGATGGAAGGCCTGCGAACCGTAGCGCCCGGACGGGTAGCCGCGCGCACAGGCGTGGTGCAGCGGCGGACAGGCCACCCCCGCCAGCGCCAGTCGGTAGAGCAGCCAGGCGGCCAGGCCGCCCTGCGCCACGTGTTCTTCGACCACCGCCAGCGCCGGTGCAGCCGCAATCGCCTGGCACAACGCGGCAGGGAGTTCCTGGTCATCGGCACTCCAGTCCCCCAGCACCCAGAGCGCCGGGCGGTCGGCGCGGTCGCGCGCCTGCCAGGCATTCCAGAGCTTGCCGGCAAGGGGTCCGGCCACCACCACCAAGCCGGCCGCTCCTTCCAGCAGGCAGCGCCAGCGCTGGTAGGCAGGCAGCGCGCTCTCGTCGCTGACCTCGGAACGCCCCAGGCGCAGATAGCCAGGCTCCTCGCGCGCGCCCATCGCCGCGACCATCGGCGCCACGTCAGCGCCAAAGGCCGGCACATAGACGCGCAGGCCGGACAGGGTCAGCAGCACGCCGTAGTCCTCGATGGCGTGATGGGTGCCGCCCATCGGGCCATAGGCGTAACCGCCGCCATTCCCCACCAGGCGCACCGGCAGGCCGTTCAGGCAGACATCGTTGCGGATCTGCTCGAAGGGGCGCGCGTAGCAGAACGGCGCGATGCTGTAGGCCCAGGACTCGCCGCCGTTGCGCCGGATGCCGGCCGCCAGCGCGATCATGCTCTGCTCGGAGACGCCGACATTGACGAAGCGTTCGCCCAGGGCATCGCGCAGCGGTTCCAGTGCCATGAATCCCAGATCGCCGGTCAGGAAGAACAGTTGCGGCGTCTGCGCCGCACGCGCCAGCATGGCCTGACAGAAGCTGTTTCTCATCGTCCGCCCCCTGCGGCCAGCGCTGCCGCGACCGCGTCCTCGGACAGTTCATCCAGGGCCTGGGCGTACTGTTCGGCGTTCAGCGGCAAGTAGTGCCACTCCATGCGGTTCTCCATGAACGACACGCCGGCGCCCTTGGTGGTGTGCAGCACCAGGATCGCGCTGCCCGGACGGCGCAGTGCGGCGGTGACGGCCAGATGGTCGTGGCCGTCGACATGCAGCACCGGGATGCCGAAGGCAGCCAGGCGCTGCCCGAGATCCTCCATCGACGCGACCTCGCGCGTGCTGCCGAAGCCCTGCAGGCCGTTGAGATCGACCATCACGGTCAGGTTGGGCAGGCGCTGATGTGCCGCGAAAATCAGCGATTCCCACATCGAGCCCTCCTGCCACTCGCCGTCCGAGGTCAGGCAGAACACGCGCCCCTCCTGGCCGCAACGTGCGCGCGCGAACGCCATGCCAGTGGCCACCGGAAAGCCATGACCAAGACTGCCAGTGGCCACCGGAATGCGCGGATGCCAGCCCGGCACCGGGTGGCCTGCCAGCAAGGTGCCCTCGGCGTGGAAGGTTTCCAGATCAGCGTCCGCCAGCAGGCCCAGCGACCACAGCGTGATGTAGAGCGCGCCGGCGGAGTGGCCCTTGGAAAGCACGAAGCTGTCCTCGGGCCGCAGGATGCGGTGATGCAGTGCGAGCAGCGCGTCGAGACACGACAGGTTGCCGCCGATGTGGCCGACCTTGCGCTCGAAGTGCATGCGCAGCAGGCGCCGGCGGGCACGCCGGGCGATGAGTTGCAGTTCGGTGTCGGCAGACAGGTTGAGGTCCACGGAATGGCCGTCAGTAAGTGGGGAATGGTGGGCTGGAGTGGCGAGGGCGGGATCCATGTGCGCTGGTGGTCTGCCGCGACTCTGCCCGCCGGGCCGTGCCCCGGAAGGTTGACAGCATAGTTCGGACCCGTGTCGGTTTTGTGAACAGGCCCAAGATCAGGCTGCCTCAACGTGACGCGGCCGGTGGCGGCGTCAACGAAAGGGTCACAAAGAGCGGTTAGCCTCGTCGCCGAGAGGATTGCGCATGTCGAAAAGCAAGAGACGTCTGGCGCACGCTGCCGCCGGTGTTCGCAGCGTCACCACGCACCCCGCCGGTCAGGCCACCGCCCTGCCGACGATGGCGCCGGCGGCTGCGCTATGGGCGCTGGTCGACAGCGGCCGCGCCGGTGAGGCGCGCGCACTGCTGGCGCAGGCGCGGCTGAGCGCCGCCGAGCGTGCCCACCTGGAGGGCATGTTCGCGCTGATCGATGGCGACAGCACGCGCGCCGCCGCCCTGCTGCGGCTGTCAGTGACGGAAGACCCGGTGAATGCGCGCGCCTGGTATCTGCTGGGCCGCACCCTGCGCCAGGCGGGCGAGCTCGAGGCTGCGATCGCCGCCTACCGCCAGGCGGCACAGCAGGAGCCTGCGCTGTGGCAGGCCCACAGCAGCCTGGGCAATGCGCTGAAGTCGCAGGGCCGGCTCGACGAGGCGATTGTCAGCCATCGCCAGGCCTGCGCGCTGGCGCCGGATGTGGCCGACAATCATGTCAATCTGGGCAATGCGCTGCTGGCCTCTGCGCGTCCCGAGCCGGCCGCCGCCGCCTATGCCGCGGCACTCGCGCGCGCGCCGGAGCACGCAGCGGCGCTGCAGGGAGCGGCCACCGCTGCCGCGCTGCGCCTGCTCGACGCGCGCGACTGGGAGGGCGCGCGCGCGGCCTTCGCGGCCGCCATGCTGCGCTTCCGGCCCAGCATCGCCTTGTGCTGGGGCTACAGCAAGTCGCTGTGGCGCCTGGGTCGCAGCGAGGACGCCGAGCGCGCCTTCGAACAGGCGCTGGCGCTGGCCCCGGATGACATCGAGACGCGCATGCAGTTGGCGCTGATGCGCAGCGATCAGCGCCAGTTTCCCGAGGCGGTGCGCCTGTTCCGCGCCCTGCTCGCCGAAATCCCGGAGCACCCGATGCTGCTCAACAACCTGGGATCGGCCGAGCTCAACCTGGGGCTGTATGCCGAGGCGCGCACGCACTTCGCGCTGGCGATCCGGCACGCCGCCGATGATGGCCGCGAACTCGAGACGGCACGCTTCAACCTCGGCATCGTCGACCTGCTGGAAGGCGACCCTGTCGCAGGCTGGCGCAACTACGCTTCACGCTTCGCGCCGGGCATCATCTTCGCCGATGGCCGGCCGGATTTCGGCGCGCCGTCGTGGCAGGGTGAAACCCTCGACGAGGGCTATCTGTTGCTGTGGGGGGAGCAGGGCCTGGGCGACACCTTGCAGTTCATCCGCTACCTGCCGGCACTGTGCGCGCGCATGCCAGGACGGCTGATGGTACGCGTCCAGGATGGCCTCGAGGACCTGCTCGCGCATGCCTTCCCGCAGGTGCCGGTCGTGCCGATGCGCGCGCCGCTGCCGGCGCCTGCGCGCGAAGTCGCCCTGCTCGATCTGCCGCGCCTGCTGGCCCTGGAGACCTGTCCGCAGCCGATACCGGTGCCCTACCTGCAGCCCTCGCCAGCAGCACGGCAGCGCTGGCAGGCGCGCCTGGGGGCCCATGCCGACTTCCGCGTCGGCCTGGTATGGGCAGGCAATCCCGAACATGTGCGCGACCACGAGCGCTCGATCGCGCTGGCGCGCCTGGCGCCGCTGGCGGCAGCCGGCGCACGCTTCTACGCCTTCCAGGCCGGCGCGGCTGCGCAGGCGCAAGCGCCAGCAGGCCTCGAGCTGACGCACCTCGCCGCCGACTTCCACAGCATGGACGACACCGCTGCCGCACTGCTGCAGATGGATCTCCTGATCGGCGTCGACACCTCGGTGATCCACCTGGCCGGCGCCCTGGGCGTGCCCGCCTGGGTGCTGGTCACGCACGTGCCGGACTGGCGCTGGGGCCTGCACGGCGAACGCAGCGACTGGTACCCGACGCTGCGCATTTTCCGGCAAGCCAGTGCCGGTGACTGGGACAGCGTGATTGCTGCCGTGGCCGCAGCACTGACGGATGAAGTCCCGGCGCGCCTGTCCAGCCGCATCAGCGCGGAACCCGGCTCGCCGCTGCCCTACCTGGCGCTGGGGCGTGCGCTGATGCGCCTGCGTGAATTCGATGCGGCCCTGACTCCCTTGAAAAGCGCGCTGCTGGTCGGACCGGGACATCCGGACGTGCTGAGCACTCTTGATGCCTTGCTGCGGGCAGTGGGCAGCAGCCCGCGCACGCGCGTCGTCGAAGCCGAGGTGCACCGCCATCACGGCCGGCTCGAACAGGCCATGGTGGCGTACGAGCTGGCGCTGAAGGAACACGCGGATGCGGGTGAAATCCGCTGCAACCTGGCCATGCTGCAGTACCTGCTGGGCGACCTGGAAGGCGCCGAGGTCAGCCTGGCGGCGGCCGCCGCAGCGGGTGCGCGACCGGCACGCGTGGCCTACAACCGCAGCTTCGTGCGCCTGCTGCGCGGCCAGCTGCCGGCGGCCTGGGACGACTACGAGCACCGCTTCGAAGGCAGTGCCGCTTTCGGCAGCACCGCCCATCCCGACCTGCCGATCTGGCGGGGCGAGCCCCTGCACGGCAAGCGACTGCTGCTCACCGCCGAACAGGGACTCGGCGACACCATCCAGTTCCTGCGCTTCCTGCCACAGCTCGCACGGCTGCAGCCGGCGGCCCTGCTGGTCACACTGCCGCGGCCGCTGCTGCCGGTGCTGGGCCCCTTGCAGGAACTGGCCGAATTCCATGCCAGCGACAGCACGCTGCCTGACGCAGATCTGCATTGCCCGCTGTTGAGCGTGCCGCAGCGCTTGCGCTGCACCCTGGACGAGATCGGCATGGCGGCACCCTACCTGGCGGCGCCGGCCACGGCGGGCACGGCGGAGCACGCGCTGACCGCCGGCCGCATTGCCATCGTCTGGCGCGGCAATCCGGCGCATCCGCGCGACCGTGAGCGCTCGCTGGCACTGGAAATCCTGCTGGCGGCCCTGCCGCCTGAGCTGCCGCTGTGCAGCCTGCAGTTCGGCTTGAGCGACGCGGAACGGCTCCAGCTGCAGGCGCGCGGGAGTCCGGCGGCCGAAGCGCTGCATGATCTCGGCGACACCGCGGTGCTGCTGACCGGCGCCCGCGGACTGATCAGCGTCGACACCTCGACCGTGCATCTGGCCGGCGCGCTGGCGCTGCCGGCAGCCGTGCTGCTGAGCTGGATGCCGGACCCGCGCTGGATGCTCGCGAGCAGCGCCACGCCCTGGTATCCCAGTGTGCGCTTGTTGCGTCAGCATCAGCGCGGCGACTGGTCGCAGGCCCTGATCGCAGCGCGCGCCTGGGCCGACGCCGTGCCGGGAGCCTGCGCGTGAGCCCGCCGCGCGGCGCCTGCGAGCAGGTCTCGCTGGACCTGCTGGTGGCGGAACGCTGGCAGGAGGCGCAGGCACGCGCCGCAAAGGATCTGCAGACGCAGCCCGGCAACCCCTGGCTGCAGCACAACCTGGCCGTGGCGTGCTGGAAACTCGGCGACCTCGCGCGTGCGCGCAGTCACTTCGATGCCGCGCTGCGCGCCGCACCCGGCTTTCCCGAGGCACTCGCCAACCTGTCGGTGATGCTGTCGGAGACCGGCTTCGATCCGGCCGCGCTGGCCATCTGCGAGCAGGCCGCGGCCGCCTATCCGGACGTCATGCACCTGCACAGCAACCTCGGCATGGCACGCCTGTTCGCTGGCCAGCTCGACGCCGCCGAAGCGGCCTTCGACCATGCACTGGCCCTGGAACCGGGCGCGCCGACACCGCGCTACAACCGCAGTTTCGTGCGCCTGCTGCGCGGTGAACTGGCCTCCGGCTTCGCCGACTACGAAGCGCGCTTCGATGGCAGCGGCCTGTGGCCGGACGGTCGTCCCAGCTATGGACTGCCGGTGTGGTCGGGCCAGCCCTTGCGCGGCCGCCGGCTGATGATCCATGCCGAACAGGGTTTCGGCGACACCCTGCAATTCATCCGCTATCTGCCCATGCTGGCAGCGCAGGGTCCGGCACACCTGGAAGTGCATGTGCAGCCGCAGCTGCTGCCGGCCCTTGCAGCCCTGGGTCGGCACGCGGAATTGCGCGCGCTGGGCAGTCTGGCCAGCCCCTGCGAGTTCGGCCTGCCGCTGCTCAGCCTGCCGCATGTGCTGGGCACCACGCAGGACAGCGTCCCGGGCCTGCTGCGCTATCTGCACGCCGATCCCGAGCGGGTGGCGCTGTGGCGCGAACGCCTGGGCACGGCCCGCGGACCGCGGGTGGCGCTGGTATGGCAGGGCAGCACGACACATGTGCGTGACAGCGAGCGTTCGCTCGACCTCGCCACGCTGGCGGCGCTGGACATCGCAGGCATCGAGTGGCTCTCACTGCAGAAGGGCGCGGCGGCCCAGGCCGCCAGCAGCGGGCCCTGGCGCCTGCGCGCGATCGGCGACGATCTGCACGACTTCGCCGACACCGCCGCCGTGCTGAGCCTGGTCGATCTGGTGATCTGCGTCGATACCTCGGTGGCGCACCTGGCCGGCGCGCTGGGCGTGCCCGCCGCGGTGCTGCTGAGCTGGATCCCCGATCCACGCTGGCTGCTGGAACGCAGCGATTCGCCATGGTATCCCTCGACCACGCTCTACCGGCAGGCACACCGCGGCGACTGGAGTGCTCCGGTGGCGGCGCTGGCAGCCCGTCTGGCCGCCTTGTGCCAGGATCACGCTGACCGGCAGGCCAGGGCCGGGCAATGGGATGCGCAGGGAGTGAACGAACTGGCCGCCGGACGCGCCGACGCCGCGCTCGCGCCCTTGATGCAGGCGCTGGCGGACTGCCCCACGCACGCAGGCGCGCACTACCACCTGGGACGCGCGCTGCGCGCGCTCGGGCGTACGCTGGAGGCCGAATGCTGCTACCGGCAGGCGCTGGCCTTGCAGCCCGACCTGGATGAAGCCGCCACCAGCCTGGCGCTGCTGCTGCGCGAAGCCGGCGAACACGCGCCAAGTGTGGCGCTGCTCACCGCGGTCAGCGCGCGCCAGCCCGGCAGTGCGTCTGCCCTGGCGATGCTGGGCAACGGCCAACTGCTCGCCGGCGACCCTTCGCTTGCGATCGAGAGCTACCAGGGCGCCCTCACGCGCGACAGCCAGCACGCTGCGGCGACAGCCGGCTTGCGGCGTGCCCTGCAGCAGGTGGGACTGCCGATTCCCTGGGTGCCGGCCGATGCGGAGGGTCTGTGCCGCCTGGCCGAACAACTGCTCGACCGCA
>JAGWIJ010000188.1 GCA_028873535.1 Pseudomonadota bacterium
GGCGATCACGATCGCCGCGAAGGGATGACGCCCGGCGGCGCGCGCGCTTGCGGCCAGTGCGAAGGTCGCGCGCAGGTGGCCGAGGTCGACCGCGTCGGGTTGACCGCGGCTGACATGCAGTCCTGCGTCGGATGGGGCCTGGAAGGTCATGATCAAGGTTCCGGCAGAGGCCTGCCTGGGTCTATTGTTCCAGAGCGAGGGCAGCCAGGGGCGTGCGTCGCATCGAATAATGGGCATACGACTTCGCTGATGGTGGCCGCCAGCGCCCCTTGTTACAGTGCAGCACGCCCTGCCCGGCCCGAGGGCCGCCATCCCACACGGAGATCCACCCATGATCCGCTCACTGTACCCGGTCTCGCGCCTGCTGGCCGGGACCGCCCTGCTTCTCGGACTGACCGGACTGGCCGGCGCCGACGAGCCCCTCAAGGCGGGTTTCATCTACATCGGCCCGGTCGGCGATCACGGCTGGACCTACGCCCATGACCAGGGGCGTCTGGCGGCGCAGGCCATGCTCGGCGGCAAGGTCCAGACCAGCTACATCGAGAACGTGCCGGAGACGGCGGATTCCGAACGCGTGATCCGCGAACTGGCGCAGAAGGGCAGCAAGGTGATCTTCGCCACCTCCTTCGGCTACATGAACCAGATGGAAAAGGTGGCCAAGGCCTATCCCAACACCGTCTTCATGCACGCCACCGGCTACAAGACCGCGAAGAACCTCGGTACCTACGATGTGCGCACCTACGAGGGTGCCTACCTGCTTGGCGTGGTGGCGGGCAGGATCAGCAAGACCGACAAGCTGGGCGTGGTGGCGTCCATCCCGATCCCGGAGGTGATCCGCAACATCGACGCCTTCACCATCGGCGCGCGCAGCGTCAACCCGAAGATCACGACGCGCGCGATCTGGGTCAACAGCTGGTTCGATCCGGGCAAGGAACGCGAGGCTGCGCTGGCGCTGATCGCGCAGGGTTGCGACGTGCTGATGCAGAACACCGATTCGCCCGCGGTGGTGCAGACCGCGCTTGAAAAAGGCGTGCACGCCTTCGGCTGGGACTCCGACATGAGCAAGTTCGGCGGCAAGGCGCACCTGGCGGCCTCGGAGCTCAACTGGGCGGTGATCTACGAGGACGTGCTGGGCGACGTGCTGGCTGGAAAGTGGAAGAGCAGCAGCTACTGGTGGGGCGTGAAGGAAGGTGCGGTCAACATTGCCGACTTCGGCGCCGACACGCCCGCCGACGTGAAGAAGCTCGCCGAGGAGCGGCGCGACGCCATCAAGTCCGGCAAGCTTCACCCCTTCGCCGGCCCGCTGAAGGACCAGGGCGGCAAGGAACTGGTGGCAGCCGGCAAGACCCTGGACGACGGCACCCTGCATTCGATGAACACCTATGTCGAAGGTGTCGAAGGCAGCATCCCCAGGTAAGCTGGACGGCATGATGCCCGTCCTGCCGGAACTGGTGCGCTCCGCCCCCAAGGCGGAGCTGCATGTCCATATCGAAGGCACGCTCGAACCCGAGCTGGCCTTCGCGCTCGCGGCGCGCAATGCCGTCGACCTGGGCTGGTCCGATGCCGCCGCCTTGCGCCAGGCCTATGCCTTCGGCGACCTGCAGAGCTTCCTCGATCTCTATTACGCCTGCACGCGCGTGCTGTGCACGGCAGCCGACTTCCGCGACCTGATGCTGGCCTACCTGGCGCGTGCCGCAGCCGATGGCGTGGTGTATGCGGAGATCTTCTTCGATCCGCAGGTGCATGCCGAGCGCGGCGTCGCGCTCGGCACCGTGCTCGACGGATTGTGCGCCGGACTGGAACTGGGCCGCAGCGTGCACGGCGTCGAGGGCACGCTGATCCTGTGCTTCCTGCGCCACCTGAGCGAGGCCGAAGCCTTTGCCACCCTGGCCGAGGCCCGCCCGCATCTCGACCGCATTGCCGGCTTCGGGCTGGACAGCGGCGAGCGCGGCAATCCGCCGGCCAGGTTCGAGCGGGTATTCGCGGCCTGCCGCGCGCTGGGCAAGCCGGTGGTCGCGCATGCCGGCGAGGAAGGTCCCGCCGAATATGTGAGCGACGCTCTCGACCGGCTCGGTGCCTTGCGCATCGACCACGGCGTGCGCGCCATCGATGATCCCCTGCTGGTGCAGCGCCTGGTCAGGCACGGCATCCCGCTGACCGTCTGCCCGCTGTCCAACGTGCGTCTGCAGGTGACACCGGAGTTGCACCGCAATCCCTTGCAGGCGCTGCTCGATGCCGGCGTCGCGGTCACCCTCAACAGCGACGACCCTGCCTATTTCGGCGGCTACCTCAACGCCAACCTGGAGGCCGTCCACCAGGCCTTCGACTGGCCGCTGGCGACCTGGCAACAGGTGCTGGGCAACGCCTTCCGCGCCAGCTTCCGCCCTGCCCACTGGCAGCAGGCGCGCCTCGAGCATCTGGCCCGGCATTTCGCGCGCGCCTGAGCGCAGTCCATCCGCGCACGCGACCGCTCGACAGCCACGCGCACGGCGACGGCGCGTTCAGCGGTATCCACCGGCCTCCCAATCCAGCAGCAGCTTGCGCTCGGCCTCGGTGATGCCGGTCAGGTTGCCGATCGGCATGGCGCGCGTGTGGCCGGCCTGTTCGACGATGCGCAGGCGCTGCGCGCGGATGTTGGCCGCGCCCTCCAGCACCACACCCAGCGGCGGCGTCGGCATCAGACGCGGATGCGCTGCATGGCAGGGCTGGCAGCGCGCTTCGATCACCGGCATGACATCCGCCAGCGCCGGGGCCTTGCCAGCCAGTGACCCGGGGGTGGCCGGCGCCGCCAGCGCAAATGCGACGAGCAGCAGCAGGCCGCCCATCGCCGGATACTGCCAGGCCAGTTCACCCTTGTGGCGCAGGTTGAAGAAGTGACGGATCAGCGCCGCACCCGGCAGCACCAGCGCCAGGATCAGCCAGGCGTTGGCACTGCCCCAGGTGAAGGCGTAGTGGTTGCTGATCATGCAGAACAGCACCGGCAGC
>JAGWIJ010000005.1 GCA_028873535.1 Pseudomonadota bacterium
GATAGTTGCGGGAATTGCCGGCGCGCCGCAGCAGCCTGAACAGGCTGGCCGCCACCAGCGGCAGGAACAGGGTGTCGAGGATCGCAGCCAGGGGAGCCGGGCCGCTGACCAGCGTGATGCGCGCGGCGGTCCACAGCAGCGCGAACGCGGCCAGTGCAGCGCCGGTCGGCGTCGGCAAGCCGGTCCAGTTGCGCACCGCCGTGAACAGGAAGCCGGTGATCGCGGCGGTCGCGAAACCGAACACCATTTCGTGGGCATGCCACAGCGCCGCCGGCAGGTAGCCCGATCCGGGCCAGGCGCCCATGAACTGGCCCAGCCAGTACAGGATGGAGACCGCTGCGAAGGCGGCGCACAGCAGATAGAAAGGGCGGAAGCCCAGCTGCAGCACGGCACAGGCCGGTGCGGCAGGCACGGCGCTGCCGCCGTGGATGTCCGCGTGCCGCGCAGGTTCTGGAGACTTCATGGGGGCGCGCCTTTAAAGGTGGAAACGTAATGCATGTTATTGCGCTGCGGCGCGAAGGGCAAGCGATCCACGTCATCGCACCCTTGATCCAGATCAAGCAATCGACTTGTGGTGGCGGCCTTTGAAGATATATAAATAATGCAATTTATTGGTGCACAGGGATGAGGAGTCCATGCGACTGACCAGCTTTACCGACTACAGCCTGCGCGTCCTGATCTACCTCGCCACACAACCTGGGCGGCGCGCCACGATCGCCGAAGTGACCGAGGCCTTCGCGGTGTCGGAAAACCACCTCACCAAGGTCGTCCATTTCCTCGGCAAGGAGGGCTGGCTTGCCACCGTGCGCGGCAAGGGCGGTGGCATGGGCTTGGCGCTGCCGGCCCCCGAGATCGTGGTCGGGCACGTGGTGCGTGCCACCGAAGGCGCCTCGCTGCCGGCCGAATGCTTCGGCGATGAGCCCGACAACTGCTGCATTGCGCGCATCTGCCGGCTGCGCAGCGTGCTCGATGAGGCCACCACGGCCTTCTACGCGGTGCTCGACCGCTACACGCTGGCCGACCTGGTCCATAACCGGCAGGCGCTGGCGCGGCGGCTGGGCATTCCGATTGTCGTGAAAGCCTGAGCCTGGGAGCACACATGGACAGTCTTGTGAAGCTGGACCGCGCAGCGGCAGGTTTTCCCTTCGAGGGTGAGGCGGCGCTGCTGGCGCCGGTCCAGCGGGCACTCAAGCAGGTCGTCGATCCCGAAGTCTCGCTGTCGATCGTGGACATGGGGCTGGTATATGCCGTGAGTGCCAGCGCGCAGTCGGTGGCGGTGCGCATGACCATGACCTCGGCCGCCTGCCCGGTGACCGAGGTCATCCTGGCCGACGTCCACAATGAACTCGAACTGGAACTGCCGCCGGGCTGCCAGGTGAGCGTCGAAGTGTGCTGGGAGCCGCCGTGGTCGCCGGACATGATCAGCGAACACGCGCGCCGCTGGCTGGATGGCTGAGCAGCGGCCGGTGCGCGCGACGCGCAGGTCCGAGCCGGGCTTCACCGGGCGCGCCTTCCGGCGTGCCGTCCTGGTACGCGTGCCGGCGGCGCTGGTGGTGTTCGCACTGCTGCTGGCAGCGGTCCTGGGCGGCCTGCTGCGCGCCGGGGTGGCGCTGCTGCCGCTGCCGTCGACCCTGGCGCTGCGGCTGGCCGACAGCCATGGCTACCTGATGATCAGTGCCTGGCTTGGAACGGCAGTGTCGATCGAGCGTGCCGTGGCGTTGCGCAAGCCCTGGGCATGGAGCGCGCCGGCGGCATCGATCAGCGGCGGTGTCAGCCTGCTGTGCGGCTGGCGCGCGCCGGCTGCCGTGCTGGCGGTGGCTGCGGCGCTGGCCCTGACTTTGGTCAGCGCGGTCCTGGTGCGCCGCCAGCCGGCGCTGCACACGCGGCTGCTCATGCTCGCTGCGCTGGCCTGGCTGGCCGGCAACCTGCTGTTCCTGCTGCAGGCGCCGCTGGCCGCCGTGATCCTGTGCTGGTTCAGCTTTCTGCTGGGCACGGTGGCGGCCGAGCGGCTCGAACTCACGCGCGTGATGCGCCGCCCACCCTGGGTCGAGCAGTTGCTGCTGGCGGCCCTGGCTCTGCTGCCGCTGGCGATCGTCGCGGCGCTGGTCAATCCCGACCTCGGCCACGGGGTGTTCGGCGTCGCGCTGCTGCTGCTGGCGGCCTGGCTGGCGCGCTTCGACATCGCGCGCAAGACCGTGCGCACGACCGGGCTCAGCGCCTACATGGCGTGGTGCCTGCTGCTGGGCTATGCCTGGCTGGCAGTGGCAGGAATGGCCTGGATTGCCCTGGCCTGCGGGATGGCGGCGCGAGATCCGGCCTTGCACGCGCTCGGACTCGGATTCGTGATGAGCATGGTGATGGGACATGCGCCGGTGATCGTGCCGGCCGTGAGCGGTGTTGGCGTGCGTTTCCAGCGCGGCTTTGCGGTGCCGCTGGTGCTGTTGCAGTTGTCCTTGCTGTTGCGCGTGGCGGCGCCCTGGCTGCCCGACGCCTGGCGCGGTGCAGGTGCCACTGGCAACGCGCTGGCGCTGGCCGTGTTCCTGCTCACCCTGGCGTCTTCGCTACGACGCCGCACGGTACCTGCCGCACGCGCGGGTTGAGACGGCACCGGCCTGAATTGACCTGGATCAAGAATCCGCCCGCGCCGTCTCATCATAATAGGTGCATCGTAAATCCACCTTAATGGGGGCAGACATGGGCTACGTGCGCAATGCTTTGGCAACGTGGGTTCTGAGCTTCGCGGCCGCACTCGTCGCAGTGCCGGCGCTCGGCGCCGAAGCCGGCAGTGGACTGAAATGGGCGGGCGACTTCGGTCCGCCGCAGGGCGCCCCGATCCACGCCGTGCTGACCAGTCCGCCGGAAGTGCCGCCCGCAACGAACCGCTTCTATCCGGCCAAGGTGATCGTTGACCTCGAAGTCATCGAAAAGCAGATGCAGATCTCCGAGGGCGTGTCCTACACTTTCTGGACCTTCGGTGGCACGGTGCCGGGCAGCTTCATCCGCGTGCGCCAGGGGGACACGGTCGAGTTCCATCTCAAGAACAATCCGGCCAACAAGATGCCGCACAACATCGATCTGCACGGCGTGACCGGGCCTGGCGGCGGCGCCGCATCGAGTTTCACCGCGCCTGGCCATGAATCGCAGTTCACCTTCAAGGCCCTCAACGAGGGCATCTACGTCTATCACTGCGCCACCGCACCGGTTGGCATGCATGTGGCCAACGGCATGTACGGACTGATCCTGGTCGAACCGCCGCAGGGCCTGCCCAAGGTCGATCACGAGTACTACGTGATGCAGGGCGACTTCTACACCAGCGGCAAGTACCGCGAAAAAGGTGCCCAGGCCTTCGACATGGAGAAGGCCATCGACGAGCGTCCCACCTATGTGCTGTTCAACGGTGCCGAGGGGTCACTCACCGGTGACCGTGCCATCACTGCACGCACCAACGAGACCGTGCGCCTGTTCATCGGCAACGGCGGCCCCAATCTGGTGTCGAGCTTCCACGTCATCGGTGCCATCTTCGACCGGGTGCGCAACGAAGGCGGCAGCGAGATCCAGACCAATGTCCAGACCACGCTGATCCCGGCGGGCGGAGCGGCCTCGGTCGAGTTCCGCACCAAGGTGCCGGGCAGCTACGTGATGGTCGACCACTCGATCTTCCGCGCCTTCAACAAGGGCGCGCTGGCGATCCTCAAGGTGGCCGGCGAGGAGGACAAGTCGATCTACTCGGGAAAGGAGCTCGACTCGGTCTATCTGGGTGACCGTTCGCAGCCCAACATGAATGCGGTCTCGAAGGCGACTGCCGCTGCGGCAGGAGGCAGGCTGACCCTCAAGGACCAGGTCGACGCCGGCCGCGACCTGTTCGCGGGCACCTGCTCGGTTTGCCACCAGGGCAACGGCGAAGGTCTGTCAGGCGTGTTCCCGCCGCTGGCCAAGTCCGACTATCTGGCCGCCCAGCCCAGGCGTGCCATCGATATCGCACTGCATGGCCTGAACGGGAAGGTTACCGTCAACGGCACCGAGTACAACTCGGTGATGCCGCCGATGAACCAGCTCAACGACGACGAAATCGCCAACATCCTCACCTACGTACTCAATTCCTGGGGCAACCCGGGCGGCAGCATCCTCACCGAGGATGTGCGCAAGGTCCGTGCCGGCGGCACGACCGCAGGCGGCAGCGAGCATTGAGGGCGACGTGATGCACGCATGCCGGCGCAAGGCGCTGCCCGCCCTGCTGCTGGGGCTGCTGCTGGGCGCTGGCAGCGCGGTTGTGCAGGCGGCCGACTACGTGCCGGTACCCGCCGGCAGCCTGCGCAGCGTGCTCGTCAGTGACGCCGATCCAGGTCCCGTAGCGGTGGCGTCCTATGCGATGCGCGCAACACCGGTCACGCGTGCCGAATACGCGGCATTCCTGGCCGCACAGCCGCAATGGCAACGCGAGACGGCGCCACTGGTGTTCGCCAGCCCGGGCTATCTGGCCCACTGGGGTGCGGCGGCCGACGCCGGCGCGTCGGCTTCCCTGACGGCACCGGTGACCGAGGTCAGCTGGTTCGCCGCCAAGGCCTTCTGCGCCAGCGAGGGCGGCCGCCTGCCCAGCTGGGTCGAATGGGAGTACGCGGCCGCTGCCGACGCCACGCGCGCCGATGCGCGCGACGATCCGGCCTGGCTGGCGCGCATCCTGGGCTGGTACGGCCGGCCGGCGGACGGGCCGCTGCCTGCGGTCGGTGGCGCGGCCAATTTCTACGGCGTGCATGACCTGCACGGCGTGGTCTGGGAGTGGGTGGACGACTTCAACGCGCTTCTGGTCGATGCCGACAGCCGCGCGGGCGACGATCCCGACCGACTCAAATTCTGCGGTGCCGGCGCCATCAGCTTCAAGGACCGCGCCAACTATGCCGTGCTGATGCGCATCGCGCTGCTGTCTTCGCTCAAGGCGGCCGACAGCACCTCAAGCCTGGGATTCCGCTGCGTACGTGCCGAAGGAGCCACACCATGATGCACCTGCCGTTGCCGACATTGCCGCGGCGATTCGCTGTCCGCGCGGCATGCCACCGTGCGCTGCTGCTGCTGTGTCTGGGCGTGGCCGGTCTTGCCGGCGCCGCCGGACCGCTGCCCTCGGACTCGATCTACCATCTGGACCTGCCCCTGCACGACCAGGACGGGCGCGCCTTCACGCTGGCGTCCGGGCAGGGCCGGCCGCAGCTGGTGTCGATGTTCTACACGTCCTGCCAGTTCGTCTGCCCACGCCTGATCGATACGGTGCGCGATGTGCAGCGCGCACTGCCGGCCGATTCCGCGAGGCAGCTCCACGTGCTGCTGGTGACGCTCGATCCCGCGCGCGATGACAGCGCGGCGCTGCGCGGCGTGGCGGCGCAGCGCCACCTCGATGCGCGCACCTGGACCCTGGCGCGCAGCGACAGTGCCGGCACGCGTGCACTGGCAGCGCTGCTGGGCGTGCAATACCGCATATTGCCGAGTGGCGACATCAACCACTCCACGGTGCTGATCCTGCTCGACCGCCAGGGCCGCGTGGTGGCGCAGAGCACCCGGCTGGGTGTGCCGGATCCGGCCTTCGTGGCACGCGTTGCCAGCACGGTGGCGGCCGCTGACTGAAGCGGTGGGTCAGGGCGCCGGCAGCGCGAATCCGGTGTAGTGCGCGCAAGCGGCCAGCAGCCGATCCTGGAGGTCCGGGTCGTCGACTGCCGGTGCTGCCGTGCGCAGCGCCTTGTGGTGGAAATAGCGCCCGCTCACCAATGCGGCAGCTTCCTCGCTGACGGCCAGCCAGACCTGGGTTTCCGCTCCGGCCTCGAGATTGTCGGGGGCGGTCGGACCGCCCATGCGCGTCGCCACCCAGCCCGGTTCGACGGCATTGGAGAGCACGTCCGGCCAGCGCCGCGCCACGGCAGCGGACAGCAGCGCGTCGTGCAGCTTGGAATCCGAATAGGCCTGCTGTCCCTGCCAGCGGCGCTGCTCCCAGTTGAGGTCAGCCAGGGTGGCATCGCCGCTGCGGTGCAGGCCCGAGCTGAGATAGATCAGACGCCGCGGCCGCTGGATCAGCGCGGTCAGCAGGTAAGGCGCCAGGGTGTTGATGACGAACAGCTGGCACAGCCCATCCTCGTTGAGCACGCGTTTCGATTCGCGGTAGCCGATCGCGGCATTGTGGATCACGGCGTCGAACTGCCCGAGGTGGTTGACCTGACGCGCCACGTAACGGATCAGCTCCAGGCTGCCCAGGTCACCGGCCACCGCAGTCTCGGCACCCGGCACGGCGGCCATGGCTTCGGCAGCACGGGTCTCGCTGCGCGCATGCAGCACCACGCGATGGCCTTGGGCCACCAGCCGCTGTGCGGCCATCCTGCCCAGGCCATCGGCCGATCCTGTGATGAAGATTCTGGCCATTGCTCCTGCTCCCCTGGCACCTGTCGATGCGCACAGATTGCCGCGCGCACGCGACGGCGTCCAGGAGCACTGTCCGCAGGGGCTTGCGCAGCGGGTGCGGCATTGCCTATGATTGTGGTTCGAAAGAAGCCCACCGAGCCCGATCCCCCATGACCCGCAATGCCGCCATCGCCATCCAGTTTGCCCCCGGGGCAGGTGCGCGCGCGTCCATTCGGGTTGGCGTAGTCGTAGTAGGCGCAAGCGCCTACGCACCGCCGCGGACCGGAAACTAGCCAGCTTCAACGTTTTCCAGAAACCCCCGCCGGTGCAGACCGAGCGGGGGTTTGTCTTTTGGGGCCCTGGCCGGTCAAGCCGGATCTGTCGCCAGCCACCAGGAGATGTCCGTGTCACCCAGCCAGCCGCCAGCCAGCAGCACGCCACAGCCCGAAACCCTCAGCGGGGCGCAGATCGTCGTGCGCCTGCTCGAACGCCAGGGCATCACCACCGTAGCCGGCATTCCCGGCGGGGCCATCCTGCCCTTCTACGACGCGCTGTCGGAGTCGCGCAGTATCCACCACGTGCTGGCCCGGCATGAGCAGGGCGCGGGCTTCATGGCCCAGGGCATGGCACGCGCCACCGGCAGGCCAGCCGTGTGCCTGGCGTCCTCCGGTCCGGGTGCGACCAATCTGCTGACGGCGATTGCCGATGCCAAGCTCGATTCCATCCCGCTGGTCGCCATCACCGGTCAGGTGCCGCAGGCGATGATCGGTACCGACGCCTTCCAGGAGGTCGACACCTACGGCTTGACCATTCCGATCACCAAGCACAATTTCCTGGTCTCGTCCGCCGAGGAACTGCTGCGCGTGATTCCGCGCGCCTTCACCATCGCCGCTTCGGGGCGCCCCGGCCCGGTGCTGGTGGACATTCCCAAGGACGTCCAGAACCAGCGCATCGAGGTGCATGAATGGCCGACGCCTGGTGCCGCGGAGGCGCCGCCGGCCTTCGATTCGGCTGCCATCGACGCCGCTGCTGCCATGATCCGCGCGGCCGAGCGTCCGATCCTGTACCTGGGCGGCGGCGTGGTGCACTCCGGTGCCGCGCGCCAGGCCGTGGATCTGGCCGAGAAGGCCGCCTTGCCGACGGTGATGACGCTGATGGCACTGGGCGCGATGCCGGTCGATCACCCGCTGTCGCTGGGCATGCTCGGCATGCACGGCGCGCGCTGCACCAACTTCGCGCTCGACGAGTGCGACCTGCTGATCGCGGTCGGCGCGCGCTTCGACGACCGCGCCACCGGCAAGGTCGCCGCCTTCTGTCCCGGCGCCAGGATCATCCACATCGATATCGATCCCTCCGAACTCGACAAGATCAAGACCGCACACGTGGGCATCGCCGGCGACGTCAGCGCGGTGCTGCAGGCGCTGCTGCCGCGCGTGCACGCCATGCCGCGCACCGCCTGGCTGGCGCGCGTGGCACGGCTCAAGGCCGATCACCCGCTGCAGACGCCGGGAATCGACGATGTGCGCTCCCACTACGGCCTGATCGCTGCCACGGCGGCGGCGCTGGACGACGAGGCCACTGTGGCCACCGACGTCGGCCAGCACCAGATGTGGGTGGCTCAGGCCTATCCTTTGCGCCGGCCGCGCCAGTGGTTGACCTCGGGCGGTCTCGGCACCATGGGTTTCGGCGTGCCGGCAGCCATCGGCGCGGCGCTCGCCGAACCGCAGCGTACCGTGGTGTGTTTCACGGGCGACGGCTCGATCCTGATGAACATCCAGGAACTGGTCACGGCAGCGGAGGAGGGTGTCAATCTCAAGATCGTGCTGATGAACAATGCCTCGCTGGGGCTGGTGTACCAGCAGCAGAGCATGTTCTACGGCAAGCGCACCTTTGCCTCGAAATTCCAGGCAGTGCCGGACTTCATCCGGTTGGCCGAAGCGTGCGGCATCCGCGCCGTCGACCTCGATGCCACCCAGGCGCCCGGTGCAGCGCTGACTGCGGCCCTGCGCACGCCGGGGCCCTGCCTGATCCACGCCAGCATCGACCGCGACCAAAAGGTCTACCCCATGGTGCCGCCCGGCGCCGCCAACAAGGAAATGATCGGAGGCTGAAGCATGAACGCGAACAACTGGAGTGAACGCAAGGCGCTGGCCGGGGCGGTTCTGGAAATCGACGTGCGCAACCACGCCGGCGTGATGAGCCATGTGGTGGGACTGTTCTCGCGCCGCGCCTACAACCTGGAGGGCATCCTGGTGATGCCGGTCGGTGCCGGTGAACAGAGCCGCGTGTGGCTCAAGGTGATCGAAGACGCGCGCCTGACCCAGATGATCAAGCAGGTCGAGAAGCTGGAAGATGTGCTGGCCGTGCGCCGCCACGGGGCCGATCACGCGGTGTTCGAGCGCATCGAGGAGTTCTTCCGCGCGGCGTGATCGGGCTTGCGCCAGCACAGCGAATCAAGAACGCAGCCAGCGCGCGTTCAGTGGGCGCCGGCTGCGGCACTTGCCGCCGCCAGCGCGAAGTAGTCGCCCTCGATCCCGCATGCGTCAGCGGCGATTCAGCCGCGGATCGGCACGATCCTGAGCGTGATCTCGCGGGAACGGCCTTCGACATCCCCGGTGACTGTCACCGGCTCGCGATCGCCGTGGGTCACGGCCTTCAGCACGGCCCGACGCACCGCTTCCCGCCCGCCGGGCTTTTTCAGCAGGGTGGCGAGGGATTTGCTCACGACGGCTTTCATGGGCAGATGGGCTCCAGGCTTTGAAATCGCAGATTCCGCTTGACAATCATACCGCGATCGCTGCCTGGCGGGCGTGATCGCGGCGCGTGCACCGCTCGATGACCTGCCGCGCGCGCTGGCGCGGCGACAGGCCGCGCAGGTCGGCCAGTCCCTGCTCGGTCACGATGATCTGCACATCATGCTCGGTGTGATCGACGTGGCTGGCCATCGGCACGATGCATGAGATGGCGCCGTCCTTGGCGGTGGACGGCGTCATGAACATCGACAGATAGCCGTTGCGCGCGAAGTCGCCGGACCCGCCGATGCCGTTCATGATGCTGGTGCCCATGATGTGCGACGCTATCGCCGTGATGGATGAGTGTGGCGGCTTGGTCGGCCGACATGATCTTGCGGCGCAGGCCGGGATGCAGGATGCGAGCGGAGGTGGTCATGATGGGAGGATGGGCTTGCGAGGATGGGGCGGAAATCAGCGGACTCCGAAATGTCCCGGGTGCAGCGCACGCTGCACGCGCACGGCCGCCGCGGCCGTGGCGGTCAGCACGCGCGTGAGCACGGCGAGATCGGCAGGCAGACCATTGCGGCGCACGTCGAGCAGCAGCGCGATGCGCCAGTGTTCGCTGTGGTGCCGCACCTCGTGGCGGAACGTGTCGTCCCATAGCAGGCCCTGGCCATCGCCGATCCGGTAGGACTGCCCGTCGATGATCAGCTCGGTATCCGGGCGGCCTGCGCCGTCGGTCGGCACCGACAGGCCGAGGTAATAGCGCAGCACGCCGCGGAAGGGACCACGGTGTTCGGGGATGTGCTTGTGGGGTGCCAGGAAGGAGAATGCCGCGGAAAGCACCTCTGGCGTTTCGGTGAGCAGGTCGCGCAGCAGCGGGCAGCGCGCCAGATTCTCGGGGATAGGCACGCCATAGGCCTTGAGCACGAACATGCGCCAGTCGCGTGCATCGTTGCTCGAAATGTCGACCTGCGCCGCCATCAGTTCGTGGAAGCGTGGCACATGGCCGATGACACCGGCCACCCGCAGCGCTTCGTCACGCAGGCCGGGCCAGGCTGCCAGGAAGCGTTGCTGGCCCGGAAAGGCATCGTCGGCACGCAGCACCGGCGGGCCATTCAGGCGGCGGTCGTAGATCGCGCGCAGCAGGTCAGTGAAGCGGTCGTAGGAGCGGGTCATGGTTGGCAGACTAACATCCTGGCAGTCCGACGCGGGCGCAGCCGCGCTATGCTCCTCCTGATGCACTTCGCATCAGGAGGACCACCCACCATGAATTCCCGCACATCGCCCCGCCAGGAGCCCGAGGATCACGCCCAACGGCTTGCCGTGCTGATCGATGCTGACAATGCCCAGGCCGCCGTGATCGAGGGCCTGCTGGCCGAGATCGCCACGTTCGGCGAGGCGACCGTGAAACGCATCTACGGCGACTTCACCTCGCCGGCCAGCGGGCAGTGGAAGAAGGTGCTGAACCGCTATGCCATCAAGCCGGTGCAGCAATTCGCCTATACCACGGGCAAGAACGCGACCGACAGCACCATGATCATCGATGCGATGGACCTGCTGTACACGCGTCGATTCGACGGCTTCTGCCTGGTCTCGAGCGACAGCGACTTCACCGGACTTGCCTTGCGCATCCGTGAGGAGGGCCTGATGGTGCTGGGCTTCGGCGAAAAGAAGACGCCGGACGCCTTTCGCAACGCCTGCCACAAGTTCGTCTTCACCGAACTGCTGCGCTCGCTGCCCGAAAAGCCGGCAAGCGGCAAGGCTGCGGCGCCGGCGCGCGGCGCGGGTGCCGAGCGCGTCGAAGCGGCGCCGGTCGAGGACGTTCCAGGCGAACCGGAAGAGCTGCCGCTGGCGCATTTCCTGCGCGCCCTCGACCAGGCCTCGGACGACGAGGGCTGGGCGCAGCTGTCCTCGTTCGGCAACTACCTGACCAAGCTGCAGCCGGAATTCGATCCCAGGCTCTACGGCTTCAAGAAGCTGAGTGATCTGGTGCACGCCCGGCGCGACATCTTCGAAGTCGAAGACCGCGCGCCGGCCGGCGCTCGCGGCAAGGCGCTCTACGTGCGCAGGAAATAGGCGCTCACGGCGGCGCCACCAGGTCGTGCGCGATGCTGGTGGCCATCGCGACCAGCGCCGGCCCGAGGAACAGGCCGATCGGCCCCAGCATCTGCAGGCCGCCGATGAGGCCGATCAGCACCAGGAAGGGATTGACCTTGACGGCGTTGCTGATGATGCCGGGCTTGATGACGTTCTCGAACACCAGCCACACGATCACCAGGTCGATGGCGGTCAGCACCGCGAACAGCGTCTGGCCATTGAAGTACAGCCAGGCGATGCAGGGCAGGATCAGCGCGGGCATGACCAGCGGGATCACGCCGATGATGCCGGCGGCAAGGCCAAGCAGCAGCCCGGACTGGATGCCGGCCAGCACCAGCGGCACTGCCAGCAGCACGCCTTCGAGCAGGCCGATCAGCACCACGCCATTGATGGTGCCGCGCAGGGCCGAGATGCCCTTGTCGACCACGCTGGCCCCCTTGTCGGTGAACCAGTGGGCGAGGATGGTGTGGTAGTGCGTCTGGATGTAGTCGCCATTCTTGAGCATGAAGAAGAGCGACACCAGCATGACCACGGTCGCGACCGCGTCCGACGATACCTGGACCGCCGCTGACGACAGCCAGGAGGTGAGCTTGCCGTTGCTCAGGTGGTTGGCTGCATCGATCAGGCTGGCGCTATGCCCGATCTGGTCCTGCCAGAAGGCCACCATGCGGTCGCCGAAGGGCAACTGCGCCAGGATGGCGGGCGGCGGCAGACCGTCCGAGGCGCCCTGCGCCAGATAGTCCGAGCCGGCGCTGTAAAGCCGGGCGAATTCGAAGCCCACATAGACCAGCGGTGCCAGGATCAGCAGCGCGAAGGCCAGCGTGAACAGCAGCGCCGGCGCCGGCAGGCGCCTGCCGAAGTGCTCGGAAAGTCGGCAGTAGAGCGGCCACAGCGAAACCGCGAATACCCCGCCCCAGAGTGCGCCGGGCAGGAAGGCGCGCAGCATCCATGCGGTGACGAACAGGAAGGCGCTGGCGAACAGCAGATAGCGTGGAGACATCATGGCGGTGTGGCGCAGGTCGCTTCGATATTCGGCACCGGCACATGCCGGCGCCTGGAAATTGCGTGAGCGCCAGGATATCGCAGTGGCCCGCCAGACGCTCGTCGGCATGCCGCCGGTGACGCGTGCCGCATCCACTGCTGGCACTCGCGCGTATTGAGAGTGAACCGGCGCGTCGTGTACCCTCGCGTCAGCCGAACAACTGCCATACGGTCTCCGGGAGACCGTGCCAGGCCTCCCAGTGGAGATTCTCGATGCCCGCCGCCACTCTTGCGCACTGGCGCAAGTGGAAGTCCGGACGCCTTTGGCTGGTAGCGCTCCGGCTGCATCTGATGGCAGTGCTTGCGCTGGCAGCGTCCGCCTGGGGGCAAGATGCGGATCAGCTGGGAACGCTGCCGCCGGTGGTGATTGAGGCGCCGGCCGATCCGCTGCTGGGCAATGCCGAAAGCGCCAGCGCCGGGCGCATCAATCGCGAGGAAATCCAGGAGCGCCCGCTGCTGCGTCCCGCCGAGGTGCTGGAGGCCGTGCCTGGCCTGATCGTCACCCAGCACTCCGGTGACGGCAAGGCCAATCAGTACTTCCTGCGCGGCTTCAACCTGGATCATGGCACCGATTTCGCGACCAGCCTGCTGGGCATGCCGATCAACATGCCCAGCCATGCGCATGGGCAAGGCTACAGCGATCTGCAGTTCCTCATTCCTGAGCTGGTCGATCGCGTGAGCTACCGCAAGGGACCCTATGCCGCCGAGCAGGGTGATTTCAGTGCGGCCGGATCGGCCGACATCGACTATGTGCGTACCTTGCCCAGGGACTATGTCGAAGGCACGCTCGGCGACCACGGCTTCGGACGGCTGCTGCTGGCGGGGACCGGGCACGTCGAGGATGGCAACCTCCTGTATGCGCTGGAAACAGGCGTCAATGATGGGCCTTGGGTTGTTCCGGAGAACCACTCGAAGTGGAATGGCCTGCTGCGCTACAGCGAGGGTACGCGCGACGACGGCTGGTCGCTCACCGGCATGGCCTACACCGCGCAATGGACCTCTACCGACCAGGTCGCGCGGCGCGCCATCGGCAACGGACTGATCTCGCCCTATGGCAGTCTCGACTCCAGCGACGGCGGTATCGCGCACCGCTTCAGCCTGGCGTGGGAGGCCGCGACGCGTGACGGCGATCGCTGGACGCGTGCACATGCCTTTGCGATTTCCAACCAGTTGCAACTGTGGTCGAACTTCACCTACTGCCAGGACAGCATCGCCCTGACCGGCAATTGCAATCGTGGTGACCAGTTCACCCAGTACGAGCGCCGCACCGTTGCGGGGGGAGACTACAGCGGCGGCGGGGGTTTTGATGTGCGCGGCACACCGGCGCAATGGCGTGGCGGCGTGCAACTGCGGCAGGACTGGATTCCCGTGCTCGGCCTGGGGCTCACGACGCGCCGTCAGCCGGTCTATCAGATCTCCCAGGACAGCGTGCGCGAAGGCAGGCTAGGTGCTTTCGGCGAACTCGAGCTGGCATGGACGCCGACCTTTCGCAGCATTTTCGGGCTGCGTGTTGACGGTTACCGCTTCAACGTGCGCTCCGATACCACGGTCAATTCCGGGGCACGCAGGGCGGGAATCGGGAGTCCCAAGCTCGCCTTGATCTTCGGCCCCTTCGACAAAACCGAGTTCTACGCCAACCTGGCGCGTGGCTTCCACAGCAACGACGCGCGCGGGGTCACAGCGCGGCAGAGTGCTGATCCGCGCGATCCGGCCTTCGGCGGCGCCGTCACGCCGGCGCCAGGGGTGGTGCGGGCAACTGCCTCCGAGCTCGGTCTGCGAGCCCAACCCTTGCCGGGCTGGAATACGTCCTTGGCACTGTGGCGCCTGGACCTTGATTCCGAACTCAAGTACGACGCCGATACCGGCCTGACGGTACCGTTCAACCCCTCGCGCCGCGAGGGACTTGAGTGGTCCAATCGATCGACGCCGTTGCCGCACCTCGAACTGGAGGTCGACCTTTCGAAATCGCGTGCACGCTACACCAGCTACAGCAGCAACCCGGCGAGCCCCCTGTACAGCGCGGGCCCCTATGTCGCCGAGGCGGTCGACACCACCGCCGGCGTGCGCCTGCAGGGCGACGCAGGTCGCTGGTCGTATGGCGCGACGATGCGCTACTTCGGGCCGCGTGCACTGATCGAGGACAACAGCGTGCGTTCGGCGTCCTCGTCGGAAGTGAACGTGCAGCTCAGCCGGCACTTCGAAGGCGGCATGCTGGTGCGCCTGGAAGTGCTGAACCTGCTCGACCGGCGCGTGAGCGACATCGACTACTACTACACCTCGCAGTTGCGCGGCGAGGCGGCACCGGTCAATGACCTGGTGACCCACCCCGCCGAGCCGCGCGGCTATCGCCTGTCGGCGCGCGTTCCGTTCTGATCAGGCGGACTGGCGCAGGACCAGATGCGGCGTGGCGATGTAGCGGCTTGGCGCGCTTCCGGGGGCGCTGATCCGGTGCAGCAGCAGCGCGGCGGCTGCTTCGCCCAGCGCCCCTGGCCGCACATCGACCGTACTGAGCGGCGGGTTGGAATGCGCTGCCGCCAGCACGTTGTCGAATCCCATCACGGCAAAGTCCTTGCCCGGTCGCAGGCCGCGCTCGCCCAGCGCCGACAGCGCGCCGAAGGCCACCAGATCGTTGTAGCAGGCAGCCGCGGTGACTTCGGCGTGGCTGTCGAGCATCGCCAGGGTGCAGTCGTGGGCGCCTTCGCGCGTCGGATCCGCCGCAAACACCCTGGCTTCATCAAACGCGATGCCGGCGTCGGCAAGTGCGCGCTTGTACCCTGCCAGACGCTGCTCGAACACGGGGCCGCGCCGGCCGCCCAGGAAGGCGATGTGGCGATGACCGCGCGCGATCAGGTGTGCCGTCGCCAGTGCGACGCCGCCTTCGTTGTCCGAGCCGGCATAGTCATAGGCGCTCGTCCCCAGCGGCCGCACCATGACCACCAGCGGAATGCCCCAGCTCTTCACGGTCTTGAGCAGGGCCTGCGGGGTTCCCAGGACCGGGCAGAGGGCGATCCCGGCGATATTCTGTTCGCGCATGGTGGCCAGCACCTGCTCCTGCCGCCGCAGGTCTTCGCTGGTGTGGGCCATGAACACGATGTATCCCGCATCGACCAGCTTGCGTTCCAGTCCCACCAGGACCTCGGCAAAAAACGGATTCATCAGATCGTTGATGACCACGCCGATGGTCCTGGATGAATTGCTGCGCAGCTCGGCGGCACGGCGGTTGTAGACGTAGCCGAGCTTGCGCGCGGCTTCGCGCACGCGCTCGGCAGTCTCGTCGCGGATCAGGGTGCTGCCCTGCAGCACCAGGGACACGGTCGATTTCGACACGCCCGCCGCGGCCGCGACATCGTGGATCGTGACCGCCCGGGCCGGGCTTGCAGGTTTGGACATGGATGGCTCGAAAGAAATTTCGGGTACGCGCATTGACATTATTTTGGAACGATCCAATAATGCTTGGACCGTTCCAAATACTAGCGGGGATCGAGCGACATGGGCAAACAGTTCACGACAGGATGGGGCTTGATCGGCGCCAGCACGATTGCAGCCGAGCACATGATCGGCGCGATTCGCGCCCAGGCTGGCCACGAGGTGGTGGGCGTGATGAGCAGCGATCTCAAGCGCGGACTCGACTATGCGGCAGCACACGGCATCGGCCGCAGCCATGTGACGCTGGCGGCGCTGCTGGCCGATCCCGATGTCGACGCGGTCTACATCAGCACCACCAACGAGCTGCATCGCGAGCAGGTGCTGGCAGCTGCGGCGGCCGGCAAGCATGTGCTGTGCGAGAAGCCGCTGGCGCTGACGGTCGCGGAAGCGCATGAGATGGTCGCAGCATGCCGCAAGGCGGGTGTGGTCATGGCCACCAATCATCATCTGCGCAATGCCGCCAGTCATCGCAGGATCCGCGAGCTGGTGCAGTCCGGCGCGATCGGCAGGCCGCTGTTCGCACGCGTCTTTCATGCTGTCCACCTGCCACCGCACCTGCAGGGCTGGCGGATCGATCGCCCGGCTGCCGGCGGTGGCGTGATCCTCGACATCACGGTGCACGACGCCGACACCTTGCGCTTCATCCTGGGCTGCGAGCCGGTCGAAGCCGTGGCGATGAGCCAGTCCACCTCGCTCGCGCGCGCCGACCTCGAGGACGGCGTGATGGCGGTGCTGCGCTTCGAGAATGGCGTGCTGGCCCAGTTGCACGACGCCTTCACGGTCCGCTATGCCGGAACCGGAATCGAGATCCACGGCGAAGAGGGTTCGATCATCGGGCGCGGCGTGATGACACAGCGGCCGGTCGGTGAGGTCGTGCTGCGCACGGCCGCCGGCGAGACGCCGGTTCCGCTCGAACACCAGAACCTGTATGTGCGCGGCGTGGCGGCTTTCGCTGCAGCGCTGCGAGGGGAGGGGGCGCCTGCCGCCAGCGCCGAAGACGGTGTGCGTTCGCTGGCCGTGGCATGCGCCGTCGTCGACGCGTGCCGCACGCAGGCTGCCGTCAAGATCAACGATCCCTTTGCCTGAGGCTGCCGTGCGAAGCAAGGTCATGACCGCTGCTGCGGCCGCCGCGCTGATCCGCGACGGCGACATCGTGAGCATCAGTTCCTCGAGCGGCCTCGGCTGCCCGGACCACGTGCTGGCCGCCATCGGTGGGCGCTTCGAGCGCGAAGGCCATCCGGCCGGAATCACGGCGTTGAGTCCGATTGCGGCCGGCGACATGTACGGGATCAAGGGGATCGACCATGTCGCCCGGCCGGGGCTGCTGGTGCGCATCCTGGCGGGATCCTTCCCGAGCGGCCCCTCGTCGTTGCCGATGCCGGAAATCTGGAAGATGGTTGTTGCCAACCAGATCGAAGCCTACAACGTGCCGAGCGGCATCATGTTCGACATGCATCGCGATGCCGCCGCGCGGCGCCCCGGCGTGCTGACCCAGGTCGGCGTCGGCACCTTCGTCGATCCAGAGCAGCAGGGCTGTGCCATGAATGCCGCGGCCGCGGCGCGGCCGGTGGTGCGCAAGGTGAGCTTCGATGGTCGCGAGTGGCTCTACTTTCCGGCCATCGTTCCGCAGGTCGCCATCATTCGCGCCACCACCGCCGATGAACAGGGCAACCTGACCTATGAACACGAGGGTGCGCTGCTGGGTGGTCTCGACCAGGCGCTCGCCGTGCGCAACAACGGCGGCATCGTGATCGCACAGGTCAAACGCGTGGTGCGTCACGGCACGCTGCGTCCCCACGACGTGCATGTTCCGTGCAATCTGGTCGACCACGTCGTCGTCGATCCCGAACAGTGGCAGACCACGCAGACGCTTTACGATCCGGCCATCAGCGGCGAGATCACCCAGCCACTGTCGGCATTCGATTACCAGCCCTGGGGCGCCGAGAAGGTGATCGCGCGACGCGCCGCGAGCGAGCTCGCGCTCGGCCAGTCGGTCAATCTGGGATTCGGGATCTCGGCCAATGTGCCGCGCATCCTGCTCGAGGAAGGGCTGCACGGAGAGGTGACCTGGGCCATCGAGCAAGGTGCCGTGGGCGGCATGCCGCTGCTGGGTTTTGCCTTCGGCTGCGCCGCGAATGCCGATGCGATCATGGCCTCGCCCAACCAGTTCACCTATTTCCAGGGCGCGGGATTCGACGTGACGCTGCTGTCCTTCCTCCAGGTGGATGGCAACGGCAGCGTGAACGTGTCCAAGCTTGGCGCCAAGCCCTACCTCACGGCTGGCTGCGGCGGCTTTGTCGACATCACCGCGCATGCCCGTCGCATCGTCTTCTCCGGGTTCTTCACCGCCGGTGCGCAACTCGAAGTGGGGGACGGCAGGCTGCTCATCGTGAAGGAGGGCCACACGCGCAAGTTCGTTCGCCAGGGCGAGCACATCACCTTCAGCGGCATCGAAGCCTGCAAGCGCGGGCAGCACGTGACCTACGTCACCGAACGCTGCGTGATCGAACTCACGCGCGCAGGCCTGGTCGTCACCGAGGTGGCGCCTGGCATCGATTTGGAGCGCGACGTGCTGGCACAGTGCGAGAACCCCTTGATGGTGTCGCCGGCGCTCCGGCTCATGGATGCGGCGCTGTTCCGCCCGGAACCGATGGGATTGCGCCTGGCAATCCAGGAGGCGGCACATGTCTGAGGCCGTGATCAGCTGTGCCATCGAGGATGCCATTGCCGTCGTGACGCTGGCGCGCCCGGCCAAACTGCACGCGCTCACGCCTGCGATGCTCGACGCGCTCGAACAGCAGGCCCGTGCGCTGGATGCCGATCCTACGGTTCGCGCGGTCATTCTGACGGCGGAAGGCGAGCGCGCGTTCTGCGTCGGCGCCGACATCAACGAATGGGCGGCGTTGCAGCCGCTGGAGATGTGGCGACGCTGGGTGCGCCGGGGCCACCAGGTGTTCGATCAGTGGGCACGCCTGCGCCAGCCGGTGATCGCCGCCCTCAACGGGCACGCCTTTGGCGGTGGGCTTGAACTCGCGGTCACGGCAGACATCCGCATTGCGGCCGACCAGGCCTGCTTCGCCCTGCCCGAGGCGTCGATCGCGACCTGCCCCGGCTGGTCCGGCACCCAGCGGCTGGTCACGCTGATCGGACCGGCACACGCCAAGTACCTGGCGCTGACCGGCGCCCGGATCGGCGCTGCACAGGCGCTGGACCGCGGTCTGGTGCACGAGGTCACGCCGGCTGCCGGGCTGCGCGAGCGCGCGTTGCAGATTGCCCGCGATATCGCGGGCAAGGCGCCGGTTGCCGTGCAGCTCACCAAGCAGCTGATCAACGCGGCTGCGGCCGAAGACCAGGCGGCGACCCTGGAGGCCATGGCCGGCGCCCTGGCCGCGAGCACCACCGATGCCGCCGAAGGCATCCGCAGCTTCCAGGAACGGCGTGCCCCGCACTACCGCGGCACCTGAGACGACACCGATACGAGAGGAATGAACACCATGACAGTCACCGCTTCCACGACGCGCGCCGGGATCCTGGCACGGCCACCCTATCGCGGCCGTCTGCTGATCGACGGCAGATGGCTCGATGCCGCTGATGGTGCCACGCTGGAGCGCCGTTCACCGGCGCACGGCCATGTCGTCGGCGTCTACGCGCAGGCGTCCGCTGCGGACGCGCAAAATGCCGTCGCGGCGGCCCGGGCGGCCTTTGATCAAGGCCCCTGGGCGTCCATGAAAGGCAGCCAGCGCGCGGCGATCCTGCGTGCCGTGGCCGACGCCATCCTCGAACGCAAGCACGACCTGGCCATCCAGGAATGCCTGGAGAACGGCAAGCCTCTGGGCCAGGCACTCGCGGAAATCGAAGGTTCCGCAGACCTCTGGCACTACGCCGCCACACTTGCACGCAATCTGCATGGTGACAGCTACAACAATCTCGGCGCCGATTCGCTGGGTGTGGTGTTGCGCGATCCGATTGGCGTGGTCGCGATCATCACGCCATGGAACTTCCCCTTCCTGATCCTGAGCCAGAAGCTGCCATTCGCACTCGCGGCGGGCTGCACGGCGGTCGTCAAGCCGGCCGAGGTCACCTCGGGCACCACGCTCATGCTGGGTGAGCTGCTGCTCGCAGCCGGGCTGCCCGCGGGGGTCGTGAACATCGTGGTGGGACTCGGCCCCGTGGTGGGTGAAGCGCTGGTCAGCCATCCCGACGTCGACATGCTGTCGTTCACCGGATCCACCGCGATCGGCAAGCAGGCTGCCGCCAAGGCCGCGGTGACGCTCAAGAAGGTCTCGATGGAGCTGGGCGGCAAGAATCCGCAGATCATCTTTGCCGATTGCGACTTCGACGCTGCCGTCGACGCTGCGGTGTACGGCATCTATTTCAACACCGGCCAGTGCTGCAACAGCGGCAGCCGGATCCTGGTGCAGGCATCGATCGTTGAGCGCTTCACGGCCGCGGTCATCGAGCGCTCCCGGCAGGTGCGGATCGGCGACCCGCTGGACGACGGCGTGCATGCCGGCGCCATCACTACGGAAAAGCAGTACCAGGGCATCCTTGCGCACCTTGCGGCGGCGCGCGAGGCAGGGGCCACGATCGCGCTGGGCGGCAGCCCGATTGCAGCCGGGCACGGCCAGTTCATCGAACCCACCGTGGTGACCGGCGTGACACCGGACATGGCGGTGGCGCGCGAGGAAGTGTTCGGGCCGGTGCTGGCCGTGCTGAGCTTCGAGTCCGTCGATGACGCCGTCGCGATCGCCAACTCGACGCTGTATGGGTTGTCGGCCGCCGTGTGGAGCCAGGACTTCACCACCTGCATGAGCGCTGCGCGTCGCATCAGGGCGGGCACCATCTGGATCAACACCTTCCTCGAAGGTCACGCCGAACTGCCGTTCGGTGGCTACCGGCACAGCGGCATCGGCCGCGAGCTCGGCCGCTTCGCTGCCGAGGACTACACCGAAACCAAGACCCTGCAGATGCACCTCGGGCCGCGCACGTACTGGTGGTTGCCGAGGTAAGGGATGGCCCCGCCGTCGCGCGGGACCGGCGTCGAAACCCGGGGACGGAAGTGCCCGAATTCAATGGAGCGAGGAGAAAAAAATGATCAAGAAGCAACTGCTGGGAGTGCTCATCGCAGCCGCCGTGGCCGCACCGGCGCTGGCTGCGGACCAGAGTGTCGAGGTGCTGCACTGGTGGACCTCCGGTGGCGAGGCGGCCGCACTCAATGTGCTGAAAGGCAATCTCGAGAAGGAAGGCATCAAGTGGAACGACATGCCGGTGGCCGGTGGTGGCGGCGAGGCGGCGATGACGGCCGTGCGTGCGCGCGTGACTGCAGGCAATCCGCCGACTGCCGTCCAGATGCTGGGCTTCGATATCCAGGACTGGGCCAAGCAAGGCGTGCTTGCCGATCTCAACGCGGTGGCGGCCAGGGAAGGCTGGGACAAGTCCGTTCCGGCGGCTCTGCAGCGCTTTTCCAAGTACAACGGCAAGTGGATCGCGGCGCCGGTCAACGTCCATTCCACTAACTGGGTGTGGGCCAACAAGGCGGTTCTCGACAAGGTCGGCATCAAGAACCCGCCGGCCAGCTTCGATGAATTCATCGCCGATGGCGAAGCCGTGCAGAAAGCCGGATTCATCGCCATTGCCCACGGCGGCCAGCCCTGGCAGGAAGCCACCGTCTTCGACAGCATCGTGCTGACCACCGGTGGCATCGACTTCTACAAGAAGGCCCTGGTCGATCTTGACCCCAAGGCCCTGGGTTCGCCCACCATGGAGAAGGTCTTCCACCGCATGGGCCAGATCCGCAAGCTGGTCGACAAGGACTTTTCCGGGCGTGACTGGAACGTCGCGTCCGGCATGGTGATCAGCGGCAAGGCCGCTTTCCAGATCATGGGCGACTGGGCCAAGGGCGAATTCATCAACGCCAAAAAGGTTCCGGGCAAGGATTTCCTGTGCTTCCGCTTCCCAGGCACGCAAGGCATGGTGTCGTTCAACTCCGACCAGTTCGCCATGTTCAAGGTCGGTGCCGACAAGGTCGCAGCCCAGGACAAGCTGGCCAGCGCGATCCTCGATCCAGGTTTCCAGTCGGCCTTCAACGTCGTCAAGGGCTCGGTCCCGGCGCGCACCGACGTGCCTGACACCGCCTTTGACGCCTGCGGCAAGAAGGGGATCAAGGATCTTGCGGAAGCCAGCAAGGCCGGCACCCTGGTCGGATCGATGGCCCACGGCCATGCCGAACCGGCCTCGATCAAGAACGCTTTCTACGACGTGATCACGCGCCACTTCAACGGCCAGATCGACGACAGGAAGGCGGTCCAGGAAATGGTCGCCGCCGGATCGAACTGATTCCGGCAGGATGCCTGTCACGCCGGCCAGCGCCCTCGGGCCTGGCCGGCCCTATGGAGACACGCCCATGCGTGCAGGATGGCTACCCAAGCTGTTGCTCAGTCCGAGCGTGATACTCGTTCTGGTCTGCGTCTACGGCTACATCATGTTCACCGTCTACCTGTCGTTCACGGCCTCGACGATGATGCCCGCTTATGAGTGGAGCGGCACCGCCAGCTACCAGCGCCTGTTCCGACTTGCCAACTGGAATGTCTCGGTGGGCAATCTGGCGGTTTTTGCCACCCTTTACATCCTCGTCACCCTGGTGCTGGGGTTGCTGTTCGCGATCCTGATCGACCAGCAGATCCAGGCCGAGGGACTTTTCCGGTCGATCTTCCTCTATCCGATGGCGATCTCCTTCATCGTCACGGGTACCGCCTGGAAATGGCTGCTCGATCCGGGCATCGGCCTGGAACACACCATGCGCCAGATCGGCTGGGAGTCCTTCAGCTTCGGCTGGATCAAGCAGGCCGACATGGCGATCTACTGCGTGGTGATTGCTGCTGTCTGGCAGACCACCGGCTTTGTGATGGCGCTGTTCCTGGCCGGGCTGCGGGGTATCGACGGCGAGCAGATCAGTGCGGCGCGCGTCGATGGTGCACGTCCCTGGCAGATCTACCAGCGCATCATCATTCCGCAACTCGGGCCGGTGTTCGTCTCGGCCTTCGTGATCCTTGCCCACATGGCCATCAAATCCTATGACCTGATCATTGCCCTGACCAATGGTGGCCCTGGCCGTGCCACCTGGCTTCCCTCGGTCTTCATGTACCAGTACAGCTTCACGCGCAATGAGATGTCGGTCGGCGCGGCCAGCGCTGTGCTGATGCTGGCGGCGATTGGCGTGGTGGTGCTGCCCTATCTGGTCAACGAAATGCGCAAGGTGAAGCATGGCTGATACCCGAGACAAGGGACTCGTTGCCGGTCGGATCTTCCTGTACCTGGTGCTGATCTTCCTGGCCTTGCTGTTCCTGTTGCCGATGTACGTGATGCTGGCGAACTCCTTCAAGCCGCTGGAGGAGATCCGCAATGGCCAGTTGATGGCCTTGCCGATCGACTGGACGACCGCACCCTGGCGCAGCGCCTGGAGTACCGCCCAGATCGGGGTTCAGGCGACCGGCCTGCGGCCCTACTTCATCAATTCCTTCCTGCTGGTCATCCCGGCGGTCGCGATCTCGACCATGTTCGGGGCACTGAACGGCTACATCCTGACCCAGTTCCAGTTCCGGGGAGCCAACCTGCTCTTCGCGCTGATGCTGTTCTCGGTGTTCATTCCCTTCCAGATCGTGCTGATCCCGATGGCCAAGACCCTCGGTACGCTCGGCCTGGCAGGCACGGTGAAGGGGCTGGTGCTGGTGAATTCGGTCTACGGCATCGGCTTCACGACGCTGTTCTTCCGCAACTACTACGCGGCCTTCCCGGTGGAACTGATCCGCTCGGCACGCATGGATGGCGCCCGCTTCTTCGCAGTGCTGTTCCGCATCCTGCTGCCCAGCAGTTCCCCGATCATCATCGTGACGGTGATCTGGCAGTTCACCAACATCTGGAACGAGTTCCTGTTCGGTGCCTCCTTCAGCGACTTCAGTTCCTTTCCCCTGACGGTGGCCCTGAACAACCTCGTCAGCAGTTCGACCGGCGTGAAGGAATACAACGTCCACTTCGCCGGGGCCTTCATCGCGGCAATCCCGACCCTGATCGTCTATGTGGCCTCGGGAAAATACTTCGTGCGCGGCCTGATGGCCGGCTCGGTCAAAGGATAAGGGCAATGGCTACTCTGGCACTCGACGGCATCAAGAAGAGCTTCGGACCGGTGCAGATCCTGCACGACATCTCGATCGACCTGAAGGATGGCGAATTCCTGGTCCTGGTAGGGCCTTCAGGCTGCGGCAAGAGCACGCTGATGAACATCATCGCCGGGCTCGAGGAGCCGAGCGGCGGCGCGCTGCACCTCAACGGCCGCGACATCACGCCGCTGGGGCCCGCCGATCGCAATATCGCGATGGTGTTCCAGTCCTACGCGCTCTATCCGAACATGACGGTGGCCAAGAACATCGAGTTTCCCCTCGAAATGCACCGCATTGACCGTTCCGTGCGTGCCGAGCGCGTGGCCAAGGTGGCCAAGCTGCTGCAGATCGAGCATCTGCTGGAGCGCAAGCCCAGGCAACTCTCCGGCGGCCAGCGTCAACGCGTGGCCATCGGCCGCGCGCTGGCGCGCGAGCCCCAGCTCTACCTGTTCGACGAGCCGCTTTCCAACCTCGACGCGCAGCTGCGTCTGGACATGCGGACCGAGATCAAGAAGCTGCACCAGCGCCTGAAGTCGACCATCGTCTATGTCACCCACGACCAGATCGAGGCGATGACGCTGGCGACACGGATCGCCGTCATGAAAGGCGGGGTCCTGCAGCAGCTCGGAACGCCATACGAGGTGTACAACCGGCCGGCCAATACCTTTGTCGCGAGCTTCATGGGCTCGCCGCGCATGAACCTGCTGCAGGCCCGGGTCAGTGGATCGGGGGGGGCGCTGGAGCTCAGCTTCACCAAGGGCGATCGGGCGCATGCCGGCTTCGTGCTGCCTGCGGCCGCGGCAGCGCCACTCCAGCCCTACACGGGACGCGAGGTGATTGCCGGCATCCGGGCCGAGGCGGTGAGCATCGCACGCAAGGGCGAGACCCTGGGAGCGAACCAGCGCACGCTGGCGGCTCGGGTCGAGGTCATCGAACCGACCGGGGCCGACACCCTGGTGGTGCTCGACGTGGCCGGCCAGGAATTCACGGCAAGGCTCGATCCCGATGTTGATCTGGTGCCCGGCGCGATGATGGATTTCCAGATCGATCTGTCCAAGCTGGTGTGCTTCGACAGCCAGACCGAGATCCTGCTGTCGTGACCGTCGAGACGACCCGCTGCTACGACGTGGTGATCGTCGGCTCCGGCGTGGGCGGCAGTGCCGTCGCCCTGCAACTGGCGGGCAGTGGGCTGCGCGTGCTGGTGCTGGAGCGCGGTCCCCATCTGCCGCGCGAACCGCAGAACCGCGATCCGGAAGCGGTGTTCGTCGACCTTCGCTACCGCACGCGCGAAACCTGGAGCGACGGGCAGGCACGCTTCCGGCCCGGTCAGTACTACTTCGTCGGCGGCCATACCAAGTTTTATGGCGCCGCCATGTTCCGTCTGCGCAGCGCCGACTTCCAGGAACTGGCCCACGAGGAAGGCCACTCGCCAGCATGGCCGATCGCCTACGCCGATCTGGAGTCGTGGTACGGCATGGCCGAAGGCCTGTTCGGCGTGCGTGGCCTGGCCGGCCGTGATCCCACCGAGCCGCCGCGCAGTGCACCCTACCCGCATCCGCCGGTGCCACATGAGCCGGTCCTGGCACGCATTGAAGCGGCGCTGCTGGCCCAGGGCTTGCACCCCTTCCCGATGCCGACGGCGGTCGACCTTGGCAGCAGTGGTGGCGCCAGCGGGCGTTGCGAGCGCTGTGGCACCTGCGATGCCTTTCCGTGCATGATCGATGCCAAGGGCGACGCCGAAACCTGCCTGTTGCGGCCGGCCCTGCGCGCCGGCAATGTCACGCTGCGCAGCGAGGCACGCGTCGAGCGCTTGCTGACAGACGCGACCGGGCGCCGGATCGTGGCCGTCGAGCTTGCCCGCGAGGGCGGTGCCAGCGAGCGTATCGCCGCCGACGTGTTCGTGCTGAGCGCCGGGGCCATCAACTCCGCGGCCTTGCTGCTGCGCTCCGCGACCGGGCGGCACCCCCGCGGCCTGGCAAACTCGAGCGACGTCGTCGGCCGCCACTACATGAACCACAACTGCACGGCCTTGATGGCGCTGCACCCCTGGCGTCGCAATCCGACCCGCTTTCCCAAGACGCTTGCGGTCAACGACTTCTACAGCCACGAAGACGGTCCCCAGGGCAGCGGTGTTCCATTCGGCAATCTGCAGCTGCTGGGCAAGATCCGTGAGCCGATGCTGCGCAATGCGATGCCGTCGTGGGTGCCGCGTGCAGCGCGTTCCTGGCTGGCGGACCACAGCGTGGACTGGTACGTGATGTCCGAAGATCTGCCCCACCCGGACAGCCGCGTGAGCGTGCTGCCGGATGGCGGCATCGAACTGCGCTGGAAGCGCACCAACCTCGGGCCGCACCGGCGCTGGGTCGAAAAGGCGCGTGACATCCTGCGGCGCACCGGATATCCGGTGGTCATCTCGCGTCCCTTCGGCACCGACACGCCTTCGCACCAGTGCGGCACGGTGCGTTTCGGCACCGACCCGCTCAGTTCGGCGCTGGATCCCTGGTGCAAGGCCTGGGACCACGACAACCTGTATGTGGTCGACGCGAGCTTCATGCCTTCGTCTGCGGCAGTCAATCCGGCGCTGACCGTGGCAGCGCAAGCCTTGCGCGTCGGTTCGCACCTGCGCAGCGCGCTGTCGGGCACCGGGGATACCGTGCCGGAGGCTCACCATGCCTGATCAGCGCCAGATGGCGGTGGTGACCGGTGCGGCGCGAGGCATCGGCGCTGCGATCGCCCAGGCTCTCGCCGCCAAGGGATACGACCTTGCGCTGATCGATCGCCCGGGCAGCGACGCGCGCGAAGTCCTGGCGCAGGTCCGCGCCCACGGCGGCCGCGGCGCGCTCTTCCCGGCAGACCTGGCCGACGTCGACGCGCACGTGAAGCTGGTGGAAGGTATCGTGGCCTGGGGCGGACCGGTCTGCTGCCTGGTCAACAACGCAGGCATCGGCTCACCCCGCCGCGGCGACCTGCTTGAGATCCCGGTCGCTGCCTTCGATGCGGTTCTCGACGTAAACCTGAGAGGAACCTTCTTCCTCACCCAGGTCGTGGCACGCCAAATGGTGGCCGGCGATCCCCGCCTGCGCCGTGCCATCGTCACGGTGTCGTCGGTGAGTGCCGAGCTGGCATCGATCGAGCGCGGCGAATACTGCATGTCCAAGGCCGGCCTTGCCATGCTCACGCGCCTGTTCGCGCTGCGCCTCGCGCCTCACGGGATTCCGGTGTTCGAGGTAAGGCCCGGCGTGATCCGGACCCCGATGACCGAAGGTGTCGCGGAGGCCTACGACCAGCGCATTCGCGATGGCCTGGTGCCGATGTGCCGCTGGGGAAGCCCGGCGGATGTCGCGGACACCGTTGCCATGCTGGCAAGCAGCAACGTCGCTTTCGCAACCGGGAGTGTCATCCAGGTGGATGGCGCCCTTTCGATACCCAGGCTGTGACCATGGAAATCTACGACTACATCATCACCGGTGGCGGTTCCGCCGGCTGCGTTCTGGCCAACCGGCTGAGTGCGGATCCCGCGGTACGCGTGCTGCTGGTAGAGGCGGGCGGATCCGACCGCCATCCATTTTTCCACTGGCCGGCCGGCTTCGCCAAGATGACCAAGGGCATTGCGTCCTGGGGCTGGCAGACGGTGCCCCAGAAGCACCTCGGCGACCGCGTGCTGCGCTTCACGCAGGCCAAGGTGATTGGCGGCGGCTCGTCGATCAACGCCCAGCTCTATACGCGCGGTGTGCCGGCCGACTACGAGGACTGGGTCACGCGCGCGGGTGCCAATGGCTGGGGCTATCGCGACGTGCTGCCATACTTCAAGCGCTCAGAAAACAATCAGCGCTTCGCGAATCACTACCACAGCTATGGCGGTCCGCTCGGCGTCTCGAACCCGATCAGTCCGATGCCGATCTGCGAGGCCTTTTTCCAGGCCGGACAGGAACTCGGGATTCCCTTCAACCCGGATTTCAACGGCCGGCAGCAGGAAGGGCTGGGCTACTACCAGCTGACCCAGCTGAACGCACGCCGGTCGTCGGCGGCCACCGGCTTCCTGGCACCGGTGCGCTCGCGTCCCAATCTGACCGTGCGCATGCAGGCCCAGGTGCTGCGCGTGCTGGTGGAGCAGGGAAGGGCGGTTGGCGTCGAACTGGTTGCCGGCACTTCGCGCACGCCGATCATCGCGCGCGCCGAGCGTGAAGTCATCGTTTCGTCGGGTGCGATCGGCTCGCCCAGGCTGCTGATGCAATCGGGCATCGGTCCCGCGGACCATCTGCGTGCCGTCGGCGTGCCGGTGGTGCACGACCTGCCGGGTGTCGGATCCAACCTGCAGGATCACCTCGACCTGTTCGTGATTGCCGAATGTTCCGGCGACCACACCTACGACAAGTTCAACCGGCCGCACCACGCCGCCTGGGCTGGCATCGAGTACCTGCTGTTCAGGCGCGGTCCGGTGGCGTCGAGCCTGTTCGAGACCGGCGGCTTCTGGTACGCGGATGGGGTCCAGCGTGACCGCTCACCCGACATCCAGTTCCACCTGGGGCTGGGATCCGGCATCGAGGCCGGCGTCTCCAGAATGCCCAACGGCGGCGTGACGCTCAATACGGCCTACCTTCGACCGCGGTCACGTGGAACGGTCCGGCTCGCCAGCGCCGATCCGGCCGCGGCACCGCTGCTGGATCCGAACTACTGGTCGGAGCCGCACGACCGCATCATGGCCATCAAGGGACTGCGCCTGGCGCGCGAGATCATGCGCCAACCGGCCATGGCGCGCTTCGTGGCGCGCGAGATCCTGCCCGGTGTGGGAGAGGACAGCGACGAGGCCCTATTCCGTTATGCCTGTGCCAATGCCAAGACCGACCATCATCCGGTCGGCACCTGCAGGATCGGCGCGGCCGAAGATCCGATGAGCGTGGTCACGCCCGACCTGCGCCTGATTGGCATTGCAGGGCTGCGCGTGGTCGATGCCTCGGTCATGCCCTTCGTGCCTTCGTGCAATACCAATGCGCCGACCATCATGGTGGCAGAGAAGGGCGCCGATCACATCCTGGGCCGCAGCCTCGAGCGCGCCGAAGCGGCGCAGGAGCATTGAACATGCAGATCCGACTCCCCCAGATCGACGGCGCCTTCCGGGTGGCAAGGCTCAAGGCCACCCCGCTGCGGCCGCTGCACGCGCCGGCTGCGTTCAACCGTGACGTCTATGCGGCCGCACACGTGGTGATCGATCCACTGCGCTCGGTCGATCCCTGGAGCGCGCCACCGGTCGTCGACTGGGACGCGACGCTCGCGTTCCGCAGCCATCTCTATGCGCTGGGCTTCAAGGTCGCCGAGGCGATGGACACCGCGCAGCGCGGCATGGGGGTGGACTGGCCGATCGCGCGCGAACTCATCGTGCGCAGCGTGCGTCATGCGCGCGCCTGTGGCGGCGATTTGGCCTGTGGCGTCGGCACCGATCAGTTGGCCACGGATGCGGGTGCGACGCTGGCACAGGTCGAAGCCGCGTATCGCGAGCAACTAGAGGTGGTCGAGGCCGAGGGCGGCCGTGCGATCCTGATGGCCAGCCGCGCCCTGTGCCGGGCTGCGCGTGGGCCGGATGACTATCTGGCGCTGTATGGACGTCTGCTCGAGAGCGCGTCGCGCCCGGTGATCTTGCATTGGCTGGGCGAGATGTTCGACCCGGCGCTGCTGGGTTACTGGGGCAGCGCGGATCGCGCGACAGCGCTGGCCACCGTCGCCACGCTGATCCGCAGCCATGTCGACAAGGTGGCCGGCATCAAGGTGTCGCTGCTCGACACGCGCTGGGAGCTTGCTTTGCGTGCCCAATTGCCCGCAGGCGTGCGGATGTATACCGGTGACGATTTCAACTACGCCGAGCTCATGGCCGGCGATGAACACGGCCATTCGCATGGCCTGCTTGGCATCTTCGATCCGATCGCACCGGTGGCCGCGCTGGCGCTGCAGGAGCTGGCAGCAGGCAGTGTCGGGCGTTTCCGCGAAGTGCTGGATCCCACGGTCGCGCTGTCGCGCGAGATCTTCCGCGCGCCGACGCCCTTCTACAAAGCCGGTGTGGTGTTCCTGGCCTGGCTCAACGGGCACCAGGATCACTTCGCGATGGCGGGCGGCATGCAATCCGCGCGCGGTGTGGTGCACTACGCGCGCGTGTTCGAACTGGCGGACGCCTGTGGCGTTCTCGCCGATCCGGAACTGGCGCTGCATCGCATGCAGGCCTACCTCAAGGTGAGCTGTGGTGAACCCGCCTGAGGCGCCACGCGAAGCCGGTCGCGTCGCGGTCTGCGCTCCCGTTCCCGGCAGTCCTGCACAGGTCGAAGTTCTGTTCCGTCTCTACGCTGCCGCGCTGGCGGCGGCCGATCCCTTGTGCGTGTTGCCGCCGCAGCTGCCGCCGCCGCCCCGCGGCCGCACGATCGTCATCGGCGTCGGCAAGGCGGCGGCTGCCATGGCGCTTGCAGTGGAGCGCGCCTGGCCTGCACCCCTCGCCGGCGTCGTGGTGGTACCGGCCGGCGCGACCCTGCCGCTGCGCACGATCCGCCAGATCGAAGCCAGTCATCCGCTGCCGGATCAGCGCAGCGTGGCAGGCGCGCAGGCCCTGCTCGAAGCGGTCAGCGGCCTCGGCCCCGATGACATGGTGCTGGCACTGATCTCGGGTGGCGGGTCGGCCCTGTGTGCATTGCCGGGGGGCGGCACCACGCTGGCGGAAAAGCAGACCATCACGCGCGCACTGCTGCGACGGGGCGCGAACATTCGCGAGCTCAACTGCGTGCGCAAACATCTGTCCGCGATCAAGGGCGGGCGGCTGGCGGTGCGGGCCTGGCCGGCACGTGTGGTGTCGCTGGTGATCTCCGATGTTCCGGGTGATGACCCCGGCTACGTGGCGTCCGCGCCGACACTGCCCGATTCCGCCAGCTGTGCGGACGCGCTGGCGGTGCTGCAGCGTTATGGCGTGACGCCGAGCGCCGCGCTTGCCGATGCGTTGACGACAGGGGTGTGCGAAACCCCGAAGCCGGACGACGCGCGCTTTGCGCACCACGACGTCAAGGTCATCGCGAGTGCCCAGACGGCTCTCGATGCCGCTGCGGCCGCAGCGGCCCGCCTGGGGTGGCGCGCGCATGTGCTCGCCAATGCGCTGGAGGGCGAGGCGCGCGATCTGGCGACCAACCATGCCGCGATCGTCCGTCAGGTGCTGCAGCATGGCCAGCCATTCCGCGTGCCCTGCATCCTGCTGTCTGGCGGCGAAGCCACGGTCACCGTGGCGGGCAATGGCAGAGGTGGGCGCAATACCGAGTTCGCGCTGGCGTTGGCGCAGTCGCTCGATGGCTGCGCCGGCGTGCATGCCCTGTCAGCCGGGACCGATGGTCTCGACGGCAGCAGCGCGGCAGCCGGCGCCTGGATCGGACCGCAGACGCTGGCGCTGGGCGCTGCGGCCGGCGTCGACGCCGCCAGCGCGCTGCGCGAAAATGACAGCTTCAGCTATTTCGAAGCCATCGGCACCACGGTGGTGACGGGACCGACCTTTACCAACGTCAACGACTTCCGGGCGCTGCTCATCGAGCCGTCCGGCACCTGAGGAGCTGAGCAACATGGACTTGGAACATGATATCGACAGGATCGCGCAGCAGGAGCGCGCGATCACGTTCGCGGCTTTCGATGTCGATTCCGCCTGGGAGCTGGGATCACGGCTGCGCGCGGTGGCCCAGGCGCGCGGGCTGGCCTTGTACATCGAGATCCGTCTCAATCACGAGACCGTGTTCGCCTGTGCCATGCAGCACAGCACGCCGGCCAACGTGGACTGGGCGCGCCGCAAGCGCAACACCACCGAGCTGATGCAGCGCAGTTCCTACGGCGTCGGGCGCATGCTGGAGCGCGACAACAACACGCTGGAGCGCCAGATGGGCCTGGCCACGCGTGATTTCGCGAGCCATGGGGGCAGCTTTCCGATCCGCGTCCAGGGCTGCGGTGTGGTGGGCACGGTCACGGTCTCCGGCGCACCGCAGCGCCAGGACCACGCCCTGGTGGTGGAAGTCCTGGCCGGTTTGTGCGGTGTCGCTTATGCGGAGCTGGCCCTGGCCTAGCGGTGGCACCTTGGGGCCGACCGTGGTGGCAGAAATTCCGCTGCGCCTGCGCCCGCCGGCATAGTATGCAAGGTGTTCGCGACCACGCGCCCGCCGGGTGGATGGTGGCCTGCGGTGCGCTTCGAGCGAGGGTTTCACGATGCCGGAACTTCCCATTCCCTGGCCGCTGCTGATACCGATCTTCCTGCTGGCGGGTCTGCGGGTGGCCAACCAGTACCAGCGCGCCGTGGTGTTCCGGCTGGGCAGGTTGCGCGGCATCAAGGGCCCCGGCCTCTATTGGCTGATCCCGCTGGTCGAGTGGCAGCGCCTGGTCGACATCCGCACCATCACGCGCTCGGTCGAGAAACAGGAAACCATCACCAAAGACAACGTGCCGGTCAAGATCACGGTGGTGATCTGGTACGCCATAGTCGATCCGGTCAAGTCGGTGGTCGACGTGCTCGACGTCGAGGGTTCGGTGATCCAGGTGGCATTGACCTCGCTACGCAATATCATCGGCCGCCACACCCTGGATGACGTGCTCAAGGAACAGGAGCGCCTGGGCGTGGCCATGCGCCAGGTCATCGACAGCGCCACCGAGCCCTGGGGTGTCAAGGTGACCCGGGTCGAGATGCGCAACGTCGAGATCCCGGAGTCGATGCAGCGTGCGATGGCGCAAGAGGCCGAGGCCTTGCGCGAGAAGCGCGCGCGCATCATCAAGGCGGAAGCCGAGCTCGAGGCTGCGCAGAAGCTCAAGGAGGCGGCCGGGCTGATCATGGAGAATCCGGCCGGTCTCGAGCTTCGCCGCATGCAGATGATCACCGAGGTCGGTGCAGAACAGAACACCACCACCATCATCATGATGCCGAGCGAGTTCGTGTCCATGGCGGGGGCCGTCGCCGGCTGGGCCAAAGGGGCGACGCCGGTGTTACCGAAGGATGGCGGCTGACTTGCGCGACAGGCCCGCACGGCATTCGGCATGCCGGGTGGGCGGGACGGATCATGATCGGCATGTGGATTTGCCCAGGAGCGCCTGCAGTTGGAACCCACGCGCGCCCTGCAGGCCATGGGGAAATTGCGCTTTTCCAGCGATGCCCGGAGCAGCGGATGCACGCCGGACCGGTTCGTGTCGGGCGCGCTGACGCCTGCTGGCCAGAAACCGGCGCGAGCGAACGGGAACAAGTAGTAGACTCATTTCCCCGATTCGATCGGTTCACGAGCCTATGAAAGTCTTGATCGTCGATGATTCGGCGGCAATGGTTGCGCTGCTTGCTTCGCGACTTGAGGAACTCGGTTACGCAGTCGTGGTGGCTGCCAACGGGCAGGCGGGGGCAGACCTGTTTGCCACTTGTCGTCCGGATCTGGTTCTGATGGATCTTGAGATGCCTGTGCTCAATGGGTACGGTGCGACGCGCCTGATCCGGGCGATCGAGGCGCGTCAGCGCTGGGCTTGGACGCCGGTGCTGTTCCTGACAGCCGCGAGTTCCGAAGACAGCCTGGTCACGGCGATCGAGGCCGGTGCCGATGACTTCATCGCCAAAAGTGCCTCTGAGGAAATCTTGCGCGCGAAAATGCAGGCGATGGCGCGTATTGCTGCCCTGCGCAATGACCTGCGCGCGGCACACGAACAACTGGAAGGCATCGCCAATCGCGATGGCCTCACCGGAATCGCCAATCGTCGGGCCCTGGACCAGTGGTCCGATGAGGCCTGGGCGCGCGCTGTCGAGGCAGCATCGTCGTTTTCACTTTTGATGGTCGATCTCGATAATTTCAAGAGATTTAACGATGCATACGGCCACTTGGCGGGGGATGACTGCCTTCGGGCCATTGCTGAGGCGATTGCCGAGACTGCGAAACAGGCATGTGACCGCGGCGTATGTGATATGGCCATTTCGGCGCGCTATGGCGGCGAGGAGTTCGCATTGCTGCTAAGCGGTGGCGAGGCAGATGGCTATCGCGATACTGCCGACCACCTGGTGCGGCGCATAAGGCAGTGCGCCATAGCGCATGACCATAATCCACCCTGGGGGATTGTCACGGCATCGGTCGGCGGGTGCCGCTTCGAGCGCGCGCAGGGGCACATCAAGGCAATATTTCGCGCGGCTGACGCGTGCCTTTACCGTGCCAAGGCGGAAGGGCGCAATCGTGTCGTGCACCACACCTCACCAGGCGAGTGAATGTCTGTTCAGTCCGCGGGGGTGGACGCGTTGCCGGCGCCATCGGTAGGCGCGCCATCCCGCGAATCACCGCCGTTGCCGGAGTTGGCGGCGGGCGCCGTGCCCTGGTCGCCGCCGCTGGCGCTTTCCGGGACGCCACATTCCCAGTCCACGGAATTTTCAGTTCCGATTGCGACCAGCAGCAGTCGGTTGCGGCTGCCTTGCAGGGGCGTGACCGCGGCGGCGTTGAAATTGACAAGCAGGCAGGACAAGGTGGCAGAGACTTGCTGATACTCAATGCCATTGACGTAGCGGGCACGATCCACTGCCAGCGCTCCCTGAATGCCCATTGCAGCGTTCAGCGGCATCCGCCCGGTCGTGGTGAAATACTCCGTCACATCGGGCTCATAGCGCATGGCCATATGCAGCCCCTCCGTGATCCTGGCACGAGTGACGTAATCCAGATACGTCGGGATGGCCTGGGACGCCAGGATGCTGACAATACCGACTGCAATCATCAGTTCTGGCAGGCCGAATCCCGCTTGCCGGCGGATCGGACCAAGCCTGCCGCAAAATGGAGCGGGCGATACATGGAATTCCACCAGCATGGCTCGACCATTGTGCAGGAACGATGTGGGTGGTCTACGACGTCATCGAAGCTGGCCTTTAGCGGGGCTTGGTGAGCCTTGCTGAATCCTGAACGATGTTCGGGTTGGTGATTTCGTTTACCTTTAATGTCGTAAAAAGTTCTTGAAATTCAAGGTGCAGCGACATCTTGCCGTTAGTTTGACCAAGCCTGGATGTCGATGCGAAAGGTTCGATTCCCTAGGGGGCCTGCACCGCCGCCCATCCGGCGTTCCGGCGCATCAACTCACTGTGTGGCGTGTTCCGGCTTACTTATCCCATTTGGCGCATCATTCGCGAGGGCATGCCGTGAAACTCAGTATCGATTCGCCGGCTTTGGCTGCTCGACGCCAAAGCATCCAGAGTGCCTTGCCGCCCATCAACGTCCGCCGGCTGATTCGGAGTCGTGCCCTCCAGGCACACTTCCAGCCCATCGTGCAGTTGCGCGATGGCAAGGTTGTTGCGCACGAGAGCCTGATCCGAGGCCCCGAGGGTTCGGCCTTGCGCGCCCCCGATGCCCTGTTCGCGGCTGCCCGCAGTGAAGGTGTCGTCACAGCGCTTGAGGAGGCCTGCCTGCAGGAGGCCTTGCGTGGCTGGGACCAGCGCGGCCGGGAGTGTTGCCTGTTCGTCAATCTGAGCGCCGAGGCGATCCTGAAATCCACGAGTACCGGGTCTCTGGAAGGCATTCTCGGTGTCCAGAGTGCCTTGTCGGTTCCGTCGACCGCAGTGGTAATCGAGATCACGGAGCATGAACGCGTGTCCGATCTTGCTGCGCTTGTCGGCGCATCCAAGGCCCTGCGCGGCCTGGGTATCCGCTTCGCCCTGGACGATTTTGGTGACGGGCGTTCCAGCCTGCGCCTGTGGGCTGAACTTTTGCCGGAATTCGTGAAAATCGACAAGTATTTCGTCCGCGATGTGGATCAACACGCGTTCAAGGTCCAGACCTTGAACGGGATTACACGCTTCGCCGAGACCTTTGGCACCACCTTGCTCGCAGAAGGGATCGAGACCGACGCGGAACTGCGCATTGTGCGGGACCTCGGCATCAAGCTGGGGCAGGGCTATTTCCTGGGCCGTCCACAACAGGAGCCGGCGCTGACCGTCCTGCCGGCGGCTGCCAGCGCGATTGCGAGTTCGCAGATCGCGGTACTGCCGGAGATGACACGCGCAGCCAACGCGGGCTTTGTGGTCGGTAACATCGCCATGCGGGTGCGTACGCTTGACCCCAGGATCTCGAACGACGCGGCGGCCGAGGTGTTTGCCGCAAATCCGGCGCTGCGTGCGCTTGCACTGGTAGACGGCGGCTTGCCTGTGGGCCTGCTCAATCGCCAAGTGTTCCACGACCGTTATGCGAGACCCTATTTCAAGGAACTGCATGGACGCAAGTCCTGCATGTTGTATGCAAATTCGACGCCGTTGCTGCTCGACGAAAACACCAGTGTCGATGAATTGATGGTGGTGTTGACATCGTCGGACCAACGCTATTTGAGCGAGGGCTTCATCATCACCGCGGCTGGACGTTACCTCGGCCTCGGCACCGGTGAGCAGTTGGTCCGGGCCGTCACGGAAGTGCGCATGGAAGCGGCGCGCCACGCCAACCCGTTGACCTTCCTGCCGGGAAACATCCCGATCAGCGAGCACATCACCCGGCTGCTGAATGCAAGGACCGAGTTCGTTGCGTGCTATTGCGACCTGAACGACTTCAAGCCCTACAACGACCACTATGGCTATTGGCGCGGGGACGCCATGATCCGCCTGCTGGCCAGCACCCTGGCAGGCCGCTGCGATCAGCGCAGGGACTTCATTGGACATGTTGGCGGGGACGACTTCGTTGTGCTGTTCCAGAGTCAGGACTGGCTTGAGCGTTGTGAGCAAACCTTGACCGACTTCAATGCGGCTGCACGCAGCCTGTTCGATGAGGTGGCGCTGGCGCGTGGCGGCATCGAGGCGGAGGATCGTCACGGCGTCAATCGCTTCTTTCCGCTGACGACCCTGTCGATCGGCGCAGTGCCAGTCCGACCGGACCAGTTTCAGAATGCGGAGGATGTCGCTTCGGCGGCTGCGTCCGCCAAGCACAAGGCCAAGGTGTCGAAGCTCGGCCTGGCCGTGGAAGGCTGAAGCAGCGCGCGGCGCGCACCGGTCGGTGAGAGCACGGTCAAGGTGCATCGCCACAACATCATGGCCAAAATGGAAGTCGCGTCGCTGCCCGAACTCACGCTGGCACTCAAGCTGCTCGGCAAGCTCTAAGCTGTTTGCGGCCCGGCAACCTCGGTATGATCGGCGCCACCCTTCCGATCACCCGAGCGCATGAGTACCCAATCGCGGCCGGCCGATGTGCCACTGCTCCAGGTCGAAGCCCTGGCGTGCGACCACGGCGGACCATTCGACTTCAGCCTCCAGCGTGGCGAATGCGTCGCCATCGTGGGGCGCTCCGGCAGCGGCAAGAGCGTGTTGTTGCGCATGATCGCCGACCTCGATCCGCATCAGGGCGAGGTCTGGCTGGATGGACGCGCGCGCTCGACCTGGCCGGCGCCGGCGTGGCGCCGCCAAGTCGTCTTCCAGGCCGCGGAACCCTTCTGGTGGACGCGCACCGCCAGGCAGCACTTCAGCAGCGCGGACCTGTCGCTGGTCGAATCGCTGCTGCCTGAACTCGGCTTGGCTCCGGCCTTGCTCGATGCCGAGGTCACGCGGCTGTCGACCGGCGAACGCCTGCGCATGGCCCTGGTGCGTTCGCTGGCCTGCCGGCCGCGCGTGCTGCTGCTCGATGAACCGACTGCCGCACTGGACCAGGCCGCGACCTTGGCGCTGGAAGCGCTGCTGGCGGCGCGCATGCAGGCGGGACTGTCGGTGCTGCTCGTGACCCATTCGCGCGAACAGGCCGCGCGCGTCGGGCATCGTCTGCTGGAGGTCCGCGACCAGCGGATCCATGCCGCATGAATCCCATCCATCTTGGCGAAGCGGATCTGCTGGTGGGCGCGCTGCTGGTGCTGCTGAGTGCCGGTGCCTCATTCGCGCTGAACCTGGGTGTGCACCAGCAGTTGCTGTGGGCGGCCGGGCGCATGGTGGCGCAGCTGCTGCTGGTGGGGCTGGCGCTGCGCCTGGTGTTCCGGGCGGCATCACCGCCGGCCACCTTCGCCATCATCGTGCTGATGATCGGCGCGGCTGCGCGCGAAGTGGCCGCGCGCCCGGTGGAGCGTCTGCGCGGATGGGCACATTATCGCATCGGCGCCGCAGTGGTGGCGGCTGCGAGCGTCGCGACGGTCGCGCTGGCGCTGTTGACGGCGATCCGGCCCTCACCCTGGTACGACCCGCGCTATGCGATCCCGCTGATGGGCATCGTGCTCGGCAGCGTGCTCAATTCCGCGAGCCTCGCACTCGATTCCTTTTTCGGTGGACTGGTTTCCGGTCGTGCCGGCATCGAGGCGCGCCTCGCGCTGGGAGCGAGCTGCAACGAGGCGCTCGCCGACCTGATCCGGCTCTCGATCCGGCGTGGACTGATCCCGCTGATCAACCAGATGTCGGCCGCTGGCATCATCACGCTGCCGGGGATCATGACCGGTCAGATGCTGGCCGGCATGGACCCCGTCGAAGCCGTGAAATACCAGATCATGCTGCTGTTCCTGCTGACCGGGGCCGGTGCCATGGCGGCATCCGGCGCGGTCTGGCTGGCCGCGCGGTCGGTCACCGACGAGCGCCAGCGCCTGCGTCTCGACAGGCTGGCGCCGCGCTGAGGCGGCGCCCCGCCGGCGTCAGGCGGCGACCTTGAAGCGCGCTGCCGCCACCGCGAGCTGCGCGATCACCGCTTCGATCTCGCGGATCTCGTGACTGACGCCCGCCACGCCGCCACGCGTGTTTTCGGTCATGGTCGAAATGTTCTGCACGTGCTGCGCGATCTGCTCGGCCGCGGAGTTCTGTTCAGCCAGGGCATGCGAGATCTCCTGCACGCTGCTGCTGACGCGCACCGCGCTCTCGGTGATGGTGCCGATCACGTCGGCTGCCGTGGCGGCCTGCTTCGAGCCGTGATCGACACGCTCGATGGCGTGGTCCATGCCGCTGATCACATCGCCCTGGGTCTGTTTCATCGCGCCCATCATGCCGGCGATCTCGGTGGTCGCCGAAGAGGTGCGTTCGGCGAGCTTGCGGACCTCGTCGGCGACGACGGCAAAGCCGCGGCCCAGCTCGCCGGCGCGCGCCGCCTCGATCGAGGCATTGAGTGCCAGCAGATTGGTCTGGGCGGCAATTTCCTTGATCAGCTGCACCACCGCGATCGCGCCTTCCGAATGACGCGCCATGGCATCGGCACGCGAGGACAGGGCGTGGATCGCGACCGAGATCTGTTCCATGTCGCGCGCCGTCGAGGTGACGATGTCGGCGCCTTCGCTCGCCCGGTTCTGCGAATGGCCCGCCAGCTCATGCGCATCGCTGGCCGAGGCCGTGATCGAGTTGATGGAAACAGTGAGTTCCTCGGTGGCGGCAGCCACCGCATGCACCGAGCTGACGTTGGCGGTCGAGCTGTTCTCGATCTGGTCGGCCGAGCCGGTCAGGTTGCGGATGATGTCCTGCAGCCGGTGGGCGCAGCTGGCAATGTCGCCCAGCGTGGCCGACAGTTCCTGTTGCATCTGGTCGACCTGCCGCAGCATCGGGCTGGCGGCCAGTTCCTGCGGGTCGAAGCGGTAGCCCAGGTGGCCGGCGGCAAGCTCGGCCGCGAAATCGGCGACGCGCAGCGTGCCACGCATCAAGCCTTCGATGCTGTGCGCGATCCAGACCAGGACGATGGTCTCGAACACTACGAATGCCGCATGGACGCTGACCTGCCAGAGTCCGCTGACGTTGGGGAACACCCACACGCCCAGCGATGCGCGCTGCAGCAAGTAGAAACTCAGATGGTGCACGGCGATCACCGCGGCACCCGTGACGATGGGGCGCCAGTCGGCATACAGCACGGTGAAGGCGAGCAGCACGAACACCGAGAAATGCGCTTCGGCGATGCCCTGGGTCTGCTGGATGTGGACCGCGGCCAGGATCATCAACGCCGAGGACAGGGTCATGCGCGTGGACAGGCTGCCCGGCGCGCTGACCACCATCAGCGCCGAAACCGCCATGGCAGGGGCGCCGATCAGCAGGCAGGCGGCCCAGCCGCCATAGGCGATCGCCAGCACGATGCTGGCCAGGAAGGCCGTGCCCAGGACCGCCAGAACGATGCGGTCTGCCTGTTGCCGGTAGTCCTGCAGGCGGTTGTTCGATTGGGAGGTGCGCGAATCATGCATGGCGGAATCCTTGATGTCAGCTCAAGGCAATGAGCACAGCACCGTGGCCAGCAGACCGTGCTCCGGGCTGGTGAACCACAGCGCCACCATCGTCCAGACCATCCATGCGCCCAGCAGGACTGGTCGCCAGGACGCGCGGCGCAGCTGGTGGATTGGACGGAAACCGTCCTCGGCAAGGCTGCCTGTGGCGGGAGAGTGCATGCTCATGGTGTGTATTACGGCAGGCACGACGCTGACTTGAACCTGACATGAGTGTCGGCGCGTGATTGCTAGGCCTTGGGCGGACGCAGCGCGTCAATGACCAGGGCCAGTGCGGGCGAGGCGTTGCGACTGGCGTAGTACAGGTGGTAGCCGGGAAAAGTCGGCGCCCAGTCGTCGAGTACCGAGACCAGGCGGCCGGCCGCCAGATGTTCTGCGACGGCATTGTCGGGAAGCCACGCCAGGCCGTGGCCCGCCAGGGCAGCTGTGACGATCATGTCGCTGGAATTGAACACCAGCCGTCCCGTGACATGGACGTGGACGCCCTTGCCGCGCCGCTTGAATTCCCAGGGCAGCAGCCCGCCGTGGGATGCCAGCCGCAGCCCGAGGCAGTCGTGCAGGGTGAGGTCCTGCGGCGTGCGGGGTCGCGCGCGATGCTCGAAATACTGCGGACTCCCCACCACGGCCAGACGCATGTCCGGCGCCAGGCGCACGGCAACCATGTCCCGCGCGACATCGCCACCCAGGCGCACGCCGATGTCGAAGCGCTCGGCCACGATGTCGATGAAGCGGTTGTCGCTGCTGATCTCGATCCTGATGTCCGGGAAAGCGGGCAGCCAGGGGAGCAGCCTGGGCCATATCAGCGTGTGCACGGCGTTTTCGCTGGCCGTGATGCGAACAGTGCCGGCCGGCTTTGCGCGCAGCTCGCGCAGGATCTCCAGTTCGGCCTCGATGTCCGCAAAGCGCGGACCCGCGGTGAGGTAGAGCCGCTCTCCGGCCTCCGTCGTCGATACGCTGCGCGTGGTGCGGTTGAGCAGCTTGAGGTCGAGCCGACGCTCCAGTGCGCGCACTGTCTGGCTGAGTGCTGACTGGCTGACGCCCAGCTGCGCGGCGGCGCGCGTGAAACTGCCTGCCCGCACGACGGCGGCAAATGCCGCCAGATCATCGAATCGCGGCATTCATTAGCTCAACTTATGACAACATATCGTTTCTGCAGTCTATTCATTCGTGCGGCCATTGCATAGAGTTCCAGTCATCGATTCCGATGGCTTCCGCAGGAGAACGACATGATGAAACGCACACTCGGCCGCAGTGGCCTCGAAGTCTCGGCTCTTGGCCTGGGCTGCATGGGTTTGAACTTCGGCTATGGCACTGCAGTGGCCAAGGCAGACGGCATCGCGCTGATCCGGGCGGCCGTCGAGCGCGGCGTCACCTTCTTCGATACCGCTGAGATCTACGGCCCCTTCACCAACGAGGAACTGGTGGGCGAGGCCCTGCGCCCGGTGCGCGAGCAGGTGGTGATTGCCACCAAGTTCGGCTTCGCAATCGATCCCGTCGCGAAGCCCGGCCTGACCACGCTGGACAGCCGGCCCGGGCACATCAAGGCCGTGGCCGATGCCTCGCTCAAGCGGCTGGGCATCGACGCGATCGACCTGTTCTACCAGCATCGCGTCGACCCGCAGGTGCCGATCGAGGAAGTGGCTGGCGCCGTGAAGGATCTGATCACCGCGGGCAAGGTGCGCCACTTCGGCCTTTGCGAGGCTTCGGCAGCGACGATCCGCCGCGCGCATGCCGTGCAGCCCCTGAGTGCCGTGCAGAGCGAATACTCCTTGTGGACGCGTGGACCGGAGACCAACGGCGTGTTGCAGGCCTTGGAGGAACTCGGCGTCGGCTTCGTGCCCTACAGTCCGCTGGGCAAGGGCTTCCTGACCGGCAGGATCGATGCCGGCGCCACGTTTGCACAAGGCGACCTGCGCAATGTGATCCCGCGCTTCACACCCGAGGCACGCGCGGCCAATCAGGCTCTGGTCGATTTGCTGGCCAGTGTAGGCGCGCGGCACCACGCGACGCCGGCCCAGGTGGCGTTGGCCTGGCTGCTGTCGCGCAAGCCCTGGATCGTGCCGATTCCCGGCACCACCAAACTGCACCGCCTGGAGGAAAACCTGGGCGCAGCCGCGCTGAACCTGAGTGCCGCGGATCTTGCCGATATCGAGACGGCAGCGGCTCGCATCACCGTGCAGGGCGCGCGCTACCCGGAGCAACTCGAGAAGCTGACCGGACTTTGAAGCGGCGCGCCGGCCGCGCGGCCGGCACTGCAGGATTCAATACAGCGTTGCGATGTAGTTGGCGATGTTTTCCATGTCCTCATCGCTCAGCGTCTTGGAGACGCTGGCCATGTTGCCCGCGTCGTTGGTGCGGTTACGCGACTTGAAGTCGTGCAGTTGCTTGATCACGTACTGCGGGTGCTGACCGGCCACCTTGGGGATCTCGTTGGAGCCGGAGAATTCCCCCTGGTGGCACATCGAGCACAGCGTTTCGTCGGCTTTCTGCTTGCCGAGCGCGGCCTTGACGGGGTCGGGCTTGAAATCCGTCGCGCGCGGCTTCTGGGCGGCAAAGTATTCACCGAATGCGAGCATGTCCTGCTTGCTCATCGGTGCGGCCATGGCCGTCATGAATTCGTTCTTGCGACGGCCTTCCTTGAAGTCGCGCAGTTCGATGTAGATGTAGCGGGCACTTTGCCCCGCCAGGATCGGGAAGTTGCCGTCGGTGGAGTTCCCCTTTGGGCCATGGCAGGCTTCGCAGGTCTTCACTTTGGCGTCGATATCGTCGTCGGCGTGCGCAGGCAGGCTGGCCAGAAGCACGGCGGCGACGGTCAATGCGAAAAGCCGTTCCAATCATCTCTCCAAAAACGATCCGGGGCTCCCGCAGGAGCCCCGGCCACGCCACGTGAACTCAGTTCAGGGCGAACACGAACACACTGTTGCCGCGCTTGAAGTCGAGCTGGGTGTTGCCACCTGCCGCCACCGCGATGTACTGCTTGCCCTTGACGGTGTAGGTCACCGCCGGGGCATTCACGCCGGCACCGCACTGGAACTGCCACAACACCTTGCCGGACTTGGCGTGATAGGCCTTGAAGCTGCCATTGCCTTCGCCGGCGAACACCAGGTCACCGGCCGTGGCGAGCGCGCCGCCCATCATGGGTTCATCGGTGGGCTGCTGCCACAGGATCTTGCCGGTGTTGTAGTCGACGGCGGTGACATTGCCGGTCTGCTTGCCGCCGGGAATCGTCTTGAACGCACCACCGAGCCAGAGCTTGCCGCCAGGGTAATCGGCCGCTTCGACGTGGTAGGTCATGGGTTGCAGCAGATTGACCGCGTAGGCGGCCGAATGCCCCGGATGGACCGCCATCGGCGACCATTCGACACCACCGTTGGCGCCCAGTTCCATGCGCTCGCCGGTGGGGCTAGGCAGGCTCCAGACGCCGTCCTGCGGCACCATGGGCGCCGAATGGCGGATCAGGTGGCCGTCGCGGCGGTCGTGAACGTAGATGAAGCCCGTCTTGCCGCCGTGGATCACGCCCGGCACGGTCTTGCCATGCTCGTCCTTGACATCCACCAGCACGGGCGGGCTCACTGCGTCGAGATCCCACACGTCATGCGCCACATACTGGTAGTGCCAGCGATATTCGCCGGTGTTGAGGTCGATGGCGACCAGCGAATCGGTGTACAGGTTGTCGCCGGGACGCTTGGCGCCATAGAGGTCTGGCGAAGGATTGCCAACCGTGAAGAACACCAGGCCCGCCTTGCGGTCGATGGCCGGGGTCATCCACACGCCGCCCCCGAGGGTCTGGTAGAAGGAGGCATCGCGCCCGAGTTCGGCTTTTTCCGCGGCGATGTCGCGGTGCATGTCGCGGCCGACCGCATCCTTGGTCGCCCAGACACCCTCGTGGCCCTTTTCCGGGATGGTGTAGAAGGTCCAGACCAGCTTGCCGCTGCTGGCGTCAAAGGCTTTCACGAAACCGCGGATGCCGTACTCGCCGCCATTGGTTCCGATCAGCACTTTGCCGTCGGCCACCACCGGGGCCATGGTCTCGCTGTAGCCCTTGTCGGGATCGGCAATCTCGGTCTCCCACAACTGCTTGCCGCTCTTCGCATCCAGCGCCACCAGCTTGGCATCCAGCGTGCCAATGAACACGCGGTCGCCGCTGACTGCGACGCCGCGGTTGTTCGGGCCGCAGCAATAGGTTGCCACCGGGCCAAGCTTCTGCTTGTAGTGCCAGAGCTCCTTGCCGGTGGTCGCATCCAGGGCGTAGACATGGTCAAACGAGGTGGTGATGTACATCACGCCGTTGACGACGACCGGGGCGGTCTCCATGGATTCGACCACGGCGGTCTGAAACACGAAGGCAGGCTTGAGCTTTGACACGTTGCCGGTGTTGATCTGCCTGGCCTGGGAATAGCGGGTGTTGGCATAGTTGCCGTTGACGTGCAGGTTGTTCTTCACGTCGCTGGCGGCATTGTCGAGCATGCGCTGGTCGACGCTGATGTTGGCGCCGATGGCCTGATCGGCTGCCGCGGACGCGCCGGTGATCTCATCGGCGGCCATGGCGGAAATCGCCATCAGCACGCAGGCGGCCAGGGTGCATTGTTGGATGTGTTTATTCATGGATACTCCTCTGTGGCGTTCCCAAACGTTGTCCCGGGCGCCTGGCGTGGTCGCCCGGGTTGCTCACTCCAGTGCGGGAATCCGGTGCCCCTGAAGGTGCCCGCAGCCCTTTGTTGTGGTGCCATGGAAACACGAAGTCCCGGAACCTGTCCATACTGCAACTGCGTTTCATTCCGAATCCGCCGATCCTGACATAACCATGAATAAACAGTGTATTGCGTTGATGTTGCTGATATTGTCCGGAATGCCGTCGTCACGCGCGCTCGCTCAGGAAATCAACCTCAACGCGCGCTTGGTGATGGCGGCGCGGCACGATGACCTGGCGCGCGTGAGCGCGCTGGTGGCCGAGGGCGGCAAGGTCGATTCGCGCACGCGAAGCGGAGATACGCCGCTCAACCTGGCGGCCGCCCGGGGCAATCTGGCCATGGCGCGCCTGCTGCTCGATCATGGCGCACAGGCCGACCTGGCCAACACTGCCGAGGTCACGCCACTGATGTCGGCAGCCTTCGCCGGTCAGGCCGCGATCGCGAGTCTGCTCATCGAAAGGGGCGCCAATGCAAGTGCGCTCGACCGGCTGGGCAAATCCGCCATGGTCTACGCTGCCGGCAACGGTCACGCCGATGTAGCCCGGGTGCTGCTGGATGCCGGCGTGCCCGTCGACCAGCGCTACCACAACGAATTGACGGCACTGATGTGGGCGGCCGGCGCCGGCCACACCGAGGTGGTGCGCCTGCTGCTGGACCGCCATGCCGACACCGGCCTGCGCGACAACCGCGGCATGACGGCGGCGGACATCGCGCGCGCGCAGGGCCAGACCGAGGCGCTGGCGGTGCTGTCCGTCGCGCGCTGAATCCGGATCGCCCCATGGTCAGTCGCGCAAGACATCGACCGACGCCGTCGCATCATGTCACGTCCGCATCCGCCGACTTGCTGCCCGATCTGCTTGTGCCAGATCTCGACCTGGTGTTCTGCGGGACCGCCGCCGGCAAGGCATCAGCGGCCGCAGGCGCGTATTATGCGCATCCGCAGAACCGCTTCTGGCAGGCGCTGCACGAATCGGGATTGACCGAGCGCAGGTTCGCGCCCGCGGAATTCCCGGCACTGCTGGATGTGGGCTTGGGGCTTACCGATCTTGCCAAGAAGGTCTTCGGCAACGATGACGAACTGGGTCGCGGTCATTTCGACGTCGACGGCCTGGTGGCCAAGATCGAACACTTCCGTCCTGGCATCCTGGCCTTCACCAGCAAGGCGGCCGCCAAGGCCTTCCTGCATGTGGGGGCGGTGGACTACGGTCTGCAGGACCGCAGCGTGGGCGGGACGCGGCTGTTCGTGCTGCCGTCGCCTTCCGGCGCCGCCAGCGGGCACTGGAGTCTTGAACCGTGGCGGCAACTCGCCGGCCTTCGCAAAGCATGTCGATGAGGCTGTGCAGGCCTGGACAGCTGCCTGCCGGTCGCCGACGGCATCGCTAGGGTGGCGAACGACGCGCCGGGCGCCCGAACGGGGCGGCGACAAAGCGTTGGCGATGGTGTTCCTCCTCGACGTGCGCGAGCGAGGGCTTGATCAGGTCGCTGCGCGATATCACGCCGACCAGGCGACGCGACTGCAGGTCGCTGACCACCGCGAGACATTCGAGATCGTGCTGGGCAAGACGCGTCGCAATCGTGCGGCAGTTCTCGCCCGGCAGGGCGGTGACGGGCGCACTGCCGGACAGGACGTCGGCCAGCCGCGTGCTGGCATTGCGGTCCGCGACCGCGGCGAGCGTGTCGCGATCGACCATGCCGATCACGGCAGTACCGTCGAGGACCGGATAGACGCGATGGCTTTGCGTCGCGCCGAAATGGCGTTCCAGCGCATCCTGCAGCGTCGAGGCGCCATCGATGCTGACCACGGTGCGGCTCATCAACTCGGACACCATGTGTCGCTCCAGCGGATCGATGCCGTATTCGCGATAGATGTGATGTCCGCGCCGCGAGATCTTCTCGGTCAGGATGGAGCGCGGCATGGTCATCACGGTGAAGCCGCAGGCCACCGACGATGCGATCAGCAAGGGAAGCAGCGCATTGAGGTCATGCGTCAGCTCGAGCGCGAACATCACCGACATGATGGGCGCGCGCATCATGCCGCCCAGCGTGGCGGCCATCAGCACCAGCGGCCACAGCTCGGGCTGGCCGCCGGGCAGCCACGGTGCGAGCACCGCACCGAGGCCTGCACCCATCATCAGCAGGGGGGCGAGCACGCCACCTGACGTTCCCGATCCGAGGGCGAACACCCACATGACGGCCTTGGAGGCGAGCAGCGCCATCACCGCCGCAATGGCGAGGTGATTGAGCAGCAGGTCACCGATCACGTCGTAGCCGACGCCGAAGGCACGCGGCTGCAACCAGCCGCCGATGCCCACCACAAGTCCCCCCAGCGCGGGCCACCACATCCAGTGCAGCGGCAAACGTCCGAACAGGTCTTCCACCTTGTAGAGCGATGTCGACACCGTCCATGAAAGCGTACCGGCCGCCACGCCCGCGGGCAGGCAGGCGGCGAGCGTCCACGGGTCGGGCGCGCGGGTGGTCAGCGGGAACAGCGCGCCACCGTCGAGCAGCCAGGGGCGCAAGGCCGCCGCCATGCAGCAGGCGATGGCCACCGGAAGCAGGCTGCGCGGCCGCAGCTCGAACAGCAGCAGCTCCAGGGCCAGCATCACTGCCGCGATCGGCGTGCCGAAGACGGCGGTCATGCCGGCGACGGCACCCGCCACCAGCAGGGTCTTGCGCTCGGCACCGGTGATGTGGAAGCACTGGCCGGCCAGCGAGCCCAACGCGCCTCCGGTCATGATGATCGGTCCCTCTGCGCCGAACGGCCCGCCGCTGCCGATGGCGATGCCCGAGGAGATGGGCTTGAGCACAGCCACCTTGAGCGACATGCGGCTCTTGTTGAACAGGATCGCCTCGATCGCCTCGGGGATGCCGTGGCCGCGGATCTTGTCCGAACCGAAGCGGGCCATCAGCCCGATGATCAGACCGCCCAGCACCGGCAGCACGATCACTGCGGCGCCCAGCTGGTGGCTGGCTGGCGACACCGCTCGGTCCGACCAGGTCTGGAAGAAGAACAGATTGGTGAACAGCCGGATCAGGTGCAGCAGCACCCACGCCGCCAGGGTGCTGACTGCACCCACTGCGGCGGCGAGTGCCGAGATTCCCGGCAGGCGGCCGGCGTCCGCGAAGTCGCGGCGCTCGTCGTGCGCGCGCGCGTCGGGCGCAGGGAAGGGGGCTTGCTGCTGATCGGTCATGGGTGTGCCTGGCGATTGATATGGGCGATGGGGAATACCTCGCCCAGCGACTGGAGTTCGGCCCGGTGCAGCTGGGCCAGCTGCCGCAGGAGCTGTTCGCCCGCTGGCAGCAGATGGATCTCGACCCGGCGCCGGTCCGCTGCGTTGCGGCGTCGCTCGACAAAGCCGTTCCGCACGCAGCGGTTGACCAGCGCGACCACCCCATGCGGCTTGGCCTGCAGGCGTTCGGCCAGTTCGCCGACCGTGGCGAAGCTGCGGCCCGGATAGCCCTTGAGGTGCAGCAGCAGCAGATACTGCAGCGGCGTGATCCCGAAGCCCTGGACGGTGCTTTCGGAGAAGCGTTCGAAGCGCCGGATCTGGAAACGGAATTCGGACAGCGCCTCGAAGTCCATCTTGCGCAGGGGGCGGTGGTGGGGGCTGCTCATGGCATCGATCGGATGACGAGGCCGCCGATTATGTCACGGTGTGATACATACGCACGAGCGTCGCTCAGCATTTTCTTGAGTGTCGGGTCATGTTTTCCATGATTTGCACGGCTGGCCCGGCCGCGCACGCAGGCGTCGGCCGGGAAGGCGCTACCATCGGGGCTTATCTGCACTGACGTCCTGGCCATTCGACCTGTGAACACGGTTCTCGACCACCCGCTGAGGCATGCCGTTTTCGCTGTCATGGCCTGCCTGGTGTCCTTGCACGGTGCGCCGGCCCGCTGCGCCGATCTGCCGCCGACGCCGTGGATCAATGATCTGACGCCGATCGCCGCGTCCGACTGGACGACTGCGCGGGCTGCACACCTGCTGGAGCGTGCCGGCTTCGGCGCGACGCCGGAGGAGATCGAACGTAGCTACCAGCTCGGCGCACGTGAGGCCGTGCGCCAGCTGGTCCATCCGCAGGGGCCCGAGGATCCCGGTGTGAGGGCCTTCGAACCCTCGGGAATTCCTGACCAGGGCATCGATCCCTTCCCGGACACACGACCGGCCGCCACTGATGCCGCCAAGGCCCGTGGCGAGGCACTGGGCGTGCAGGCCAAGCCGTCAGGAAACCGGCGCCTGCAGCCGGTGGTCGACAAGTTCTTCTTCTGGGTGCGCGCGAGCCTGCTCGAATGCAACCGGATCGCCTACTGGTGGGCCGATCGCATGCTGCGCACGCGTCACCCGCTGGTCGAGAAGATGGCCCTGTTCTGGCACGGTCACTTCGCGACCCACGAGGACAAGGTGCGCGACTGGCGCAAGATGCTGCAACAGCTTGAACTCTTCCAGCGTCAGGGGCTGGGCAACTTCCGCAGCCTGATGATCGCGGTTGCACAGGATCCGGCCATGCTGGCCTTCCTCGACGCCGGGGTCAACGTGAAGGGCCGCCCCAACGAGAACTTCGCGCGCGAGATCATGGAGATGTTCACCATGGGCGTCGGGCACTACAGCGAACACGACATCCGTGAGGCGGCGCGTGCCTTCACAGGCTGGAACTACGAGGGGGCGCGCTTCGTGGTCCGCGCCGACCAGCACGACGACGGCGACAAGGAGGTGTTCGGTCAGCACGGTGCTTTCGACGGCGTGCAAGTCATCGATCTGATCCTGCAGCAGCCTGCCACTGCCGACTATCTGGCGGGTCGCATCTACCGCTACCTGGTGCGTGAGGAAGCCGACGCCGCCACCGTCCATCGCCTGGGCGAAGTGCTGCGCGCCAACCACTACGACATCGCGCCGCTGCTCGAGACCATCCTGCTGTCGCGCGACTTCTACAGCAGCGCCAGCACGGGCACGCGCATCAAGAGCCCGGTCGAGCTGGTGGTCGGCACCTACCACAGGCTCGGTCTGCACGAAATCCCCGGCATGCCGGATTTCAATGAGGTGACGCGCGCGCTGGGCCAGCACCTGCTGCACCCGCCCACCGTGGCCGGGTGGGCTTATGGCGCCGGCTGGATCACGCCCGGTCTGCTGATGGAACGCGGCAACTTCGCACACGACGTGCTGTTTCCGGACTTCCTGGCGCCGTCCAACGATCGCTACCCGCAGATCAATGTCGGGCCGGAAGTGCGCGCCGTGCATGAGCGCCTGCGGCGCGGCATGGATGTGAGCGCTGCCACGCTGCCGCCCGGCGAGGCCAGCGCCGGGGCGGCCATGGCCGAGTCGACGCGCAAGGGCGATCGCGACGAGGATTTCAACACGCGCTATGGCAGTTATCGCGGCTGGCAGCAGGCGGTGCAGGTGATCCGGCCGATTCCGCGCACCATGGCCAACCCCGATCTCTCGGCGCTGGTCGAAGCGGCGCACGCACGCACCAGCACCGAAGTGGTGGATCTGTTTGCCACGCGCTTCTTCAGCGTGCCGGCCAGCGTGGCCGACCGCGCGGCGTGGACGGCATTCCTGACCGAAAGGCTCGGCACCGATCGCATCGAGCGTGCGCGCAGCTATATGGAAGAAGATCTGCGCGCGCTGCTGCATGCGATGCTGAGCAGCCCTGACTACCAACTGAACTAGCCCGAGGCACTCCCATGTCCAGCAATCATCCTCATGCCGGGCCGCTGGGTCTGCGGCGCGCCCTGTTGGGTTCGGCACTCGGGCTTCCGCTGGCGGCTCTGGGGCTGGGCGGCGCTGCACCGGCACGTGCCGCTGGCAACGGCCGCATCCTGGTGGTGTTCGAGATGTCGGGCGGCAACGACGGCCTCAACACCGTGGTGCCTTATACCGACGACGAGTACTATCGCCTGCGACCCCACCTGGGCATCCCGGCTGCCAAAGTGCGCAAGCTCGATGAGCACTTCGGACTGAACCCCGGCATGACGGGCTTCGAACGCCTTTATCACGATGGCCATCTGGCCATCGTGCACGGCTGTGGCTATGCACAGCCCAGTTTCTCGCATTTCAGCTCGATGGCCTACTGGCATACCGCGGCGCCGAACAGCGGCGAGCAGACCGGCTGGGTGGGACGCATGGCTGACCAGCTGCGTCCGCAGCCCGAACCGGGCTACCTGGTCAATATCGCGGCCACCCAGTCGCTTGCGGTGCGCAGCGTAAAGCACGTGCCTGTGGTCTTCGATGATCCTGAGCGCTTCGTGCGTGTCAGCGAGCCGGACCAGGGCGCGCTGCTCGACCGTGCCGACCCGGTCAGCGGCGATCCCAATCCGATGCGCAGCTATCTGCGCGCGCTGGCGCAAAGCGCGCACGACATCTCGGCGCAGGTGCGCAGCGCCTGCGCCAGCTATCGCACACCGGTGGACTACGGCGTGCTGGCGCTCGATCTGAACAAGGTGGCGGCGCTGATCGCTGCCGGTCTGCCGACCCGTCTGTACTACGTGTCCTTCCGCAACAACGCTTTCGACACGCATGTGCATCAGGCCGATACGCATGGCCGTCTGCTCACCTATGTGTCCGATGCCGTTTCGGCTTTCCTGCGCGACATGGAGCGCATCGGCCGCGCGGATGATGTGGTGCTGATGGCGTTTTCGGAGTTCGGCCGACGCGTGCCCGAGAACGCCAATCTGGGCACCGATCACGGGACGGCCGGACCGATGTTTCTCGCCGGCCGTCCTGTCAGGGGAGGGCAGTACAGCCAGCCGGTCAGCCTGAGCGGACGGGACGCCGACGACAATCTGCGCTACACCACCGATTTCCGCCGCGTGTATGCGAGCGTGGCCGAGGGCTGGCTGGGTGTGCCGGATAGCAGCGCGCTGCTGCGCGGCCGCTTCGAGACCTTTCCGATCTTCGGCTGAGTGCCGACCATGTTGACGACGTCGATCAAGGAGCCAGACGGGTGAATTGGCCTCTTGGCAGAAGTCGTCGAAAGTCCGCATCGAAACGCACGACGTGTTCTCCCTGGTTGTCCGGTATTCTCGCGGCGGTGCGAATGACCGAGACCCTGGCCTTGCGCAGGGCATGAAGCCCGGCTCCTGCTGCCGGCACCGCTGCGCGGTTTGGCAGGGGGGCGGGGCTAGGCTGTCTCCTTCTTCATGGCCCGCAGGTGTTGCACAGCCTGCTCGGAAAGCGCCAGAAATTCATCATTGAGCAATTCATCGGCCGCCTCGGATTCCTTCGCCTGGTGGTGGCGGATCACCTGACCTGCGCAACGGTGGAAATGGGCATGCGCGGCCTTCAGAGCCTCATATCTTGGATGACGGGCCGCCCGGGTGCGGTCGCCATAAATCCAGCAACCGAGCGCGCACTTGTCATCCCGGCCGACGGTGTCCGCATCCAACTTGGGTCCACGGCCATCGAGGTAGTCGCGAAGCTTATGCTTCCACTGCAGGTGCGCTGCAATCACAGTGTCGTAGTCGAGATCTGCGCTGGCACTCGCGCTCGTGCCCGATGTGTCGGCTTGCAGGTGAAACGTCTCAACAGCTGCACTCAGCAAGCCCGCTTGTTCATGAAGGCTGGCTGCCGCAGCAGCGGCCTGCTCGACCAGCGCGGCGTTCTGCTGCGTTCCGTGGTCGAGTTGCTGAATGGCATCGGTGACCTGGGTCAAGCCCTGACTTTGCTCGTGGCTGGCAAGTGCGACTTGACCCAGCAGTTCGTTGACCTCGCGGACGCTGGTGACCACGTCTTCGATGATCCTGCCGGCGTCCACCGCAAGCGCCCCACCGTGCTCCACGCGTTCGACGGAACTGCCGATCAGGGTCTTGATTTCCTTCGCAGCGGTGGCACTGCGTTGAGCAAGGGCGCGCACTTCGGTGGCAACTACTGCAAATCCCCGGCCTTGTTCCCCGGCGCGTGCTGCCTCCACCGCAGCGTTCAAGGCGAGGATGTTGGTCTGGAAGGCAATCCCGTCGATGACGCCGACGATGTCGGCTATCCGCTTTGAGCTTTCCTGAATGGTGCCCATGGTGTTGACCACTTCCAGCACAATACGCGCACCCTCACGCGCGACAGTGTCAGACTTGGTCGCAAGCTCGCTCGCCCGACGAGCATGTTCGGCGTTCTGGCGCACGGTGGAATTGAGCTCATCCATTGCACTGGCGGTCTTCTCAACGTTGCCCGCCTGCTGCTCAGTGCGATTCGACAAGTCCAGGTTTCCCGTCGCGATTTCGCGCGCGGCTTCGTGAATCGCGTGGGACGTGCCCTGGATCCGTTCGATGGTCTCGCGCAGACGATCCACCGTGCCGTTGCTGTCATCCTTCAGTTGTTCGAAGGTTCCGGAGAATTCCCCGGTCACGCGCTCGGTCAGCACGCCGCGCGAGATCGCATTGAGCACCCTGGCCGTATCTTCCAGGCCGCGGGAGATCGTGCCGACGAGACGATTAAAGCCCTTCGCAACTTGCTGAGCCGCGGGCGACTTTCCGGAGACCTTCAGCCTGCGGCTGAAATCACCTGCCTCCACGGCCGAAATGATCTGGGAGATTTCCGCACCCGCATTGGCTTCCGTGCTGCCATCTCGCAGTTCGATCAGGAATGTTGCCTCCTCGCAAACACCGTTCGTAACCGCGGCGACCCACCATTCCAGGGTGTGCTCTCCCAATGCCAGCGGCTCGGGACCGACCCTGCCGCTCGCTTCCGCTGCGGCGAGCGCGCCGGCGAATACGGACCAGGCGGCACATTGCGATTGGCACGGCAAATCGAGATCGGAGCCGGGAAATTTCTGCTGCAGTTGCGGAGCAGAGCGATTCAGCAACTGGCGTGCTGCTTGATTGGCATGTAGCGTGGTTCCGCCGCTGTTCACCCAGATGAGGCCCGTGCCGGCAGCATCCAGTGCGGCCTGGAGGCCAGTGAACGCAATCTCTCGCCTCGCGGCCTCCTGGCGCAATGAAGAGAGCTCGTCTCGAAGGGATGCGATCGCTGCACGCTGCGTCAGATTCGATCGCCGCCACGCCGTGAGCTGCCAAGCCAAGGCCATGGCTCCGAGGATGCCAAGGGCGCCGCACGCGACCAAGTAGCCCGTCCCAGGGCCAGCGCCCGCATTCAGTGCGATCACGAGCGCAGCCGCCGCCGACGACAGAAGCAGAAGTGGCGGGACGAGCTGGAAGCCATAGGACATGGAGGGCGGTTTTTGTGCGTGCATCGCAGGCCTTCTTAGGACGGGAGCACGCCAGACTTCAGTTTTTTTGCGCGCAGGTGTCCGCTCTACGGCAAGGCGTCCCAGCTTCTTGAGCGATTTCGGGCAATGATGCCGCAGGCGCATTCCGTTGACTGTTCGGACCGTCACGCATGTCAGGTCTTACGGCGCCAGCGCCAGAGTCGACCTGATGTGGCTTGCAACGCCCCCGTCGGTATCGCAAGGCTTTCTATGGCCGACGCTGGCATGACAACCCGAGCTGTGATCCGATAGGGGCCCCGTCTGAAATTGCCGCGCCCCATGACCCAGCAGGTGGAACGCATCCCGCACCGCGCACCGCACCCGGTCATCGAGGTGTTTCTCGCATTTCTGCGGCTTGGATGCACCAGCTTCGGCGGCCCCGTCGCGCACCTTGCCTATTTCCGTACCGAATTCGTGGAACGTCGCGTCTGGCTGAAGGACGCGGCCTATGCGGACCTGGTGGCCTTCTGCCAGTTCCTGCCGGGGCCGGCGAGCAGTCAGGTCGGCATTGCGCTGGGCTTGAGCCGCGCCGGATTGCCTGGGGCATTCGCCGCCTGGGCCGGCTTTACCGCGCCATCGGCGCTGATCCTGGTGCTGTTCGGACTGCTGGTGACAAATGTCGGCAGCGCCGCCAAGGGCCCATGGCTGCACGGCCTCGCGGTGGTCACCGTGGCCGTGATCGCGCAGGCACTGTGGGGCATGGGACGCAGCCTTTGTCCCGACCGCCAGCGCGCCAGTGTGGCCGCGGCCGCGACCGTGGTCGCTTCCTTGCTGCCCGGTGCGCTGACCCAGACGGCGATGATCCTGGCCGGCGGCGTGGTGGGATGGCTCTGCTTGCAACCGTCGGCCACGCTGCCGCACACGCCGCTCCCGATTGCACTGGGACGGCGCAGCGGACTTCTGCTGTTGTCGATCTTCGCCGGCTTGCTGCTGGTGCTTCCCCTGCTGGCGGACCATGGCAGCTATGGGTGGCAGCTCTTCAACAGCTTCTACCGTGCCGGAGCGCTGGTGTTCGGGGGCGGGCACGTGGTGCTCTCCTTGCTGCAGGTGGCAGTGGTGCCGCCGGGATGGGTGAGCAACGAAGCCTTCCTGGCGGGCTACGGCGCCACGCAGGCCATGCCGGGGCCGGTGTCGGCGTTCGCGGGCTACCTCGGCGCGATTTCAGCGCAGCAGCCCAATGGCTGGGAGGGGGCGGCGATCGCACTGACCGCCATTTTCCTGCCGTCGTTCCTGCTGGTGCCAGGAGGCCTGCCGCTGTGGGAGGCAGCAAGGCGCTACCCGGCGATGCAGCGTGCGATGCTGGGGATCAATGCGGCCGTGGTGGGTCTGCTGCTTGCCACTTTCTACCAGCCGGTCTGGGCTGGTGGCATCCTGTCGGTGCGCGATTTCGCACTCGCGGTGGTCGCTTTCCTGCTGCTGGTATTCTGGAAGGCGCCTCCCTGGCTGGTCGTTGTATCCTGCGCGTGCGCCGCCGGTCCCATTGCCGGCCGCTTCCCGTGAGGAACCCCGGCCGTGAAGCGGCGAGGCCTCATCGGCGAGGGCCGCCATTGCGCGTTCCCGGTGGGCGACGATGAAGGGACGTGAGAGCGGAATGCCGGAGGAGGACTACTGGGCTTCCTTTTTCGATCCGGAAGCCACGCTGGATCGCTTCCTCCCCGCTGGCCGGCAGACTGGCGGCCTGGTCGAGTTCGGCTGTGGCTATGGCACCTTCACCATTCCGGCTGCCGGCCGGGTCTCCGGCACGGTGACCGCGCTCGATATCGAACCCGGGATGGTCGAAGGTGTGAAACGCAAGGCGCAGCGGGCAGGACTTGCCAACATCCAGGTCGTACGCCGGGATTTCGTGGCAGAAGGGACCGGTCTCGCCAATGCAAGCCAGGATCACGCGATGATCTTCAACCTGCTGCACCTCGAAGATCCCGTCAGCCTTCTGCCTGCAGGATTGCTGTCCCTATCATTTCGGATTATCGCTGGCGGACTGATGCATGGCAAGACCGGCTTTTCGCATGCCTTCCGGCATGAACTGCGCCATCATCCCGTCCATGTCGCTTGTACTCGACATCGGCATGGCACTGCCCTTGCCGCCTCCGGCCTGGCAACCCTCAGCGCCCGGGGATGCCAGGCCCAGCTTCTCGTCGGCGAGTTGTGCAGCTTCCGCGTAGTTGCCGGCGGCCATGGCGGAAAGGATGCCAGAGAGGGCCTGGAGGTGCCCGCGCATGTTGGCCAGCATGTGCTGGGGCATCGGCGCCGGAAAATCGATGGCTCCGCGCGCATCCTCGCCCATCGCAGCCATGTGCAGGCGGTGGTCCATCGCAGCATGGTCCTCGGCGGACGCCATGGCGCCGACGGACATCGCAGCCACGACCACGGCCGCCTTGCTCAAATTCGTCCTCGCCAGGGCCGGGGACCGTGTCGACCGGATACTCGTGGTACTCGCCGGCGAAGTGCGGCTGATACGCCGGGACCCTGCTGGAAACGACATCGTCCTGCAACGCTCGCGTGGCGGATTCCTCGCAGAGGCCAGTGCGAGCAGCGGCCGCTATCACTGCGATGTCGAGGTGGCCGAATCCGGCGCGCTGCTGGGCTTCCCGCTCAAATCGTTCCAGTCCGCCCTGGACAAGGATGCATCGTTTCGCAATGGATGGATCGTGCACCTGGCGCGCGAGGTGCGGCGTCTGCGAGCCCAATGCGAGCGCCTCAACCTGCGCCACGCTGCCGACCGTGTCCTGCACTACATCGAGTGCGAAGGCTCGAATGGAACGCTGATGCTGTCGTGTTCCCGCAGGGCCTGGGCTGCGGAACGCGGAATGACCCACGAGTCACTGTACCGCACCCTGGCGCAGCTCCAGGACAGCGGAACGGCCTATAGTACCTCAGCGTGCAACCTCAGACCGAGAGCCTTCGCAACCTTCAAAACTGTGGCAAAGCTCGGATTGCCCGTGGCGCTGAGCGCCTTGTAGAGGCTTTCGCGACTCAGCCCAGTGTCCCGTGCAACTTGGGACATGCCTTTCGCACGCGCGATGTCACCCAAGGCGCGCGCAATTCCGGCAGCATCGTCAGGCGCATCTGACAGCCACGCATCAAGATACGCAGCCATTTCCCATGGGGTACGAAGCTGGTCCGCAACATCGTAGGCCAATGTCTCGGTCGTCGCCCCTTTGCTTCCTCGATGCTCTGCCATGGCACGTCAATCCTCAATACTTTCTGACAGCGCGAACGCCAGCTTCACGTCCTGCGGCTGCGTGGACTTGTCGCCGCCGGCGAGAAGGACGATGAACTCGCCATCGAGCTCGCAGTAGTAAACGCGGTAACCGGGGCCGCCGTCGATCTTGAGCTCGCTGACCCCTTGGCCGAGATACCTGGATTGACCAGGATTGCCATGCACCAACCGATCCACGCGCACCTGAATGCGTGCACGCGCTGCCCCGTCCCGCAGGGCATTGATCCAATCCAGATAGACGCGGGTCATCCGCACTTGCTTCATTGGAGTGTAGTTCATGGGATACACATGTCAAGAGACTCCGCAGCCGAC
>JAGWIJ010000006.1 GCA_028873535.1 Pseudomonadota bacterium
TGGCCGGCGCCGGCGCCGGCGCCGGCACCGGCGCCAGCGACGCGGCGTCGGCGTCGGCCGTGGCGGCGCCGCTCAAGCTTGCGCGCGTGCTGACGCCAGGGGGCCGCCGTTGAAGTACCAGGCCAATTCCGCCCTGCGCCTGCGCCTGGAAGGCTGGCGCGCGCGCCTGCTGCTGATGCTGCTGCTGGGCGGCTTCCTGACCCTGGTCGGCCGTGCGGTGTTCCTGCAGGGCATGCACTACGACTTCCTGCAGCACAAGGGCGATGAACGCTATTCGCGCGTGATCGAGTCGACTGCCTATCGCGGCGTCGTGCGCGACCGCAACGGCGACCCGCTGGCGATCAGTCTGCCCGCCGAGTCGATCTGGGCCAGCCGCGACGATGCCGACCTCAGCGGCGGCCAGATCGACGCGCTGGCGCGCCTGCTGCGCATGGAGCGCAGCGAGATCGCGCGCCGTCTCAACGACGGGCGCGGCAATTTCGTCTACCTCAAGCGCCAGGTCGATCCGCAGGTGGCCCAGGCGGTCGGCAAGCTGCATATCGCCGGCCTGTTCGCCGAAAAGGGCTTCCGGCGCTCCTACCCCAAGGGCGAGATGATGGCTCACCTGCTGGGTTTCACGGATGCCGAGGACCGCGGACAGGAGGGCATCGAACTGTCGTACCAGTCGACCCTTGCCGGTGTCGCCGGCGCGCGTCGCGTGATCAAGGATCGGGCCGGCGCGGTGATCGAGGACGTCGAGAACATCCGCGAGCCGCGTCCGGGCCGTGACGTGGTGCTCTCGGTCGACAGCCGCATCCAGCACCTGGCCTGGCGCGAACTGCGCGCCGCCATCGCGCGCCACAAGGCCAAGGCCGGCGCCGTGATGGTGATCGATCCGCGCACCGGCGAAGTGCTCGCGCTGGCCAACTACCCCGACTACGATCCCAACCAGCGCGAACATCTGTCCGGTGCGCAGTTGCGCAACCGCTGCGTCACCGACACTTACGAACCGGGTTCCACGCTCAAGCCCTTCACCATCGCGGCGGCGCTGGAGGCCCACAAGATCACGCCGGGAACCATCATCCAGACCGGTGCGGGCGTGATGAGTGTCGGCACGGCGGTGATCCACGACACCCACCCGGCCGGTGCGATCACCGTCGCGCAGGTGATCCAGAAATCCAGCAACGTGGGTGCCGCGCGCATCGCGCTCAGCCTTCCCGCCGAAACCATGTGGAACACCTTCACCGACGTCGGCTTCGGGCAGGTGCCCAAGATCGGCTTTCCCGGCGAGGCTGGCGGTCGCGTGCGGCCGTATCACGGCTGGCGCCCGATCGAGCAGGCCACCATGGCCTACGGTCACGGCATCTCGGTCAGCCTGGCGCAGCTCGCGCGCGCCTACACCGTGTTCATCGGCGACGGCAGCCTGAAGCCGCTCAGCCTGCTGCGTGTCGACAACCCGGTGCCCGGCCGGCCGGTGCTCTCGGCGCAGACCGCATCCGAGGTGCGCGACATGCTCGAGCTGGTGGTCAAGCCCGAGGGCACGGCACCGCTGGCGCAGGTACGCGGCTTCCGCGTCGCCGGCAAGACCGGCACCGCGCACAAGCAGGATCACGGCCGCTATACCAATCGCTATATCTCGTCCTTCGTCGGCTTCGCGCCCGCCAGCAATCCGCGTCTGCTGATCGCAGTCATGATCGACGAGCCCAGCGTCGGCGGCTACTACGGCGGCGTGGTGGCGGCGCCGGTGTTCAGCACCCTGATGGGCGAGTCCCTGCAGCTGCTCGGCATTGCACCGGACGATCCTGCCAGCGAGAGCTTCACCTTGCCGCTGGTGCCGGCCTCCGCGGCGGAGGAGACCTGATGCTGCCGCGCGCACCGATGCAGCCCGGTCCTGCGCTCCCGTCCGGATTGCCGGCGCTGCTGACGGCCATGCAGGGCCTGACCGCCGACAGCCGGCGCGTGCGCCCCGGCATGGGCTTCGCGGCCTACCCGGGCGACAGCGCCGACGGCCGCGACTACATCGCCGACGCGCTGGCGCGCGGCGCCAGCGCGCTGCTGTGGGAGCCACAGGGCTTTGCCGGCAGCGCCGCCTGGCCGGTGCCGCATCTGGCCGTGCCCGGCCTGGGCGGCTGCATCAGCCGCATCGCGGATGCCGTCTATGGCGCGCCTTCGGCAGCCTTGCAGGTGATCGGCGTGACCGGCACCAACGGCAAGACCACCAGCACCAGCCTGATCGCCCAGCTCTTCGGTGCGGCCGGCCGGCGCTGTGGCATCGTCGGCACCCTGGGCGCCGGTTTCCCGGAAGCCCTGGTGCCGACCGGCTTCACGACGCCGGGTCCGGTTGAATTGCAGGCACAGCTCGCCGCGCTGCGCGATCAGGGAGCGGTGGCCGTGGCCATGGAAGTCTCCTCCCACGGGCTGGCGCTGGGGCGCGTCGATGGCGTGCGCTTCGAACTGGCGGTGTTCACCAACCTGACCCGCGATCACCTCGATTTCCACGCCAGCATGGAGGACTACGCCGCCGCCAAAACGGCGCTGTTCCATGCCGCCGGCCTGCGCCTGGCGCTGATCAACGTCGACGATCCCTTCGGCGCGCGCCTGCACGCGGAGCTGCGTGAAGCGGGAGTCGCGGTGCAGGCCTGCACCCAGCACGATCACGTGCTGCCGGCCGCCGACACCATCCGGGCGCGAGCGGCGCGCTTCCGTCCCGATGGCACTGCCTTCGAGCTGGTGACGCCGGCGGGCAGCGTCGCCATCGACTCGCCGCTGGTCGGGCGCTTCAACCTGGCCAACCTGCTGGGGGTGCTGGCGGTGGCGCTGGCTTCGGGAATTGCGCTGACGCAGCTGCCCGCCCTGGTGGCAGGGCTGACGCCGCCGCCGGGCCGTCTGGAGCGTCTCGGACTGCCGGGCGGTGTGCAGGTGGTGATCGACTACGCGCATACCCCGGATGCGCTCGAACAGGTGCTGCATTCGCTGCGTGCCAGCCTGGCGGGTGGACGCCTGATCTGCCTGTTCGGCTGTGGTGGCGACCGAGACCCCGGCAAGCGCCCGCTGATGGGTGCGGTCGCCGGGCGTCTGGCGGATCTGGTGGTCCTGACCAGTGATAATCCGCGCAGCGAACCGCCCGGACGGATCCTGGACGAGGTCGTCGCCGGCATGCAGGCGGCGCCCGCCGCGTGCATGGTCGACCGCGCCGCCGCGATTGCGCATGCCATCGCGCTGGCGCGCCCGGGCGATGTGGTGCTGGTGGCCGGCAAGGGCCACGAGACCACCCAGGAAATCGCCGGCGTGCGCCATCCCTTCTCGGACCACGACGAGGTTCGGCGCGTGCTCGGCCTGACCAAGGAAACCCCATGAGCGATCCCGTGCAGGACCTGTCAAGCGAACCTGACTGGGGCATCAGCCTGGGCGAAGCGGCCGCCGCGCTCGCGCTGGCCTGTACGCGGCCGGCGCAGATGCTGCACGGCGTGAGCACCGATTCGCGCAGCGTGCGTCGCGGTGACCTGTTCGTTGCGCTGGCGGGCGAGCACGCCGACGGCCACGACCATGTGGCCCAGGCACTGGCGGCCGGAGCGAGCGCTGCGCTGGTCGAGCGGGTGCCGCCTGGTGTCGCGGCCGAAGCCGTGCTGCAGGTGCCGTCGACCGTCGCGGCGCTGGGACGCCTGGCGGCGTGGTGGCGCGAGCGCATCGACCCGGAGGTGATCGCAATCACCGGCAGCAACGGCAAGACCACCGTCAAGGAAATGGTGGCCTGGGTGCTGGCCGCCGATGCACGCGCCCGTGGTGTCGATCCGCAGGTCGAACTGCTCGCCACGCGCGGCAATTTCAACAACCACCTGGGCCTGCCGCTGACCCTGCTGCGCCTGCGCGCGGGACACCGGCGCGCGGTGGTCGAACTCGGCATGAACCACGCGGGCGAACTGCACGCGCTGTCGGCGCTGGCGCGTCCGCGCGTGGCGCTGGTGAACAACGTGCAGCGCGCCCATGTCGGCCTGCTGGGCTCGCTGGAGGCGGTGGCGCGCGCCAAAGCCGAGATCTTCGACGGCCTCGGCGCCAATGGCGTGGCGGTGATCAATGCCGATGACCCCCACGCTGCCCTGCTGGCTGCGGCGGCGGGCCGGCATCGCGTGGTGCGCTTTTCCAGCCAGGCCATCGCCGACGTGGGCCCGCTGCTTGAGGACAGCCCGCGCACCGGTGCGCAGGTGCTGCGTCTGCGCGTCGGTCCGCGCGAACTCGCCTGCCGGCTGCCGCTGCTCGGTGCGCACAACGCCGCCAACCTGCTGGCGACCATTGCCACCGTGCTGCCGCTCGGTATCGACCCCGACCTCGCGTGCGCCGCGCTGGAGGATTTCGGCGGCGTGCCCGGCCGTCTGCGGGTGCACACCCTGGCAGGCGGCGCCGTTCTCATCGACGACAGCTACAATGCCAACCCCGATTCGGTGCTGGCGGCGATCGCCGTGCTGGCCGCGCGGCCAGGCCGCCGCGTGCTGGTGCTGGGCGACCTCGGTGAACTCGGTGACGGCGCGCCGGCCATGCTGGCCGAACTCGGCGCTGCGGCGCGCGCCGCCGGCATCGAAAGCCTGATCGGGCTGGGCCGCCTGGTGGCCGCCGCTGCCGACGGATTCGGCGCCGGCGCGCGTGTCAGCGAGGATCCGGCCACCGTGTCCGGCTGGGTACGGCCGCTTCTCCAGACGGGCACCACGGTGCTGGTCAAGGGATCGCGCTTCATGCGCATGGAACGCATCGTGCAAGACCTGAGCTCATGAAACCCTTTCAATCGATGGCGGGAGTCCCGGCATGCTGCTGATCCTGGCCCACATGCTGGCGCCTTCCGTGCGCACCTTCCGGGTGCTGGACTACATCACGCTGCGCGCCGTGCTGGCCACGCTGACGTCGCTGCTGGTGTCCTTCCTGGTCGGGCCGGCGATGATCCGCAAGCTGACCGCCTACAAGATCGGCCAGGCCGTGCGCGACGACGGCCCGCAGACCCATCTGGTCAAGGCCGGCACGCCGACCATGGGCGGCGCGCTGATCCTGGTCGCGATCGCCTTCACCGTGCTGCTGTGGGGCGACCTCAGCAACCGCTATGTGTGGGCCGTGCTGCTGGGCACGCTGGGATTCGGCGTGATCGGCTGGATCGACGACTACCGCAAGGTCGTCCACCGCAATCCCAAGGGCCTGTCGGCACGCGCCAAGTACCTTGGCCAGTCCGCACTCGCGCTGGCATTCGCGCTCTACGTCACCTACACCGCCAGCCTGCCCGCCCAGACCGAGCTGATCCTGCCCTTCCTGAAAGCCATCGCGATCCCGCTCGGCGCACCCGGCTTCGTGATCCTGACCTACTTCGTGGTGGTCGGCTCCAGCAATGCGGTCAACCTGACCGACGGCCTCGACGGCCTGGCGATCATGCCGACGGTCCTGGTGTCCGCAGCCCTGTCGGTGTTCGCCTATGTTGCCGGCAACCGCGTGTTCGCCGCATACCTCGGTCTGCCGCACATTCCCGGAGCCGGCGAGCTGGTGGTGTTCTGCGCCGCCATGTCCGGTGCCGGACTGGGCTTCCTGTGGTTCAACGCCTATCCGGCCGAGGTCTTCATGGGCGATGTGGGCGCGCTCGCACTGGGCGCCGCGCTGGGCATGGTGGCGGTGATCGTGCGGCAGGAGATCGTCCTGTTCATCATGGGCGGCGTGTTCGTCATGGAAACGCTGTCGGTGATCCTGCAGGTGGCCTCGTTCAAGCTTACCGGCAAGCGCGTGTTCCGCATGGCGCCGATCCACCACCACTATGAGCTCAAGGGTTGGAAGGAAACCCAGGTGGTGGTGCGGTTCTGGATCATCACCATGATGCTCATCCTGGCCGGGCTGTCGACCCTCAAGCTGAGATGAGCGCGCTTCCCGCCAGCTGGCGCGACCAGCGTGAACCCATCGACACCGGCCTGCTGTGGTCGGCGCTGGCCCTGCTCGGCCTGGGCCTGGTCATGGTGTACTCGGCGTCCATCGTGGCAGCGGAGGCCGATCGGCATACCGGCTACCACAGCTACTACTACCTGATGCGCCAGGCCGCCTCCCTGGCGATGGCACTGCTGCTGGGCTACCTGGCCTTCCGCATCCCCGAGCACACCTGGCAGAACCTGGCCTTGCCCTTTTTCGTGATCAGCCTGCTCGGCCTGGTGCTGGTGCTGGTGCCCGGCGTCGGCCGCGAGGTCAATGGCAGCCGGCGCTGGCTGTCGCTGGTGGTGCTCACGGTGCAGCCCTCCGAATTCATGAAGCTGGCAGCCACGCTCTACGCGGCCGATTACACCGTGCGCAAGGCCGCCCTGATGCACAGCCTGCGCAAGGGCTTCATGCCGATGGCGATGGCCATGCTGCTGGTCGGCAGCCTGCTGCTGCGTGAACCCGATTTCGGCGCGTTTGCGGTGATCACCGTGATCACCATGGCCATCCTGTTCATGGGCGGTCTCAACTGGCGCCTGTTCGTGGTGCTGGTGCTGATCCTGCTGGTCGGCTTCGCCGCGCTGGTGGTGATGTCGCCCTACCGCCTGCAGCGCGTGATCTGGTTCCTGGATCCCTGGAAGGATCCCTTCGGCAAGGGTTACCAGTTGACCCACGCGCTGATCGCCTTCGGCCGCGGCCAGCTGTTCGGCGTCGGGCTGGGCGCCAGCGTCGAGAAGCAGCTCTACCTGCCCGAGGCGCACACCGACTTCCTGCTGGCGGTGATCGCCGAGGAGCTCGGCCTGGTGGGCGTGTGCGTGACGGTCGCGCTGTTCGCCTGGCTGGTGTGGCGGATTTTCCGCATCGGCCAGCGTGCCGCGGCGATGGAGCGCTATTTCGCTGCGCTGACGGCACAGGGTGTCGGCGTGTGGCTGGCCGTGCAGGCCTGCGTGAACATGGGTGTCAACATGGGCCTGCTGCCCACCAAAGGCCTGACGCTGCCGCTGCTCAGCTACGGCGGCAGCGGCATCCTCACCAACTGCGTGGCACTGGCCATCGTGGCGCGCATCGACTACGAGTCGCGCCATCTCAGCGGAGGGCGCCGCACATGAATCCGCGCACCGCGCTGATGATGGCTGGCGGCACCGGCGGCCACATTTTTCCGGCCCTGGCCGTGGCCGGCCAGTTGCGCAGCCGCGGCTGGCAGGTGGTTTGGCTGGGCACGCGCAACGGGCTCGAAGGCCGTCTGGTGCCGCCGCACGGTTTCGAGATCGAGTGGCTGAGCGTGGCCGGACTGCGCGGCAAGGGCTGGCTCGGGCTGGTCGCCGGCATCCCGCGCGCCGTGCTGGCGCTATACCAGGCCCTGCGCACCATGCTGTGCCGCCGTCCCGACGTGGTGGTGGGCTTTGGCGGCTTCGTTTCCTTCCCGGGCGGCCTCGCTGCCGCGCTCACGCGCCGTCCGCTGCTGGTGCACGAGCAGAACTCGGTGGCCGGACTCAGCAACCGGATCCTGGCGCTGCTCGCGCGCGACGTGGTGGCGGGCTTCCCCGACCCATTCCGCCAGCGCGGCGGCAATCCGCTGGCGCGCATCCTGCCGCGGCCGGCCAGGTGCCACTGGAGCGGCAATCCGGTGCGCAGCGAGCTGAGCGCCGTGGCTGCGCCCGGCGAGCGCTTTGCCGGCCGCAGCGGCCCTCTGCGCCTGCTGGTGGTTGGCGGCAGCCAGGGCGCGCGTGCGCTCAACAGCGTGGTGCCCGCGGCGCTGGCGCTGCTGCCTGCCGCGGCGCGTCCGCTGGTGCTGCATCAGGCCGGTCCCAGGTTGCTCGACGAAATGCACGATGCCTACAGCAGCCTGGGCCTTCAGGCCGAGGTGCGGCCCTTCATCGACGACATGGCGCAGGCGCTGGCGCAGGCCGACCTGGTGATCTGCCGTGCCGGTGCCCTGACCGTGGCCGAACTGTGCGCCGTCGGCGTGGCCGCGCTGCTGGTCCCGTTCCCTTTCGCGGTCGACGACCACCAGACCGGCAACGGGCGCTTCCTGGTCGAGGCCGGTGCTGCTGAACTGCTGCCCCAGTCCAGTCTCGACGCGCCGCTGCTGGCCGCGCGCATCGCCGCCCTCGACCGCCCCCGCCTGCTGGCGATGGCCACGGCTGCGCGTGCCTTGGCGCGCCCGCATGCGGCAGCGGAAGTGGCCGACCGTGTCGAGGCCTGTGCCGACCGACGCAACCCCGTGGGAGAGATGCGCTGATGCGTCACAAGGTCAATCACATCCATTTCGTGGGCATCGGTGGCGCTGGCATGAGCGGCATTGCCGAGGTCCTGCTCAACCTGGGCTTCGAGGTCAGCGGGTCGGACCTCGGCGACAGCGCCGCCACCCAGCGCCTTGCGGGTCTTGGCGCCGTGGTGCACCAGGGACACGCCGCCGGCCATATCGGTCAGGCCGATGTGGTGGTGGTGTCGACCGCGGTCGCCGCCGACAATCCCGAGGTGACGGCAGCACGCCAGGCGCGCATCCCGGTGGTGCCGCGCGCGATGATGCTGGCCGAACTGATGCGCCTGAAGCAGGGCATCGCTGTCGCCGGCACCCACGGCAAGACCACCACCACCAGCCTGACCGCCAGCATCCTGGCGGAGGCCGGCCTCGATCCGACCTTCGTCATCGGCGGCAAGCTCAACAGTGCCGGCACGCATGCCGCGCTCGGCCAGGGCGAGTTCATCGTCGCCGAGGCCGATGAATCCGACGCCTCCTTCCTTTACCTGCAGCCGGTGATGGCGGTGGTGACCAACATCGACGCCGACCACATGGAGACCTACGGCCAGGACTTCGAGCGTCTCAAGTCGGCCTTTGTCGACTTCATCGAACACCTGCCTTTCTACGGTACCGCCGTGCTGTGTCTGGATGACCCGCATGTGCGCGCGATCCTGCCGCGCGTCACCAAGCCGGTGGTCAGCTATGGACTCGATCCCGAAGCCGAGGTGCGCGCCGTGGACGTGCGCGCGGATGCCGGGCGCATGCGTTTCGGCGTCGAGATCCGGCCGGCCCGCCGGCGCCCGGATATCCGCCACCTGCAGGTCGAACTCAACCTGCCCGGCTTGCACAACGTGCTCAACGCGCTGGCCGCGATCACGGTGGCGGTCGAAGTGGGCGCCCCCTATCCGGCCATCGTAAAGGCGCTGGCGCAGTTCCGCGGCGTCGGCCGGCGCTTCCAGCGCTACGGCGAGATCGACCTGCCGCAGGGTGGTCGCATCACGCTGGTCGACGACTACGGCCACCATCCGGTCGAGATGGCGGCCACCCTGGCAGCCGCGCGCGGCGCCTTCCCGGGCCGCCGCCTGGTGCTGGCCTTCCAGCCGCATCGCTACACGCGCACGCGCGACCTGTTCGAGGACTTCGTCCGCGTGCTGTCGAGTGTCGACGCCCTGTTCCTGGCCGATGTCTATGCCGCCGGCGAGGCGCCCATCGTGGCCGCCGATGGCCGCGCGCTGGCGCGCGCGATCCGCCTGCTGGGCAAGGTCGAGCCGCTGTTCGTCAGCGGACCCGCCGAGCTGCCGGCAGCGCTGCTGGCCGGCGTCCACGACGGCGACGTGGTGATCACCATGGGAGCCGGCAGCGTGGGACAGGTGGCGCCGCGACTGGTCGAACTGGCACGTTTGCCGGGGGCTGCCGGTGCATAGCGTGTGCATGGCCGCCGAGGCGGCAGCACCCGGCGCCGCAGCCGGCAAGGCGCGGCTGCGCGGCGTGCTGCGCGAACACGAGCCCATGCAGCGCCATTGCAGCTGGCGCGCCGGCGGCACTGCGCGCCGCTTCTTCGTGCCGGCCGACCAGGCCGACCTGCAGTTGTTCCTGCAGACCTGCGCGCCCGACGAGCCGCTCTACGTGGTGGGACTGGGCAGCAACCTGCTGGTGCGCGACGGCGGACTCGACGCCACTGTGGTGCTCACCCATGGCGCGCTGTCCGGGCTGCGCGTCGAGGAACGCGACGGCGAGACGCTGGTGGATGCCGACGCCGGCGTCGCCGCCCCCAAGGTGGCGCGCTTCGCTGCCCGCCACGGCCTGGAAGGGGCCGAATTCCTGGCCGGCATTCCGGGCACGATCGGCGGCGCGCTGGCGATGAACGCCGGCTGCTATGGTTCGGATACCTGGACACACGTGGTCGAGGTCACCACCATCGATCATGCCGGCCAGTTGCGCGTGCGCGCGCCCGGCGACTTCCGCGTCGGCTACCGGCAGGTGGCGATCGGCCGGTCGCCCGGCACTGCGGCACTGGCGCCGCTGGGCGAATGGTTCCTGTCGGCACGCCTGCGCTTCGTGCACGGCGACGGCAGGCGCTCGGCGGCACGGATCCGCGAGCTGCTGACCCGGCGCATCGCCAGCCAGCCCCTGCAGCAGCCCAATGCCGGATCGGTATTCCGCAATCCGCAGGGTGACCATGCGGCCCGCCTGATCGAATCCTGCGGCCTGAAAGGCTTCCGCATCGGCGGTGCCGAGGTGTCGCGGCGCCACGCCAATTTCATCGTCAATGTGGGCGCCGCCACGGCTGCCGACATCGAGACCCTGATCGCACGGGTGCAGCAGGCGGTCGCGGCGCAGACCTCGGTGCACCTCGAACCCGAGGTGCGCATCGTGGGCAGGGACGCCGCATGAAGATCGCCCGGGCCGGCACCATGAAGGACATCCGCACGCGTCCGCGCGCAACGCGCTCGATGGGCGGACCACGCCAGGTCGCACGCCTGCCCGGGCTGCGCCCGCTGCTGCCGCAGCTGGTGCTGGTCGCGGCACTGCTGGTGGTTGGTGCGCTGCTGGCCTTCGGTGCCAGGGCCGGGATGCGCTGGGTGGCCGGGCGTCCGATGTTCCAGATCCGCCAGGTGCACGTGCTGGGCGACCTCGAGCAGGTCGACCGTGATCTGGTCAGCAAGCGCGCGCTGGCGCTGCACGGGTCCTTCTTCGATCTCGACCTGCGCGCCGCCAATGCCGAGCTGCGCGCAGTGCCTTGGGTGCGCTCGGTGGCCGTGCGGCGCGTCTGGCCCGACACGCTCGAGGTTTCGGTCGAGGAGCATCGTCCGCTGGCGCGCTGGGGCGAGAACGAACTGCTCGATACTTTCGGCGAGCGCTTCGTCGCCGAATACTCCGGCGTTCTGCCTTATTTCGAAGGCCCCAAGGGCAGCGAGCAGCTGATGCTCGAGACCTACTCGGCCCTGCGGCAGCGGCTGGCCTCGCTGCCGCTGTCGATCACCGACCTCGAGCTTTCCGAGCGCGGCGCTTGGCGCCTGACCGCCGACAACGGCCTCGAGATCCAGCTTGGCCGCCAGGACATCCAGGAACGCCTGGCGCGTTTCATCAACGTCTACCCGCAGCTGGCGCGGGTAGCTGCACCGGCCGGCGCCGTCGCCGACCTCCGATATACCCACGGCTTCGCGCTGCGTACCGCGAGCGGAGCCAAGGACCCGAATTCATGAATCCCAGACCACGCGACCTCAAGAACCTGATCGTCGCCCTCGACATCGGAACATCCAAGATCATCGCCATCGTCGCCGAGGTGCGCGCGGATGGCAGTTTCGAGGTGATCGGCATGGGCCAGCACCTGTCGCGCGGACTCAAGAAGGGCGTGGTGGTCAACATCGAGTCGACGGTGGCCGCGATCCAGCGCGCCCTCGAGGAAGCCGAACTGATGGCCGACTGCAAGATCCGCGAGGTGATCACCGGCATCGCGGGCAGCCACATCAAGAGCTTCAATTCGCACGGCATGGTCGCGATCAAGGACAAGGAGGTTGGCCAGCCCGACATCGACCGCGTGCTCGAGACCGCGCGCGCCGTCAACATCCCGCTCGACCAGCAGATCCTGCACATCCTGACCCAGCAGTACATCGTGGACGGGCAGGAAGACGTCAAGGACCCGCTCGGCATGAGCGGCGTGCGGCTTGAAGTCAAGGTCCACATCGTCACCGGTGCGGTGTCGGCGGCGCAGAACATCATGAAATGCGTGCGCCGCTGCGGCCTCGAGGTGCACGACCTGATGCTGCAGCCGCTCGCCTCGGCGATGGCGGTGCTGACCGAGGACGAGAAGGATCTTGGCGTGTGCCTGGTCGACATCGGCGGCGGCACTACCGACCTGGCCGTGTTCGTGGGCGGAGCGATCCAGCACACGGCAGTGATCCCGGTCGCCGGCGACCAGATCACCAACGACGTGGCGATGGCGCTGCGCACGCCGACCAAGGATGCCGAGGAGCTCAAGGTGGCGCATGGCTGCGCGCTGCGCCAACTGGCCCCGGCCGACGAGTTCATCGACGTGCCCGGAGTGGGCGACCGTGGTTCGCGCCAGCTTTCGCGCCACACCCTGGCCGAGGTCATCGAACCGCGCGTCGAGGAACTCTACGCGCTGGTCCAGGCCGAGCTGCGCCGCAGCGGCTTCGAGGAGCTGCTGTCCTCGGGCATCGTGCTGACCGGCGGCACCAGCGCCATGCAGGGCATGGTGGAGCTGGGCGAGGAGATCTTTCACATGCCGGTGCGCCTGGGCGTGCCTTCGTATCGCGGCCCGTTGTCCGAGGTGATGCGCAATCCGCGCTACTCCACCGGCGTCGGCCTGCTGATCGAGGGATACAACCAGTTCCAGCGCAACCAGACCTCGCGTCTGCAGGTGGGATCGTTCCAGCAGGTGTTCGAACGCATGAGGAACTGGTTCCGCAGCAATTTCTGAATTTCTGAAGATGCCCCGGCGGCGGGGTATCATTTGTCAACGGGGAGGCATGGGCAATGTTTGAATTGATGGAAGGACAGACCGCAGGCGCGGTCATCAAGGTGATGGGTGTGGGTGGCTGCGGCGGCAACGCCGTCGAGCACATGCTCTCTGCAGGCATCGACGGGGTCGACTTCATCGTCGCCAACACTGATGCGCAGGCGCTCAAGCGCAGCGGTTCGCGCACCGTCCTGCAGCTCGGTGCGGCGATCACCAAGGGCCTGGGCGCTGGCGCCAATCCCGAGGTGGGCCGCCAGGCCGCGCTCGAGGACCGCGAAAAGATCAAGGAGTCGATTGCCGGCGCCGACATGCTGTTCCTGACCGCCGGCATGGGCGGCGGCACCGGCACTGGTGCGGCGCCGGTGGTCGCCGAGGTCGCACGCGAACTCGGCATCCTCACCGTGGCGGTGGTGACCAAGCCCTTCGGCTTCGAAGGCAAGCGCATGCGCGTGGCCCAGGAAGGCATCGAGGCGTTGTCGCAAAATGTCGACTCGCTGATCATCATCCCCAACGACAAGCTGATGGCGGTGCTGGGCGACGATGTCAGCTACACCGACGCCTACAAGGCTGCCAACGAAGTGCTGCACGGTGCGGTTGCCGGCATCGCCGAGGTGATCAACTGCCCGGGGCTGGTCAACGTCGACTTCGCCGACGTGCGCACCGTGATGTCCGAGATGGGCGTGGCCATGATGGGCTCGGCGCGCGCGTCCGGCATCGACCGTGCCAATGTCGCCGCCCAGCAGGCGGTGGCGAGCCCGCTGCTCGAGGACGTGAACCTGTCCGGCGCACGCGGCGTGCTGGTCAACATCACGGCCAGCCAGAACATGCGTCTCAAGGAGGTCCACGAGGTCATGAACACCATCAGCGCCTTCACCGCGCCGGACGCCACCGTGATCTTCGGCAGCGTGATCGATGAGGCCATGGGGGACGCGCTGCGTGTGACCATCGTTGCCACCGGGCTGGGCCAGCCGGTGGCGCGCAGCGCGCCGAAGCCGCTCAGCGTGGTGCGTACCGGAACCGACAATGCCGGGATCACCGAGATCGAGGCCGTCGAAGGCGCCTACGACGCCCCGGCGATCCTGCGCCGCGGTCGCGCCGAGCGTGTCAGCGCCATGCGCGATTCCGGCGTCGACCCGCTCGACATCCCGGCCTTCCTGCGCAAGCAGGCGGACTGAGCCGCCGCCCGGCCGGTCTGTCGCCGGCACGCATCCGCCCCCTCCCGCGGATGCGTGCCGGGCGTGTCACGCCCCCAGGCTGGCGTCACCACCGGCGCGCGACCTGGCATTGCGCCTGCCGTGGCCGCCCCACCGCGCGCGTAGCCAAGGGCCTCAATATGCTAGACTTTCCGCATTCCGGCGGGGCTTCCGTCGGCTTCGGAACGACATGATCAAGCAAAGAACCCTCAAGTCCATCGTCAAGACGCGCGGCGTCGGCCTGCATACCGGCGAACGCGTCGAGATGACCATGCGCCCGGCCCAGCCCGATACCGGCATCGTGTTCCTGCGCGCCGACCTGCCGGACAATCCCGCCATCCCGGCGGTGGCGCACGGCGTCACCGACACGCGCCTGTCGACCTGCATCGAGGCCAACGGCGGCAAGGTGCAGACCATCGAACACGTGATGTCGGCCCTGGCGGGACTGGGCATCGACAATTGCTACATCGACCTCACCGGGCCTGAACCGCCCATTGTCGACGGCAGCGCCGGTCCCTTCATCTTTCTCATCCAGTCGGCCGGCATTGCCGAGCAGTCGGCGCCCAAACGCTATCTGCGCGTGAAGAAGACGGTCGAAGTGCAGCAAGGCGACAAGATCGCGCGCTTCAGCCCCCATGAGGGCCTGCGTGTGACCTTCAGCGGCGAATTCGATCACCCGGCCTTCGCGGACATCGATCCCACCGTCACCATCGACTTCGCTCACACCTCGTATGTGCGCGAGGTCGCGCGCGCGCGCACCTTCGGCTTCACGCGCGATGTCGAGGCAATGCGCGCCCAGGGCCTGGGTCTGGGCGGCAGCCTGGAAAACGTCATCGTGCTGGATGAATTCCGCGTGCTCAACGCCGACGGCCTGCGCTATGCCGATGAGTTCCTCAAGCACAAGATCCTGGATGCCATCGGCGACATCTACCTGCTCGGTCATCCGCTGATCGGCGACTTCTATGGCCGCAAGAGCGGCCACGCCCTCAACAACGTCGCGGCGCGCGCCCTGCTCGACGATGCCAACGCCTGGGAACTGGTCACCTTCGACGACCCGGCCAAGCTGCCCAAGGGCTTCATGGACGCGGCGTTGCAGGCCGGCTGAAGCCGGCCTGCGGATGCCGCAGCCGGGCGCCGCTTGCGGTCGCCATGCTGCAATGGGCGACGGTTCGCGGCTGCGTCCGCTGCTGAGATCGCAGCTCCACCGAGGCGTGCGAATCGGCGCTGGCGTGGCCTTCCCTCTTCGCTGCGAACGCGCGATACTGTGGACGTTTCCTGTCTTTCAGGTGTGATCGCACCATGCGCAAGACCGTAGTCGCTCGTGTGCCCGAACCGAGCGCAGCCGTTCCGCCCGGGACGGAGGCTGGCGCGCCCGTGCGTGCCAGCGGCATTGGCCCGGTCCAGGACGATCCCGCCAGCGAATCATTGACCGAGCGCGTCTACCGCGAACTGCGCCTGCGCCTGGTGACCGGACGCATCGCGCCTGGCGCAACGCTTTCCAGCCGCGGACTGGCGCAGGAACTCGATGTCAGTCCAATGCCGGTGCGCGAGGCCGTCGGGCGCCTGGTGGCCGAAAGCGCGCTCGAGGTGCATTCCAAGCGCTATATCTGCGTACCGGCGATGACGCGGGCGCGCTTCCAGGACCTGCTGCATTGCCGCCTGCTGCTTGAACCCGAAGCGGCGCGCCTGGCGCTTCCATTCATCGAACCCGCGCACCTGCGCCTGCTGGTCGAGGCCGACGAGCGCCTGAGCGCCAGCCTGGTCGGCGGCGATGCGCAGAAGTACATGCAGAGCAACTTCGACTTCCACTTCCTGATCTACGGTGCCCGCGCCCAGCTGACCATGCTGCACCTGATCGAAACGCTGTGGCTGCAGTTCGGGCCCTGGATGCGCGTGGTCTACGGACGTGTGGGCACCGCCCACCTGCTTGACCGGCACAAGCAGGCCTTGCAGGCGATCCGTGAGGCTGATGCCGAGGCACTGGCGAAAGCCATCCACGATGACATAGCCGAGGGCATGGGACTGATCGGGCTGACCGGTCTGGATCCCTGAGGCCCCGGGATTCCTGTCCAGCCATTCTCCGAGGTGAAAACACCGCCATGAACATCAACATGGACCACTACTGGCTTCCGTTCACGCCCAACCGCTATTTCCGCAGCCATCCCAAGATCGTGGTGTCGGCCAAGGGCGCCTACTACCAGACGGCCGACGGGCGCTCGCTGTTCGATTCCCTGTCCGGGCTGTGGTGCTCGCCCATCGGGCACGGCCACCCGAAGATCGTCGAGGCCTTCCAGCGACAGGCCGCGACCATGGATTTTGCGCCGCCGTTCCAGGTCTGCAATCCGGTCACCTTCGCGCTGTCCGAGCAGGTCACCGCCATGGCCCCGCCCGGGCTGTCGCAGGTCTTTTTCGTGAACTCGGGATCGGAGGCGGTGGATACCGCGCTCAAGATCGCCATTGCCTACCACCGTGTGCGTGGGCAGGGCACGCGTACGCGCATGATCGGTCGCGAACGCGCCTACCATGGCGTCGGCTTCGGCGGCATCTCGGTGGGTGGCATGGTGGCCAACCGCAAAGCCTATTCCAGCCTGATGCTGCCGGGTGTCGATCACCTGCGCCACCCCTGGGATCCCGGCGCGATGGCCTTCAGCAAGGGCCAGCCGGTGTGGGGCAGTCACCTGGCCGACGACCTCGAACGCCTGGTGGCGCTGCACGACGCCTCCAACATCGCCGCCGTGATTGTCGAACCCGTGCAGGGCTCCACGGGTGTGCTGGTGCCACCGCAGGGCTATCTGCAGAAGCTGCGCGACACCTGCACGCGGCACGGGATCCTGCTGATCTTCGACGAAGTGATCACCGGCTTCGGACGCACCGGCGCCAACTTCGGTGCGCAACGCTTCGGCGTCCAGCCCGACATGATCACCTTCGCCAAGGCGGTGACCAACGGCACCATCCCGCTGGGCGGGGTGCTGGTCAGCCAGGCGATCTACGACACCACCACTTCGATCGAGGCGCCGCCCCATGCGCCCGAACTGCTGCACGGCTACACCTACTCCGGTCATCCGATGGCGGCGGCCGTAGGCCTGGCAACGCTCGGCATCCTGCGCGAGGAAGGCCTGATCGAGCGCGCCGCCGCGCTGGCGCCGGTACTGGAGAGCGCTGTCCACGCGCTGCGCGACGAGCCTGGCGTGGTCGATATCCGCAACATCGGGCTGGCCGCAGCGGTGGACCTGGAACCCGTGCCGGGCAAGCCGGGCTTGCGCGCCTTCCGCGTCTTCGAATACGGCTTTGCGCACAGCCACCTGTACCGGGCCAGCGGCGACACGATCTCGATCGCGCCGCCCTTCATCTCCAGCGAGGGCGAGATCGCCGGCATTGCCGAAGGCCTGCGCGAGGCCATCCGCGCCGTGCGTGCCATGCCCGACGCGGCGTAGGCACCGCCTGCGCCGACCGCGGCGGGCTGCCGGACGCCTGCCTCAGCTTGGCTAGCGCTCACCGCCGCGCAGATGCGTGGCCAGCCGGCGCATGGCCAGCGCCAGCGCCGGTGCCTTCACTTGTGCTGCCACCGCCTCCAGATCTGCCGCCGCGGACGGCGGCGGCGGCAGCCGCGTCGACTTTTTTTGCGCCTGCGCCGGCGGCGCGGTGCTGGCTTGAACTTCTACAATGATTGATCTAATCTGGCCCTCCGCCGCATGGAACGCGAGTTGCAAGCGCGGTACAAGCTGTTTCAGCTTGGCTGCAACGGCTCCATTCGCGCAGGCCAGCACCAACACTCCATCGTCTTCCAGCCAGGCCCGGCAGGCCGCTGCCAACGGCGCGGGAATATTTTCCGCAACCAGCTGATCCACCCGGGCGGCCATGGTAGTCTCCTGCTCCCAGCGCGTCCCGGGAGCCAGGGTCTTGAACACGGCGCGCAGGGCGCGCAGCGAAGTGGGCGTCGAAGTCACGATGAGGCTTTGCAAAGGGAGATCGGCAATGCATATCATTGTAGTCGCGGATCATCGGTCGGCACCGCGTTCGTTCACGCTCGCGACCTGGCAGCTGGGTGCCGTGGCGGCACTCGCCCTCGGCGGGCTGGTCGGTCTGGTGCTTGGGGTCGGCGTGCTGGTGCGCGGGCTCGGCCCGCAGGCCGGCATGGTTGCGCGTGGCGGCATGCCTGCCGTCAGCGATGTCGGACCCACGCTGTCCATGATGGCCAACCGCCTGGGCGAGATGGAAGCGCAACTGCTGCGCCTGGACACCTTCAGTGCGCGCCTGTCGACCCTGGTCGGCAACCGCGGCAACCGCGGCGACCGCAATGCCAGCCGGCTGGCGCCGCCGCCGCAGCTGCCGCAGCCCGACGGCGACGCTGTCACGGCGCCCGCCGCCGGTGAACCCCATGCCCAGGCGCCGACGCTCGATGGATTGCGCCAGAAGCTGATGCAGGTCGCTGCCGCCATCGAGGAACGCAGCATTCGCATCAACCAGATCGAATCCGCCGTGGTCGACGTGCGCGCCATGGCCCGCACGCTGCCCACCGTGTCGCCGATCGTCAACGGACCGCATTCCTCGAATTTCGGCGCACGTGTCGACCCCTTCAACGGCGAACTGCGCTTCCACCAGGGCATCGACTTTCCGGCGCCTCCGGGGACCGCCTTCACCGCCGCCGCCACCGGCGTGGTGACCAGTGCGCACGCCGTGCCGGATTTCGGCAACCTGATCGAGATCGACCATGGCAACGGCCTGGTGACGCGCTACGCGCACGCCTCGCGGATCGACGTGCGTGAGGGCGAGATGGTGCTCAAGGGCCAAACGATCGGCTTGGTCGGTTCGACCGGCCGCTCGACCGGTCCGCATCTGCACTTCGAGGTGCGCGAGCATGGCCACGCCCTCGACCCGGAGCGTTTCCTGCGGCTGGACACTTGACCTGCCAGCCCTTCCGGGGGCTGTCATGGGCTTCTGGTATCATGGCGGGCTTTAGCTTCTCCAGGCCCCGGCCATTCCATGTTCTCGGATATCCTCAAGAAAATCTTCGGTAGTCGCAACGAACGCCTGCTGCGCCAGTACCGGCGCACGGTCACGCAGATCAACGCGCTCGAAGCCGCCATGGCGGCGCTCAGCGACGCCGATCTGCAGGCCAAGACCCCCGAGTTCAAGGCCCGCGTCGCCAAGGGCGAATCGCTCGACGCGCTGCTGCCCGAGGCCTTCGCCGTGATGCGCGAGGCCGGCAAGCGCGTGCTCGGCATGCGCCACTTCGATGTCCAGCTGATCGGCGGGATGGTGCTGCACTCCGGCAAGATCGCCGAGATGCGCACCGGCGAAGGCAAGACGCTGATGGCGACGCTGCCGTCCTACCTGAATGCCCTGTCCGGCCGCAGCGTCCACGTGGTCACCGTCAACGACTACCTGGCGCGCCGCGATGCCGAGTGGATGGGCCGCATCCACCGCTTCCTCGGCCTGAGCGTCGGCGTCAACCTGTCGCAGATGCCGCACGCCGACAAGATTGCCGCCTATGCCGCCGACATCACCTACGGCACCAACAACGAGTTCGGCTTCGACTACCTGCGCGACAACATGGTGCAGGCGGCAGGCGAGCGCGTGCAGCGCGGCCTCAATTTCGCGATCGTCGACGAGGTCGACTCGATCCTGATCGACGAGGCGCGCACGCCGCTGATCATTTCCGGCCAGGCCGAGGACAGCACCGCGCTGTACCGCGCCGTGAACGTGCTGATTCCGCGTCTGGTCAAGCAGGACAGCGAAGAAGGCGAGGGCGACTTCCACGTCGACCTCAAGGCGCACACGGTGATGCTGTCGGAGGCCGGGCACGAGAAGGCCGAAGAACTGATGGCCGAGAGCGGGCTGATGCCCGCCGGCTCCAGCCTCTACGATCCGGCCAACATCCTGCTGATGCACCACCTGTACGCCGCCCTGCGCGCGCACGCGCTGTACCACCGCGACCAGCACTACGTCGTGCAGAACGGCGAGGTGGTGATCGTCGACGAATTCACCGGCCGCATGATGCCGGGCCGCCGCTGGAGCGAAGGCCTGCACCAGGCCGTCGAGGCCAAGGAAGGCGCGCGCATCCAGAGCGAATCGCAGACCCTGGCGTCGATCACCTTCCAGAACTACTTCCGCATGTACAACCGGCTGTCCGGCATGACCGGTACCGCCGACACCGAGGCCTACGAGTTCAACCAGATCTACGGCCTGGAGACGGTGATCATCCCGACCCACCGCCCGATGGTCCGCAAGGACCGCATGGACCAGGTATTCCGTTCGGCACGCGAAAAGCACGCGGCCATCGTGGCTGACATCCGCGACTGCCATGGCCGCGGACAGCCGGTACTGGTCGGCACCACCTCGATCGAGAACTCCGAACTGCTGTCCGCCCTGCTCGACAAGGAGCAACTGCCCCACCAGGTGCTCAATGCCAAGCAGCATGCGCGCGAGGCCGAGATCGTGGCGCAGGCCGGACGGCCGGGCGTGATCACCATCGCGACCAACATGGCCGGCCGCGGCACTGACATCGTGCTCGGCGGCAACGTCGAGGGCGAGGTGGCGGCGCTGGAATCCGACGCGTCGCTCGACGCGACGGCGCGTGCCGCACGCGCCACCACGCTGCGTGCCGAGTGGCAGACCCGCCACGACCACGTGGTCGCGGAGGGGGGCCTGCATATCATCGGCTCGGAGCGCCATGAGTCGCGCCGGATCGACAACCAGTTGCGCGGACGTTCCGGCCGCCAGGGTGATCCGGGTTCGAGCCGCTTCTACCTGTCGCTCGAGGACCCGCTGCTCAAGATCTTCGCCTCCGACCGCGTCGCCGCCATCATGGACCGGCTCAAGATGCCCGACGGCGAGGCCATCGAGCATCCCTGGGTGACGCGCGCCATCGAGAACGCGCAGCGCAAGGTCGAGGCGCGCAACTTCGATATCCGCAAGCAGCTGCTCGAATACGACGACGTCGCCAATGACCAGCGCAAGGTGATCTACCAGCAGCGCAACGAGCTGCTCGAGTCGGCCGACATTTCCGATACCATCACCGGCATCCGCAACGACGTCATCACCACCCTGTTCCGCGCCCATGTGCCGGCCGAGAGCTCGGAGGAGAACTGGGATGTGCCGGGCCTGAAGGCCCTGCTGCTCGAGGACTTCCGCATCGACGTGCCGCTCGGGACCTGGCTGGCGCAGGATTCCGGCATGAACGAGGACGCGGTGATCGCGCGCGTGCTGGAAGCGGCGCGCGAGGTCTACCAGGGCAAGTTCTCCGGTGTCGATGCGGCTTCCCTGCACGGCTACGAGCGCGCCGTGATGCTGCACAGCCTGGATCTGCGCTGGCGCGAGCATCTGGCCGCGCTGGACCACCTGCGCCAGGGCATCCACCTGCGCGGCTATGCGCAGAAGAACCCCAAGCAGGAATACAAGCGCGAGGCCTTCGAGTTGTTCTCCGCCATGCTCGAGACCATCAAGCGCGAGGTCACGCGCATCCTGATGCAGGTCGAGGTCTCGACCCCTGCCGATGTCCAGGCAGCGGTCGCCGAGGAGTCGGTCGAGACCCCGGCCAACGTGCAATACCACCATGCGGGCTACGAGGAGGCGCTGTCGACCGTCGCCGAGGACGGCTCCGACCTGCCCAAAGTGGGGCGCAATGATCCCTGCCCGTGCGGTTCGGGCAAGAAGTACAAGCAATGTCACGGACGTCTCAGCTGAGGAATCGCCATGCCGGTCAACCTGGCCATCCCTGATCCCGCCACCCTGCTGGCCATCGATGGCGTGCGCATCGGCACCGCCTTCGCCGGCATCCGCAAACCCGGCCGGCGCGACCTGCTCGTGCTCGCGCTCGATCCCGGCTGCGCGGTGGCGGGCGTGTTCACGCGCAACCGCTTCTGCGCCGCGCCCGTCACCCTGTGCCGCGAGCACCTGGCTGCCGGCGGCGACATCCGCGCTCTGGTGGTCAACACCGGTTGTGCCAACGCCGGCACCGGCGCCGAAGGCATGGCCGATGCACTGGCCACCTGTGATGGGCTCGCGCGCCTGATGGCGCTTGCGCCCACGGCGGTGCTGCCCTTCTCGACCGGCGTGATCATGGAGCGCCTGCCGATGGATCGCCTGCTGGCCGGCCTGCCGGCGGCGCTGGCCGACCTGCCCGCGGGGAGCTGGGCGCAGGCCGCCGAAGCGATCATGACCACCGACACCCAGGCCAAGGCGTATTCACACCAGGCCAGCGTCGACGGGCATGCGGTGCGCGTCACCGGCATTGCCAAGGGCGCCGGCATGATCCACCCCAACATGGCCACCATGCTGGGTTTCGTCGCCACCGACGCGGTGGTGCATGCCGACGTGCTGCGCACCCTGACCCGCGAAGTGGCCGATGGCTCCTTCAACCGCGTCACTGTCGATGGTGACACCTCGACCAACGACAGCTTCGTCATCATCGCCAGCGCTCGCGCAGGCAACGCGCCGATCACCAGCGTATCCGAGCCGGCCTATGCCGAACTGCGCGCGGCGCTGCTGGCAGTGGCACTGCCGCTGGCGCACGCCATCGTGCGCGATGGTGAAGGGGCTACCAAGTTCATCACCGTCCAGGTCGAAGGCGGACGCGACATCGACGAATGCCTGCGCGTGGGCAAGGCAGTGGCGCATTCGCCGCTGGTCAAGACCGCCTTCTTCGCCTCGGACCCCAATCTGGGGCGCATCCTGGCCGCGATCGGCTACGCCGGCGTCGACGACCTCGACGTCGGGCGCGTGCGCCTGCACCTGGGTGATGTGCTGGTCTCGGAGAACGGCGGCCGTGCCGCCAGCTACCGCGAAGAGGACGGCCAGCGTGTCATGCGCGACGCCGAGATCCTGGTGCGCATCGAGCTGGGACGCGGCAAGGCCGCCACCTCGGTATGGACCTGCGATTTCTCCTACGACTACGTGCGCATCAATGCCGACTACCGGAGCTGAAGCACCCCCGGGTCCCCCCTCCGGCGCGCCGGCCGAAGCGGGCTGGCGGGAGGTGCTGGCGCAGCTTTCGGCGTGGCTGCCGGCACTGCCGGTGGCACCCGAATGGGAGCGCCACCGTGCCTGGCGCTGGGTACGCCAGGGCGCACGTGGCGGGCTGGAAGCCGTGCCGCACGTGCACGGCATCCATCTGGCCGACCTGCTCGGCATCGACACCCAGCGCGAGCGTTTCGACCGCAACATGCGTCAGTTCGTCGCCGGCCTGCCGGCCAACCACGTACTGCTGAGCGGCGCACGCGGTTGCGGCAAGAGTTCGCTGGTCAAGGCCGCGCTGGCCGACTACGGCGCGCAGGGACTGCGCGGCATCGAGATCGACAAGGCGCACCTGGGCGACCTGCCCGAGATCCTGACACTGCTGCGTCCACGCCCCGAGCGTTTCGTGCTGTTCTGCGACGACCTGTCGTTCGACGCAGCGGACATCGGCTGGACGGCACTGAAGAGCCTGCTTGACGGTTCGCTCACGGCGCCGGCGGACAACGTGCTGATGGTCGCCACCAGCAACCGCCGGCACCTGATGCCCGACCTGTTCCGCGACAACCTCGAGACGCGCCACAGCGGCGACGAGATCCATCCCGGCGAAGCGGTCGAGGAGAAGGTGTCCCTGTCCGATCGCTTCGGTCTGTGGCTGTCGTTCTATGCCATGGACCAGGACATCTACCTGGCCATCGCCCATCAGTGGGCAGCGGCTCTGGGCGCGCCAGCGTCGCCGGATGACCCGGCGTTCCGCCGCGCGGCACTGCAGTGGGCGCTCGATCGCAGCGCGCGCAGCGGTCGCACCGCCTGGCAGTTCGCACGCGACTGGGCCGGACGCCAGGGGCTCGAACGCCTGTGAGCGAGCTGGCCGGCGCGGACCAGCGCCAGCTGGTGCAGGTGGTGGCGGGAGTGCTGCTGGCGCCAGACCAGTCTTTCCTGCTGGCCAGCCGGCCGCCGGGCAAGGTCTATGCCGGCTACTGGGAGTTTCCCGGTGGCAAGGTCGAGGCTGGCGAGTCACCGCGCGCCGCGCTCGACCGCGAACTCGAAGAGGAGCTCGGCGTGCGGCCGACGCGCGCCGATCCCTGGCTGGTGCGCGAGTTCAGCTATCCGCATGCGCGCGTGCGCATCCGCTTCTTCCGCGTCAGCCGCTGGGAAGGCAAGCCGCACGCGCGTGAAGGCCAGGCGCTGCAATGGCACCCGCCTGGGCCGCCGGCGCTGACACCGATGCTGCCCGCCAACGGGCCGATCCTGCGCGCCCTGGCCTTGCCGGAACGCTACGGCATCACCGCCGCCGGTCGCATCGGCGAACCCCACGCCCTGCTGGGCGTGCGCCAGGCCCTGCAGCGTGGCGTGCGCCTGATCCAGGTGCGCGAGAAGAGCTTTTCGCCGGCCAGGCTGCGCCTGTTCGCCGCCCAGGTGGTGGAGCTGGCGCGTGCAGCCGGTGCGCGTGTCCTGGTCAATTCAGACCCTGCCACGGCGCTGGCCTGCGCTGCCGATGGCGTCCATCTGGAGGCGCGGCGTCTGATGGCGCTGACGCAACGGCCCGAACTGCCTCTGGTGGCGGCGTCCTGCCACGACGACCAGGAACTCGAACACGCGGATCGGCTTGGCCTGGACTTTGCCGTCTGGGGGCCGGTGCGCGCGACCGACAGTCATCCCGGCACAGCTGGCCGCGGCTGGCCGGCGTTCGCGCATGCGGTGCAGGGACGCGAGCTGCCCGTGTATGCCATCGGCGGCCTGGGCGAACAGGATCTCGCCACCGCCCATGAGCACGGTGCGCAGGGCATTGCCGCCATCGGCAGCCTGATGGTGCCGCGCTAGGCTCAGGCGCGCGCATCCTCGCATCCCGGCCTGCCGGGCTGTTGAGGATGATTCTCGCTCGCTGTTTGTCCAATACAAAAATTGACGTAAAGCGCTTCAAGCGTCGCGCGGCGGCATCCGCTAGCAGCCTGTCGGACTGACGATGCCAGCCGAGGGGACAGCGGTCGAAAGCGTCTGTAAAGCGCAGAAAGTGAGCTTCATGGGCGCTTTTTTTGAGGTTGAGAGCGGCTTTTCGCCCTTTTCACCAACTCGGGACGGATTTTGGGCGCAGCGCAGCCATGCGTTTCAAATTCCACGCCAGGCACACCAGCGTCCACTCTTGCGCAGCTTGTTCCCGCCCGCGCAGCAGGAACTGACGGAATCCCATCACCGACTTGATGATGCCGAACACCGGTTCCACGGTCTGCTTGCGCAGGGCGTAGCGCGCTCGTCCCGCCCGCGTCTTCAGCCGGTGCTTCATGGTCTCGACTTCAGTGGCATCTTCCCTCAGCGCGGGTGGCTCCTCGAAGCGTTCCCGCCAGTCCTGGTTGTGCTGCTCGCGCTTGTGCGCCACCAGCGGTTCGATGCCTGCCGCAAGGCAGGCCTTGACGTTGGCCTCGCTGAAGTAGCCCGTGTCAGCCAACAGGTGCTCGGGTTGGCCGATGGTCGCCTCGATCTGCTGCAGCTTCTCGATCATCGGCTCGACCTGGTTCACGTCCACCGGGGTCTGCGTCACGCTCGTGGCCAGCACCAGCATCGTCTCGCAGTCCACCACCGCCTGCGCGTTGTAGCACTGCTCGAAACCCTGGCCGCGCGTCGGCATGATCCGCGACTGCTCGTCCGTGAAGTTGATCTGGTCGCTCGCCTGCGGGCCAGGCTCGGGCTCCTTGGGGTCCTTGTTGCCCCCAGGGTTCTTGCCCGCCGCCCGCTTCGCGTTGCGGCCAGCCATCTTCACCTCGTATTCGGCACGTTCGCGCTCATAGCGTTCCTGAGCCTCGCGTTCGATGGCCGCCTTGGCCTCGGCGATGGCCGCCAACCGTTGCTCACGCCGCTTGATCTCCTGCGGCACATCCATTCCATCCGGCACCGGCGTCTGGTCCGCGCGCTCGCCCATCCTGCGCAGTTCCTCGACCTGGGCTTGCAGTTGCGCCTCGATCTTCTGCGCATGACCGTACGACATGGCCTTGTGCTTCGAAGCGTTGGCGTGGATCTTGGTCCCGTCCAGGCTCACCGTGCCGAAGCGCGAGAGTTGATTGGCGCGCGCCATCTTGAGCACCTGCACGAAGGCCGCCTGGAACTGCGGGCCGAACCGCCGACGGAAGGTGGCCAGGGTATCGTGATCGGGGTGGGTGTTGCCGGCGATGAACCGGAACGCCAGGGAGTCGTAGGTGGCCCGCTCGATCTTGCGGCTGGAAAACACGCCGGTGGCGTAGCCGTAGATCAGCAGGGCCAGCAAGGTGGCCGGGTGGTAAGCATCGCTGCCACGCCCGGCGTAGGCACGCTCAAGCTCGGACAGGTCCAGTGCATCCACCACGTCGACGACATAGCGCGCCAGGTGCGACTCGGGAAGCCAGTCCTGCACCGAAGGCGGCAACAGGAACTCGGTGTCACGATCGGTCGGAACAAAGGCCATATCCTGCGTCACTCCGGGTTGCAGCGAATGAACCCAATCATCTCATCAACCGCCACCAGTCGGGTGCATAGTCCGACAGGCTGCTAGGCCGGCTTGCCGCCGCCGGGCAGCGGGAAGCGCAGCATCACCTTGGTGCCGCACAGCGTGCCCGGCTCGATCGCGAGCTGGCCACCGATGCGTTCGGCGCGGTCGCGCATGCCCTGTTGGCCGGCGCCCGAACTGGTCAGGCTGCCATCGGGTTCCTGCCCGCCCTGGTCGGTGATGTCGACATAGACCATGCCGCCATGCACGCGCATGCGCACCCGCAGGGTGCCGGGCGCGGCGTGCTTGATGGCATTGGTGGTGGCTTCGCGCAGGATGCGGTAGACGTGGATGGTACAGTCGCCGGGCAGCAGCACGTCGGGCAGGGCTTCCGGCAGCCATTCCAGACGCCAGCCGGCCAGCTTGAGACGGTCCGCGAGCTCGCTGCGGATTTCGCCCAGTACCTGTTCGAGCGAGCCCGGTTCGCCGCGCGCGTGGTAGACCACCTCGCGCAGGTCATGCAGGGCATCGCGTGCCAGTTCGCGGATGCGCTCGTCGGTGCTGGCCGACAGGATGCTGACCAGGCGCGCGCCGATGTCGTCGTGCAGGTCGCGATAGATGCGCGCGCGCTCCTCGTGCACAGCGTGCTGCGAATCCGCGCGCACGGTGGCACGGTCGGCAGCCGCCTGGCTGGCGGCGCGCGCCACACCAGGGCGCAGCCAGCCGCTGGGCGGCCACCAGGGTCTCATCTGGGATCTCCCGCCGACGCCAGCGCCGCCAGCCGCTGCGCCACCTGGCGCGTGCGCGGGTCCTTTTCGCCGTAGGCCTGGCGCAGTTGGGGCAGCAGCTCGGCGTACTCCTTGCGTGCTTCGCCGGCCAGCCGCAGGTGTTCAAGCAGTTGCGCGGTGGCAGTGCCGGAGCGGAACACCAGCTGATGCTGGGGACCCAGCGACTGGCTGGCAGTGGCGCGGACCTCGCGGTACATCTGCAGCGCGCGGTCAGGGCGTCCGGTCGCTTCCATGTGGTGCGCCAGCGCGAATTCGGCCTTGATGGTCGACAGGTTGCGCGGCATGGTGCCGCCGTTCATGCCATCGACCAGTTCCTGCAGCAGGCGCTCGCCTTCGGCCTGGCTGGCAGCGTCGGCCAGGTCCAGCGCAGCGGAGGCGAATGCCACGGTGGCGGCCAGGGTGTCGGTGCCCTGCGGGCCGAAGCGGCGCTGTTCGGCTTCCATCACGGCCCGCAGCTCGTTGACCGGACCCCGGTCGGCGGGACGCTGGCCATGGTCGATCTCGGCCACCCGGCGACGGTTGTCGAGGGTGCGTGTCGCTTCGGGGCCATACAGCGCTTCGCTGACCCGCGCCGCCTCGAGGAACAGGCGCCGCGCCAGCGGAAGATTATCCATCTCGCGCGCGCCCAGGCCGGCCAGGGCCAGCATGCTGGCGCGCACCGGATGCTGCGGACCCTGCCAGCGCGCGATGTCATCGCTCAGCTTCTGCGCGTTGTGCAGCACGTCGCGATAGTGCGCGTGCTGGTAGTCGATCATGACGCGGGTGGCGCGGACATTGAGCGTCGGTTCGGCCGTGGCACCGAACCACTGCTCCGCGAATCCATCGAGGTCGCGGCTGTAGCGCTCGGCGGCGTCGGTGTCGCCCAGCGTCAGGCTGGCCTCGATCAGTACCGTGCGCAGGCGTGCCCAATTCATGCGCCCTTCGCTGTCGCTGCCGGGCTCGTCGCCCAGCATGGGCTTGAGCAGATTGACCGCGCGCGCGGCCTGGCCATTGCCGGCAAGCGTCCTGGCCAGCCCGATGGTGGCCTGCTTGCGCAGCACGGCGTCCACTTCCTGCGAGCCCTCGGCACGCGCCACGGCTTCCTCCTGCATCGGCAGGCCGGTCGCGACGTCGCCGAGGCCGGCGTAGGTTTCGCCGAGCAGGGCGCGCACGCGCACGTCGACGGCATCGGACATGTCCTGCGATTCGAGCAGCTGAGCGCGCGCCTGATCGAGCACCGAACGCAGCGATCCGGGATGGCCACCGGCGTGGGCGCGCTCGTTGGCGAGCAGGGTGGTGCCGAGGAAGTGGTTGGCGGCGGCCAGCTCGCGCGAGCGCGTCTCGGCACGCGCCAGGGCGGCGCGCTGGCCGCCTGCAAGGTGCACGCTGGCGGCGAGCATGCCGGCGAGGGCAAGCATGGCGGCCACACCACCGACCGTCGCCGCGCGGTGGCGGGAGGCGAACAGTCGCGCCCGGTGCAGTGCACTGCCAGGGCGCGCGGTCACCGGGCGCGATTCCAGCCAGCATTCGATGTCCAGCGCGAACTCCAGCGCTGACCCGTAGGCCGCGGCATTGCGCGCGCCGGTGGCCTGCCGCAGGATCGCGAACAGGTCATCCGGCACCACGCGGTTTGCGGCACGGGAAGCGGCCGGGACCGGTTCGGCCAATGCCACCAGTTCGGTACCGATGCGGCCGAGTGCGCGGATGTCGGCTTCCGGGCCGCCGGTCGCAGGGGCCGGGTCGTGTCGCTCCGCTTCCGGCTCGGCCTGGGGCACCGCAGCGGCGGCAGGCTTGGCGCGCCAGGCACCGCTGCCGGCGTCCAGGATCCTGGGCTCCTTGCCGGCGGTGATGATGATGTTGTGGGATGCCAGGCCGCCGTGGACGACCCCCCGGCAATGCAGGGCATGCACGGTGCGCGCGATCGTCGCCAGCAGCTGCATGCGTGCACGCAGGTCGAGGCCGGCGCACGCGCAGCTTTCGAGCAGCGGCCGACCGTCGATGCACTCCATCACCAGATAGGGAAGCTCGCCAGCCGGCGACTGCCAGTTGCCGCTGGCGAACAGGCGCGGCAGGCAGGCCTCGTTGAGCTCCAGCAGCACGCCCAGTTCGCGTTCGGCGCGCGCGCGATCCGATGGCGCGGCCGGAATCCCGGGCAGCACGCGCAGCACCACCCGGCGCTCCGGGCGCCGCTGACGCGCCAGGTAGACCGTGCCGATTCCGGTATCGCCGAGCAGGGCTTCTACCGAAAAGCCATCGACTTCTTCCGGAATGTCGCGCCTTGCCGGATCCGGCAGGGCGGCTTCGAGTTCATCCACCCGTACCACGCGCAATCTTCACAAGTCCCATCCGTACCGCCTCGGTCGTGGCCTCGGCGCGGCTGTTCACTCCGAGTTTGCGGTAGATCCGTTTCAGGTAAGTGGCAGCCGTCGAACGCGTCACGCCCAGATTTTCTGCAAGATCGGGCAGCCGCAGGCCCTTGGCGGTGAGGGTCAGCGTTTCGAGTTCGCGCGGCGTCAGGTTCGAGTCGTCGCGCGCATGCTCCTCTTCCAGGTTGTCCGCCTCGGCGTCGGTGTGGTCTTCGGGTCTGGGCACGCGGCCCATGTGGGTGAATTCACGCAGCATGCGCAAGGCGATCTTCGGTGAAAGTGGTGGTTCTCCGTCCATGATCGCCCGAAGCGCGGCGATCAGGCGTGCCGGCGGATCGAATTTGAGCAGATAGCCATTGGCGCCTTTCTTCAGCGCCTCGAACAGGTTGCCGTCGTCGTCGAACAAGGTGTAAACCAGGATCTGCGCCTCGGGCCAGTGCGCGCGTACGCAATCGATGACCTCATGGCCGCTGCCATCGGGCAGGCCGAGATCGACCACGGCCAGATCGAGCGCGCCCAGACCGGCCATCCTGGAATGGAATTCGCGGATGCTGCCGGCCAGCGTCAGGCGTGCGCCGGGAAAAGTCCGGGTGAGGGCGTTGGCCAGCACCACGACGCTATCCGGCGAGTCTTCGACGACAAGTATCTCGGAGGGCCCGAGCATGCGTGTTCTCCTGCACCCGGGGGGTCCGCCGGGTCGTTGCCATCATGGCTGGCGGCCTGGCGCCTTGTTCGCGCCCTATCTAAGTCTTCGGCATGGTCAATGTCAATACATCACCCAGCCGGATGCCTTGCGATTCCGGCAGATCCTGCCCCATCCGCATCACCGCAGTATAGTAAATCCGCCGGTTTGGCGCGCGTGCCGCTGTCAGGCGTAGGGCGAGGCCTGTGCCGGATCGGGCCGCGTGCGGAAGCGTTTGTGGCCCCAGAAGTACTGATCGGGTCGGCGCCGCACCTGCTCCTCGACAAAGGCACTCATGCGCCGCACATCGCCTTCCAGATCCGCGCCCGGAAAATCCTGCCAGGCGGGCAGGAACTCGATCTCGTAGCCGCCGCTGCCAGGCAGTTGACTGACCACGCACGGCAGCACGCGCGCGCCGGTCAGGCGTACCAGCCGCGGCAGCGTGGTGACGGTCGCGGCGGGAATACCGAAAAAGGGCACGAAAATCGAATCGCGCTCGCCGAAATCCATGTCCGGCAGGAAGTACAGGCGGCGCCCGTCGCGCACGGCGCGCACCAGCGGGCGCAGGCCGTCGCGACGATCGACCATCACCACGTCGCCCAGGCGGTCGCGCGCGTGCCGGATCACGCGGTCCAGCACCGGATTCTTGTGCGGCGTGAAGAAGCCGACGCCGCGGAAATCGAGTCCGATGCGCGCGCCCGCCATTTCGAGTCCGACCGCGTGCATGGCGAGCCAGATCACCGGTCCGTCCGCCACGGCGTGGTAGTTGTCCATGCCGCGGAACTTCACGCGCTCGCGGATCCGCGCCGGAGAAGCGAACCATACGAATCCCAATTCCAGGAAACTGCGAACCAGGGCCCGGAAATAGGCGCCCTCCAGGTGGGCACGCGCCGGCTCGGCCAGTTCGGGAAAGCACAGGCGCAGATTGATGCGCGCGGTGCGCGCGGCCCTGGTCCGGCGCACCAGCGGTGCGAGCACTGCCGCCAGACCGTTGATCGCACGCTGCGGCAGCCACTGGATCAGCCACAGCAGCGCGATTGCCAGCCGCATCAGCATGCCGGCACCGTGTACCGGCTTGCGCGGCCCGCCGGACCTGCGGCACAGTCGGGCCTGTTCCCGTTGCAGGCCAGGCCATGACACCTGTTCCGACCCCTGCCGGCGACATGGCCGGCTTCCAGTTGGCCCTGGTCGACTGGGCGCGCCATGGTCCGGCGCTTGCGGCCGTGCGTCACGCCGTGTTCGTGATCGAGCAGGGCGTTCCCGAACAGTTGGAGTGGGATGGTCTGGATCCGGAATGTCGGCATGCCGCCGCCTTTGCCGCCGACGGGCAGGTGATTGGGACCGGCCGCCTGCTGCCCGACGGCCGGATCGGCCGCATGGCGGTGCTGGCCGCATGGCGCCGGCGTGGCGTGGGCGCCGCATTGCTGCGGCTGCTGCTGGCGGAGGCGCTGGGTCGCGGCGACCGGCACATCCATCTGCACGCGCAGGTCGATGCGGTGGCGTTCTATGAGCGCTCCGGCTTCGTCGCGAGCGGCGCGGATTTCCTCGATGCCGGCATCGTCCATCGCAGCATGAGCTTTCATGGCGACGCTTCGACGGCCGTCACTTCGACCAGGCAGTCGTAGAAGGTGGCGCCACCGCCGGCATCGCTCACCGCCTGGGAGGTGACGGCGTTGGCATTCCAGCCATCGGCGGCGTGCTTCTGCCACCACAGCGACAGCGACACCACCACGCCGGGGCGTACGGCATCGCTGACCACCAGTTCGGCCTGATAGCTGCCACGGTCGTTGTGGACGCGCACGCGCGTGCCCGTCGCGAGACCGCGCACGCGCGCGTCCTGCGGATGCATTTCCAGTCGCGGCGCGCCATCGCCTGCCACCACCTGCAGATTGGCAAAGCTCGAGTTGAGCCGGTGGCGGGCGGGCGGCGTGAGCAGGTTGAGGGGATAGCGTGCCGCCAGTTGCGGGTCGGCGGCGTGGCTTTCGCGTGGCGGCACGAAGTCGGGAACTGCGGGAAGGCCGCGGCGCGCGGCCTCGCCGGCATCCAGGCAGAAGCGGAAGCGCCCGTCCGGCGTCGGAAAGCCGCCGCTGGCAAAAGGGGCAAAGGGCTCGGGCAGGTTCAGCCGCAGCCAGCCCTGGCGTTCGAGGTCCTCCCAGCGCCGGCCCGCCAGATGCGGGTGCTGCCAGTCCAGCGCCGAGCGTGCAATCACAAGATCATCGTCGTACAGGCAGGCATCGTCGAAACCCATGCGGCGCGACAGACGGCGGAACAGCTCGCTGTTGCACAGCGCTTCGCCCAGCGGCGCGATGGCCGGTGGATTGAGCAGCAGGTCAAGGTGGCCATAGCTCTTGTGCAGATCGAAATGCTCGGCCTGGCTGGTGGCTGGCAGCAGCAGATCGGCCCAGTCGGCGGTGTCGGTCTGGAACAGCTCGTGCACCACCGTGAACAGGTCCTCGCGTGCCAGGCCCTTGCGCACCGCCACGCTGTCCGGCGCGACGGCGGCCGGATTGCTGTTGTAGACGTAGAGCGCGCGCACCGGCGGGCGCGCCGACAGCAGGGCCTCGCCGAGTTGCGACATGTTGATGCTGCGCGTGCCGGGTGGGCTGAGATCGGGCCGGCCCAGGCCGTCCCAATCGACCGGGTACCAGCCGGAACTCGACAACAGCATGCCGCCGGCGGCGTGGCGCCACGCCCCGGTCAGCGCCGGCAGGCAGCTGATGGCGCGTGTCGCGCTGGCGCCGCCGCCGTGGCGCGTCGCGCCAGAGTTGAAGCGGATCGCGCTCGGTCCCTGGCCGCCGTAAAGGGCGGCCAGGCGCTCCACGTCGGCCTCGGCGATGCCGCAGATGGCGGCGACGCGTTGTGGCGGGTATTCGCCGGCACGCTCGGCAAAGGCCGCGAATCCGGTGGTATGGCTGTCGATCCACTGACGGTCGAGCCGGCCATCACGGATCAGCAGGTGCGCCAGCCCCAGCGCCAGCGCGGCATCGGTGCCGGGCAGGGGCGCCAGGTGCCAGTTGGCGCGCGCCGCCGACAGGCTGCGGTAGGGGTCGATCGCCACCACCATCGCGCCCCGGCGCTGGGCGCTGGCGACGCGTGACCACAGGTGGATGCTCGAACTGATCGGGTTGGTGCCCCACAGCACGATCAGCCGCGCATCGGCAAAACGCGCCACGTCCATGCCGACCATGGCGCCCATGCTGGCGCGGAAGCCGGCCTCGCCTGCCGTCGAGCAGATGGTGCGGTCCAGGCGGCTGGCGCCCAGGCGATGGAAGAAGCGCAGGTCGAGCGAGCCGCCCTGCACGAATCCCAGCGTGCCGGAATAGCTGTAGGGCAGGATCGCCTGCGGCCCGTCCGGGCCGGCTGCGATGGCGCCGAAGCGCTCGGCGATTTCGTCGAGCGCCTCGTCCCAGCCGATCGGCGCAAAACGTCCGCTGCCCTTGGGGCCGATGCGGCGCAGCGGCGTGCGCAGGCGGTCGGGGTGATGGATGCGCTCGGGAGAGTGCGCCACTTTGGCGCAGATGAAGCCGTCGGTGGCGGGGTGATCGGCGCGCCCGGCCACCTCGGTCACGCGGCCGTCGACCACCTGCAGGCGCAGCGCGCAGGTGTCGGGGCAGTCGTGCGGGCAGGCGCCAAAATGTCCGCTGCCGGCTGCGTGCGCGCTCATGGCGGGTCTGCCTCGCCGTGCCGCTCGGCGAAGGGTTCGGCGTGACGCGCCGGCAGGGCCGGGGACCAGGCTGCCTGCATGCACGCCAGCACCGCCGGCAGCGTCACCGCAGCCGGAATGCCGGCGTAGTGCTCCATCCAGGTGCAGTCGGCCTCCTGGCGCAGCAGCAGCCGGCCGTGGAGGCCGAACTCGTGCGCCACCGTGCGCAGCAGCCGCCGGGCGGCGGCCTCCACGGCCTGTGCCTGCGCCGCCGGGCAGCGATACCACACGAACAGGTCGCGCGTGCTCACGCGTCGACGGCGACGCTCGCCACGGCCAGCGCCTCGCCACCTCCCTCGTGGGTGGCCAGCGACCACACCACCAGGGCGTGCGCGCCGGCCGTCTCGTCGGTCGCGCCGCTGGCCGGAAACGCGACCGGACCGCACAGGGCGACCTGACTGCCCGGTGCCGGCGGCTGTGCACCCCGGTAGCCGAAGCGGCGCATGCGCCGCTTCACTCGTCCCAGGAAGTGGGTGCGCGCCACGATCTCCTGCCCGGTATAGCAGCCCTTCTTGAAGCTGATGCCGTCCAGCGTATCCAGGTTCAGCATCTGCGGCACGAAGGCATCGATGGTCTGCGGCAGCACTTCCGGATCGCCGTCGCGCAGGCAGGCCAGCAGCCAGCCGCTGCGGTCGGGATCGCTGCAGGCCGCCAGACGCGCGCGCAGGCCGCCGTCCTCGCCGCGCGCACTGTGCACCAGCCAGCGCGACGGACCGAGGCAGATGCAGACCACGGCAGCGCTGTGCGTCAGGGCGCCGGCTTCGCGCGGCACCGCCAGGCCGCCGGCCTGCAGCAAGGCGGCAGCAGCGCTGCCGGCCACGCCGGTGGTTTCCCAGTCCGGGCGCGCATCGTGCACCGTCGCCTTGGCGCGCAGCACGTACATCGCGAGGCGCCGCCGGGCAGCGGCGCCCATGCCCGCAGGCAGGTCGAGCAGGAAGCTGTCGTCGAGGCGCCAGACGCGGAACAGCGCGGTTGCGCGCCCCTTGGGCGAGCAGTGTGCGGCCAGCAGCATGCGCGCCTCGCGCAAGCGCGTCATGTCCTGGGTCAGCTGGCCCTGCAGGAAGGTCTCGGCCTCGCTGCCTTCGACGCGCAGCAGGTCGCGGTCGTCCAGGTCGCACCAGGCCAGGCCAGGAAGTTCCGGCTGGGCGGGGGCCGGTTCGAAAAGGCAGCTGTCCTGATCGTGATGCGCAGGACCGGAAACGGGCGGAATGTCCATGCTGTGATCCTATCATGCAGATCCGCCTTCACGCGTCCAACACCCGGCCCACCTGGCTGGCCTTGCTGCCACCCCTGCTGGCCATGGTCGGCATCTGGCAGAGCGGCCTGCCGACGGCCTGTGCCGGCCTGCTGCAGCTGGCCTGTGGCGCGCGATTTGCCGCGTGCGCCTGGCGCTGCCGGCGCGCACCTCAGCGCGCGTGGCGCTGGCCGGGGCGCGTCGAGGTCCAGTTGCTCGACGTGTCGGCCAGCGGCACCTGGTGCCACCGCGACGCGCAGCGCTGGCAGCTGCTGCCGCCGCAGGCTGCCAGCCGGCTCGACGCGGGCTGGCTGGCGCTGCACCTGCCGCGGTCCGGCTGGCGCAGTTGTCCTGCCGGCGCCTGTCCCGCCGCATGGCGCGCGCTGGCGCGTCTGCTGCTGCACGGGCGCCAGCCGTCCGCGCGGCACCGGCCGCGGCCGGACAGCGCGAGCCGGGCGGTGTACCGGCGGGTTTGGCTATAATCCTGTTTTGCGCGCCCCCAGACCAGCTCCATGTCCACTTTCCTGACTCTCCGCGGGCCGCTCGCCCTGTCGTCCTTCCGCCGCGAGCGCCTGCTGCGCCGGCTGCAGGAGATCGCCGGCCAGCCCTTGCACCTGCAGGCCCAGCATCTGCATCTGGTGCACCTGGCAGCGCCGCTCGACGCCGATCAGAAGGCCCGGCTCGAAGCCGTGCTGAGCTACGGGGAGCCGATGCGCGCAGCGCGCTCCAGCGATGCGCCGGTGCTGGTGACGCCGCGCATCGGGACGCGCTCGCCGTGGTCCAGCAAGGCCACCGAAATCGTGCGCGGCTGCGGTCTGGAAGCGGTGCTGCGCGTGGAGCGCGCCACCCTGTATTCGCTCGGGCTGATCGCCGCGAGTTCGCCTCCCGAACACGCACTGCTCGAGCGCTGCGCTGCCGTCCTCCACGATCCGATGACTGAAAGCGTGCTGTATGCGCTCGACCAGGCGCAAAGTCTGTTCGCCGAGTTCGAGCCGCAGCCGCTCGGGCACGTGGCGCTCGCCGGCGACGGGCGGGCGGCACTGGTCGCGGCCAACCAGACGCTGGGGCTGGCGCTGGCGCCGGACGAGATCGACTACCTGCTCGACCTGTACCGCGCGGCCGGCCGCGATCCGACCGATGCCGAACTGCTGATGTTCGCCCAGGCCAATTCGGAACACTGCCGTCACAAGATCTTCAATGCCGACTGGGTGATCGACGGTGAGCGCCAGCCGCAGTCGCTGTTCGCGATGATCCGCGAGACCCATCGCGCGCATCCCGAGCACACCGTGGTGGCCTACGCCGACAACGCTGCCATCATCGAAGGTGGCCCGACCGAGCGCTTCCATCCGCAGCCCGATGGTCAGGGCTACGCCTACCGCCATGCGCTTGCGCATCTGGTCGCCAAGGTCGAGACGCACAACCACCCGACTGCGATCGCGCCCTTTCCCGGGGCTGCCACCGGCGCCGGCGGCGAGATCCGCGACGAAGGCGCGACCGGCCGCGGCGCACGCCCCAAGGCCGGGCTGGCCGGCTTCTCGGTGTCCAATCTGTGCCTTCCCGGCGCCACCCAGCCGTGGGAGCACGACAGCGGCGAGCGTCCGGCGCGCATCGCGTCGGCGTTGCAGATCATGCTCGACGGCCCGATCGGCGCTGCGGCGTTCAACAACGAATTCGGCCGTCCCAACCTGGGCGGCTACTTCCGCACCCTCGAGATCCGGCACGCCGGCGAATGGCGCGGCTATCACAAGCCGATCATGCTGGCCGGCGGCGTTGGCACCATCGACGCGCCGCAGTCGCACAAGCACGCGCTGGCTGCCGGCAGCCTGCTGATCCAGCTGGGCGGAGCCGGCATGCGCATCGGCCTGGGCGGCGGCGCCGCTTCGTCGATGCAGACCGGCGTCAATGCCGAGGCGCTCGACTTCGATTCCGTGCAGCGCGCCAATCCCGAGATGCAGCGTCGCGCCCAGGAAGTGATCGACCGCTGCTGGCAGCTCGGCGATGCCAATCCGATCCTGTCGGTACATGACGTGGGCGCGGGCGGCCTGTCGAACGCCTTCCCCGAACTGGCGCACGGTGGCGGCGTCGGCGCGTGTTTCGATCTGCGCAAGGTGCCCTCCGAAGAACCCGGCATGAGTCCGCGCGAGATCTGGAGCAACGAAGCGCAGGAGCGCTACGTGCTGGCGATCGCGCCGCAGCGCCTGGCCGGGTTCGCCGCGCTGTGCGAGCGCGAACGCTGTCCCTTCGCGGTGGTCGGCACGGCCACCGCCGAGCATCGCCTGCAGGTGCTGGATCCGCGTTTCGGCGACCACCCGGTCGACATGGATCTCGATGCCCTGCTCGGCAAGCCGCCGCGCATGCTGCGCGACGTCAGGCGCCAGCCGCCCGCGCTGCAGCCGCTCGACCTGTCCGGGGTCGGCATCGGCGCGGCGCTGGCGCGCGTGCTCGAGCTTCCCGGGGTGGCCGACAAGCGCTTCCTGATCACCATCGGCGACCGCACCGTGGGCGGCCTGTGCGTGCGCGATCCGCTGGTGGGGCGCTGGCAGCTGCCGGTGGCCGACGTGGCGGTGACCGCCGCCGGCTTCCGCGACCACCATGGCGAGGCCTTTGCCATCGGCGAACGCGCGCCGGTGGCACTGATCGATCCGGCGGCATCCGGCCGGCTGGCGCTGGCCGAGGCCATCACCAACCTGCTGGCGGCCGATGTGGTGGCGCTCGAACACATCAAGCTGTCGGCCAACTGGATGGCGGCTGCCGGCGCTCCAGGCGAGGACGCCGCGCTGTTCGACACGGTGCGCGCCCTTGCGCTGGACCTGTGTCCACAGCTCGATCTGGCGATTCCGGTCGGCAAGGATTCGCTGTCGATGCGTACCGTCTGGCAGCAGGACGGCGAGGAACGGCGGGTCACCGCGCCGCTGTCGCTGGTGATCAGCGCCTTCGCGCCGGTGCATGATGTGCGCGCCACGCTGACACCCGAGCCGGCGGAACTGCCCGAGCCCAGCGAATTGCTGCTGATCGACCTGTCGCGCGGCCGCAACCGCCTGGGCGGCAGCGCGCTGGCGCAGGTGTACGGACAGGTCGGTGACCGCTGTCCCGACCTCGACGAGCCGCAGCTGTTGCGCGCGCTGTTCACTGCCATGCGGTCCTTGCGCGCGGAAGGCCTGGTGCTGGCCTGCCATGACCGCTCCGACGGCGGCCTGATCGTGACCGTGCTCGAGATGCTGTTCTGCGCACGCGCCGGCCTGCAACTCGATCTCGCCACGCTGCCGGGCGGCGACGACGCGCTGGCCGCGCTGTTCAGCGAGGAACCGGGTCTGGTGATCCAGATCCGCAGCCGCCAGCGCCGTGCAGTGCTGGCGCGGCTGGTGGCAGCCGGACTGGACGGCTGTCTGCATCCGCTCGGCGGCCTGATTCCCGCGGGCGACGCCATCACGCTCCAGCGTGATGGCGTGCCGGTGCACGCAGCGCCGCTGGCCGGGCTGGAAGCGCTGTGGTCCTCGACCAGCTGGCGCATGGCGGCGCTGCGCGACGATCCCGACTGCGCCGACGAGGCCTACCAGGCGCTGCAGGATCGCGATGATCCCGGTCTGCATGCGCAACTGACCTTCGACCCGCAGGACGACATCGCCGCGCCGCTGATCAATCTGGGCCGCCGGCCACGCGTGGCTGTGCTGCGCGAGCAGGGCGTCAACGGGCAGGTCGAGATGGCAGCCGCCTTCGATCGTGCGGGCTTCGCCGCAGTCGATGTGCACATGAGCGACATCCTGGCCGGACGCGTCCATCTGGCCGATTTCTCGGGCATCGCCGCCTGCGGCGGGTTTTCCTACGGCGACGTGCTTGGCGCCGGACAGGGCTGGGCGCGCTCGATCCTGTTCCACAGCCGGGCGCGCGACGAATTCGAGGCCTTCTTCCAGCGCGGCGACAGCTTCGCCCTCGGCGTCTGCAACGGCTGCCAGATGATGAGCGGCCTGTCGGCGCTGATTCCGGGTGCGGCGTGGTGGCCGCAGTTCCAGCGCAATCGCTCCGAGCAGTTCGAGGCGCGCCTGTCGCAGGTGGAGATCCTCGACAGCCCGTCGTTGTTCATGCGCGGCATGGCCGGCAGCCGTCTGCCGGTGCCGATCGCGCACGGCGAGGGCAGGCTGGTGTTCCGCTCGCAGAGTGATGCCCTGCAGGCGGCCAGTCTGGGCGTGCTGCGCCATGTCGACGGCTACGGCCGGCCCGCGACGCGCTATCCGGCGAATCCCAACGGTTCGCCCGACGGCCTCACGGGCGTGACCACTGCGGACGGCCGCTTCACCATCCTGATGCCGCATCCCGAGCGCGCCTTCCGCACCGTCCAGTATTCCTGGCAGGCCAGCGGCTGGGGCGAGGACGGTCCCTGGCTGCGCATGTTCCGCAACGCGCGCCGCTGGGTCGGCTGAGGATGTCCGACGGCGCCGGCGCAGCGCGCGCCGACCGCGCCGACCGCGCGGATCGCGCCTTCCTGGGGCATCCGCGCGGCCTGGCCTACCTGGGTTTCGCCGAGGCCTGGGAGCGCTTTTCCTACTACGGCATGCAGACCCTGCTGGTGCTGTACATGACGCGGCAGCTGCTGCTGCCCGGCCATGTCGGGAACATCGCCGGTTTCGCGCGCTTCCGCGCCATGCTCGAAGGCCTCTACGGCCATCCGCTGTCGACGGTGGCGCTGGCGTCGGCGATCTTCGGCCTCTACTCCGGCACCGTCTATCTCACACCGATCGCCGGCGGCGCGCTGGCCGACCGCCTGTGGGGACGCACGCGCACCATCACCGTCGGCGCCCTGCTGATGGCGGCGGGACACTTCCTGATGGCCTTCGAGACCTGTTTCCTGGCGGCGCTGCTGCTCCTGCTGCTGGGGGTGGGCTGTTTCAAGGGCAATATCGCCAGCCAGGTCGGCGAGCTCTACGCCCCGGACGACCTGCGCCGCGCCGACGCCTTCCAGATCTACTTCCTGTTCATCAATGCGGCCGTGATCATTGCGCCGCTGGTCACCGGTACCCTGGGCGAAGGCTACGGCTGGCACTATGGTTTCGGTGCGGCCGGCGTGGGCATGCTGATCGGGCTGCTGGTCTATCTGGCTGGAAGGCCCAGCCTTCCGGTCGAAGCGCCGCGCAGCCGCGCGGTGTCACGCCCGCCTGCTGCGCCGCACGCCCTGGCGTCGCGCGAACGGCGTGCCGTCGCTCTGCTGATCCTGCTGCTGCCGGTGATGGCCGTCGGTGCCGTCGGCAATCAGGAGATTTTCAATGCCTACCTGCTGTGGGTACCGGACCACGTCGATCTGACGTTCTTCGGCCGCACGCTGCCGACCAGCTGGCTGATCGCGCTGGATGCGGTGGCGTCGGTGAGTTCGTTGTTCGCGGCGGTGGCTTTCTGGCGCTGGTGGGCGCGCCGCCACCGCGAACCTTCAGAAATCTGGAAGATGGCGCTGGGCACCGCGATCGGCGTGCTGGGCCAACTGTGCCTGGTGGGCGCGGCGCAGGCGTCGTCCGCCGGGCACAAGGCCGGCATCGCGTGGGTGCTGGGATTTGAGTGCTTCAATGCAATCGGCTTCGCCAATGTGTTCCCGGTCGGCCTGGCGTTGTTCGCGCGTGCCGCCCCCAGGGGCCTTGGCGGCACCCTGATCGGCGTGTACTACGTGCACCTGTTCCTGTGCAACAACCTGGTGGGCTGGCTGGGCGGTCTGCTCGAACATCTGCCCGGCCCCAGCTTCTGGGGCCTGCACGCGGCGCTGATCGGCGCCGCAGCCGCGATCACCGCGCTGGTGGCGCGTTTCGGTGCCCAACTGCTGGCCGGCGCGGACGCTTCCGCAGAGCCTTGACTGCGGCGTGGCGGTCGCAACCGGCTCAATCGCGGCGCCGGACCTCAAACGCGTCGAATACTGCTGAATGATGCAAATGATCTGTATGAGTCATTTTGCAGATCGCTGAAAACAGGAATGTTTTCATTATTCATTGGTGTTCCGGCTATTGTCGTTGATGGCAGTGCGATCAATGAATGAGATTCGCGTGCGAGCAATCGGACGGTGGCAATGATTTCACCATAAGTTTTATTTTGCACCGCATCATCAAGCGTGATTGTGCGGCGCAATAAAGGGTCCATACTGGCTTCATCGATGTTGCGGATGATCCCGCGACACACGGCCGGGACGGTCCTTCCGTCACCCATTGAACAGGGCAGGATTCCGCCCGGCCGCAATGCTTTTCAAATAGTGAGGCCATTGCCATGAACCAGCTCTCCAGAATCGCCCTGATCGCGTCGCTGCTTTTGCCGTTCGCTGCTGGTGCCGCTTCCGCGCCGGTGGCGGCCAGCGCCCATGCCGCCCGTCCCGACAGCTACAGCGTGTTCGTGGATCTGCCCACCGGCTACATGTTCGTCAAGACCCCGGTTGGCTGGAAGTTCCGCGGCCAGCTGCCCGCCGAGCGCTATGCCGCCATGCCGGTGGGTACCTACGTGAGCCTGGTGCCGAGCGCCCAGGTGGTCGCGCCGACCCTGGCGTCCGACGCCGACATCGGCGCCAGCGCCACCGGTTCGCACTGAGCGCAGCGCACGCCGGGCAGCGCAGCCCGGCGCCGCGCCGGAAATGAGCAAGGCCCGACGGCATGCCGTCGGGCCTTTTGTCTTGTGCGCCCGGCACGGGCGCTCAGTGCAGGCGCAGGCGTGACGGCATCTGGCTGCCGGAAGCCGCGTTGTCCTGCGCCGTGGTGGTCGCCAGCAGGCTGTTGAGGTCGTAGATCCACACACGGTGACCGCCGATGCCATTGCGGCCCTGACTGGTCACGGCCAGGCGATCCCCCTGGACGTCGAGTCCGACCGGGTAGGACGGTGCGCTGAACTGCATGAGGTGGCTGAAATCCAGATCGGTGACGCCGATCTCGCTCGACTGGTTGAGCGCGAAAAAGACGTGGTCGCCCACCACCTTCAGCGTCCGTGCCCCTTCGCCCACCTTGCGCGACTGCACCGGCGGCTCGTATTGCGGATCGTCTGCGGCGTGCTGGAGATCGGCCAGCGCGATGCGCGCGACGGTGCCCGAGGTGTTGGCGCTCAGGTACAGCCAGTCCTCGTGCACCTGGATGTGGCGTGGTGTGTGCGGTACGTTGAGCAGGGTGCGCACTACTTTCAGCGTGTCCAGATCGACCAGGCTCAGGCCGCCACCCCCCATGCGCGCCACCGCCAGCAGGCGTCCGCCCGGCAGGAAGGCAGTGCCGCGCAGGCACAGGCCGCACGTCGCGTCGCGATTGGAGCCGGGTTTGGCCTCCACCGGCGGGCCGACCGCGATGACCGCTTTGCGCAGCGGCGCGAGCGGATTGGCGATGTCGTAGAGTTCGACCTGGTTGCTGCCCCACAGGGTCACGGCCAGCAGGCTCGAATCCTCGTTGGCGGTGATGATCTTGGGGATGTTGCCGGTGCGGAAGCCACGCACGATGCGGTCGGTTTCGGTATCGATCAGGCAGAAGCCCGATGAGCCCACCGCATTGGGGTCGTCGCTCCAGCGGTAGTAGGTGATCCACAGGTAGCGCCCGTCATGGGTGAACCAGCCTTCGACCGGCTTGCCGAAAAAGCTGTCACCCTCGCGCAGGTGGGCATGGTCGCTGTAGCGGTGCTGGATGGTTGCCAGCTTGGTGTGGCCGTCACTGCTGTAGACCAGTGTCTTGCCCGCTTCCAGCGCATTGATGTACAGCTTGGGCTGGCTGGGGTGGAACAGGACCGACTTGGGCGAGATCACATCCGGGTCGGGATGGTCCGCATTGAAGGGGCTGATCTCGAACACCGGCAGCCGTCCCGGGCTGGTGACCGGTACCGGCCCGGGGGATGCGGCAGGGCAGGGCATGGCGCTGGCCACGGCCATTGCCAGGGCAAGGCTGGATCGACGAAGGAACATGGGAAATCCGGCGGACGACGCGGGCACGGCGCCTATCGTACGTGAGCCTCAAACGCCAGGCCAGACATATCCGGGGGCAACAAAAAACCCGACCGGTATCCCGGCCGGGTTCGCTGCAGCGTGCCGGTGACGCGCACCGGCCGACCTGCCGATCAGAGGCCGGTGATCTTGGCCTTGCTGCGCAGGTCGCGCACGACGGCGCCGAAGTCCTGCTGCAGATGCGACTGGCGCAGGTTGTCCTTGACCTCGTCGAAACTGGGGGCCTTGAGCGCGCGCTCGTCTTCCAGCTTGATCACGTGCCAGCCGAACTGGGTCTGCACCGGGGTCTTGGTGTACTGACCCTTCTTCAGCGCCACCATGGCTTCGCTGAAGGGCTTGACGTAGGACTGCGGTGCCGCCCAGTCGAGGTGACCACCACCTTCCTTGGAGCCGGTGTCGAGCGACTGCTCGGCCGCGATCTTGTCGAAGTCCCCGCCCTTGTCGAGGTCGGCGATGATCTTCTTGGCCTCGTCCTCGGTCTTGACCAGCACGTGCTGGGCCTTGTACTCGTTCTCGCCCATGCCGGAGCGGACCTTCTCGTATTCGGCCTTGAGCACGGCGTCATCCACCTGGGTGCTCTTGGTGTAGTGCTGCTGGAAGGCACGCGCCAGCGTCTGGTTGCGCTGCACTTCGAGCTGGGCTGCGGTGTCGGGCTGCTTGTCGAGCCCCAGGCGCACCGCCTCGTCGGCGATCACCTGCAGATTGATCAGCTGATCGCGGATGTCGGTGCGCATGCCGGGGCTGTCCGGTGCGCCGCCGGCGGTCTGGGCCTTGGCGATCATGTCGACCAGGCTGGCAGGAATCGCGTGCCCGTTGACCGTCACGTCACCACCGGCGCTGGCGCCGCTGCTGGCGCTGGGCGCCGGATCGGTGGTCTGGGCGTTGGTGGTCGCGGCGAACATGACCGACAGGCTCGTGGTCACGCCGACGATGGCCAGGGAGGCCAAGGCTTGTTTCACGTTCATCTGGATTCCTCAGTTTTGAAGGGGAGTCGATCTCGCACCGGGCTCGCGCGCACTGGCGTCCTCCCCCGGGGCCCGGGCCGCGATGGCCAGGGCGTGGATGCTGCTGCTCATGAGATCGCCAAGAGCAGCGTAAATCTGACGATGTCGTGCTACACCCGTTTTACCGGCGAAGCACGCCGCCTCGATTTCGATATGGTAATGCCCGCCGCCGCCTCGCGCACCGGGATGTCCGGCATGCAGCGCGCCGTCGTCGCGGATCTCGATCAGGCTGGGCTCCAGGACCATCAGGGCGGCACGGATGGCGGCCACTGCCGGATCGTTCGGCGGCGTCACGACGCGTCGTCCCCGCTTTGCACGTGGCGTTGCAGCATCAGGCCCTGCGCGATCACGAACACCAGCATCAGCGCCATGGTACCGAACACCTTGTAGGTCGCCCACACCAGGGTGCTGAAATTGTAGGCGAGGACCAGGTTCAGCGCGCCCAGCACGCCGAAGAAGGCTGCCCAGCTGTCATTCACCTTGCGCCAGATCGCATCGGGCAGGCGCAGTTCGCGCTCGAGCAGTGCGCGGATCAGATTGCGTCCGGCTACGCGGGGCGCCAGCGCCAGCGCCAAGGCGAACAGCCAGTAAAGCACGGTGGGTTTCCATTTGATGAAGGTGTCGTCGTGCAGCAGCAGCGTGGCGCCGCCGAACACCACGATCAGCGCAAAACTGACCCAGGCCATGGGGCGCACGGGCATGCGGCGCGCCAGCGTGACGGCGATGGTGGCGGCCGAGGCCAGGATGCCGACCGCCGTTGCGACATAGATGTCGCGTGCCCAGAGGGCGGCATAGAAGGCCAGAAGCGGCAGGAAATCGATCCAAAGCGTGTTCATCCTGCCATTATCAATTACCTGGCAAGGGGATGTCCAACGGCGGACCAGACGGCCCGTCTGCTAGAATGCACGCCTTTGTCCCTGATTTCCATGCGCAACGTCGATCTCCACATGCACTCCACCGTCTCGGACGGGCTGCTGCGCCCGTCCGAGGTGGTGGCGCTGGCTGTCCGCGGCGGGGTGGATGTGCTGGCGCTGACCGACCACGACGACGTGGCGGGCCTCGCCGAGGCGCAGGCGGCCGCTGCGGCGCACGGTGTGCGCCTGGTGCCCGGGGTCGAGATCTCGGTGACCTGGGATCGGCTGACCGTCCACGTGGTGGGCCTGGGCATCGATCCGGCCGCCCCCGCGCTGCTTGCCGGCCTGGCAGCAGTGCGCGCCGGACGCGTCGAACGCGCGCGGCGCATGGCGGCGAGCCTGGCGGCGGCCGGCATTGCCGGCGCCTTTGAAGGTGCCATGGCCCACGCGAGTTCACCTGAAATGATCGGACGCACCCATTTCGCGCGCTTCCTGGCGGCCTCGGGCAAGGCGCGCAGCGTGCCGGCGGTGTTCAAGCGCTACCTGGCGCGTGGCAAGCCGGGTTACGTGCCGCACCAGTGGGCCCCGCTGGAAGATGCCGTGGCGTGGATCCGTGCCGCCGGCGGCTTGGCCGTGCTGGCGCACCCGGGCCGCTATACGCTGGGGAGCGAGGGCATGCGCCGCCTGCTGACCGATTTCCGCGATCACGGCGGCCGTTCCGTCGAGGTGGTCACCAGCAACCACACGCGCGAAATGGTCGAGCGCTTTGCGCGCCTGGCTGACGCCTACGGCCTGCTGGCCTCGCGTGGCTCCGACTACCACGGCCCCGGCGAGAGCTTCACCGCGCCCGGCATGCTGCAGCCCCTGCCGGCGTCATGCCGGCCGGTGTGGCACGCCCTGGCCTGATCCAGGCTTCAATCCATGTCCCAGTATTTCGCCGTTCATCCCCGCAATCCGCAGACGCGACTGATCCGCCAGGCCGCCGAGATCGTGCGCAGCGGCGGCCTGCTCGCCTATCCGACCGATTCCGGCTACGCCCTGGGCTGCCACCTCGACGACAAGGCCGCCGTGACGCGCATCCGTGCCATCCGCGGCCTCGACGACAGCCATCACATGAGCCTGATGTGCCGCGATCTGGCCGAGATCGCGCGCTTTGCGCGCGTCGACAACAGCACCTACCGTCTGCTCAAGGCCAACACCCCGGGCAGCTACACCTTCATCCTGGCCGCCACCAAGGAAGTGCCGCGCCGCCTGCAGCACCCCAAACGTGCGACCATCGGCCTGCGCGTGCCGGACCATCCGGTGGCGCTGGCGCTGCTCGAGGAACTCGGCGAGCCGCTGGTCAGCACCACGCTGCTGCTGCCCGGCGAAGAGGTGCCGATGAGCGACGGCGACGTCATCCGCACCCGCCTTGAGCGTCAGCTGGACCTGGTTGTCGATTCGGGACCCTGCGGCAGCACCCCCACCACGGTCATCGACCTGTCCGGCGACAGCCCCGAGCTGCTGCGCGCAGGCCGCGGTCCCCTGCAACCCTTCGGCCTGGAAGCACCATGATCCAATCCCTGATCGACATCCTGCTTAAACTCGTGATCGCGGCCATCCCGGTGATCCTGGCGCTGACGCTGCCAGTCGCCGCAACTGGCCGCGTGGCCAACCGCCTGGGCGATACCACCGCGCGCGCGCATCGGCGCCTGACCTTCAATCCGCTGCCGCACATCGATCCGGTCGGCACGCTGGCGGTGCCGTTCATCTGCTTCGTGTTCAGCTTCATCAGCCATTCGCCGCTGCTCCTGATGGGCTGGGCCAAGCCGCTGCCGCTCAACGACTATCGCCTGCGCCGGCCGCACACCGATCCGCGCTGGGTGGCGGGTGCCGGGATCGGCGCCAACCTCGCGATGGCGGTGCTGTGGGCGGTGCTGTTCCACATCGTGCTCAGGGTGGCGGCTCCCGACGACGGCTACAGCCTTGCCGGCGTGCTGGCGCAGATGGGCCAGTACGGCCTGCAGGTGAACGCCGTGTTCGCGGCCATTTCGCTGATCCCGGTGCCGCCGATGCCCGGCGGCCGCATCCTGCTGACCCTGCTCGACCGCCGCAAGGCCCAGCAGCTCGAGCAGCTGCAGCCGCACGCCACCTGGATCGTGCTGATCCTGCTGCTGTCGGGTGTGCTGCGCGTGGTCATCGTGCCGATCATCTGGCTTGCCGACGCGCTGGCCACCCTGCTCACCGGCTTCTGAGCCACCCACCCCGAGTGTTCCCGTTTCCTGGAGTTCCCGACCGCCATGTATCCTGATCGCGTCCTGTCCGGCATGCGCCCCACCGGTGCCCTGCACCTTGGACACTACTACGGCGTCCTCAAGAACTGGGTGCGCCTGCAGCATGAGCACGAATGCCTGTTCATGGTGGCCGACTGGCATGCCCTCACCACCCACTACGACGCGCCCCAGGTGATCGAGGCGAGCATCTGGGACATGGTGATCGACTGGCTGGCGGTGGGCGTCGATCCCAACCAGGCCACGCTGTTCATCCAGTCGCGCGTGCCCGAGCATGCCGAGCTGCACCTGCTGCTGTCGATGATGACCCCGCTGGGCTGGCTGGAGCGCATGCCCAGCTACAAGGACCAGCAGGAAAAGCTGTCCGACCGGGATCTTTCGACCTACGGCTTCCTGGGCTATCCGCTGCTGCAGGCCGCCGACATCCTGATCTATCGTGCCAACCTGGTGCCGGTGGGCGAAGACCAGGTGCCGCACATCGAGATCACGCGCGAGATCGCGCGCCGCTTCAATCACCTCTATGGGCGCGAACCGGGCTTCGAGGAAAAGGCCCTGATGGCGGTCAAGCGCCTGGGCAACAAGAAGTCGCGGCTCTACCTGGAGCTGCGCACGCGCTACACCGAACAGGGCGACGAGGAGGCGCTGGAGGCCGCGCGAGCGCTGCTCGCCGAAAGCCAGAACCTGACCGTGGCCGATCGCGAGCGCGTGTTCGGCTACCTGGAGGGATCTGGCAAGATGATCCTGGTCGAGCCGCAGTCCAAGCTGACCGAGGCACCGCGCCTGCCCGGCCTGGACGGGCAGAAGATGTCCAAGTCCTACGGCAATACCATTTCGCTGCGCGAGGATCCGGAGCAGATCACGCGCAAGGTGCGCACCATGCCGACCGATCCGGCGCGCGTGCGGCGCACCGATCCGGGCGATCCGGCCAAGTGCCCGGTGTGGTCGCTGCACGAGGTGTACAGCAGCGAGGAGACGCGCAGGTGGGTGCGCGAGGGCTGCACCACGGCCGGGATCGGCTGCCTCGACTGCAAGCAGCCGGTGATCGACGCCATGCTGGCCGAGCTGGCGCCGATCCGCGAACGCGCGCGTTCGCTGCAGGAGGATCCGACGGCGGTGCGCAACGTCATTGCCGACGGCTGCGAACGTGCGCGCAAGCTGGCCCAGGACACCATGCGCGACGTGCGCGACGCCATGGGGCTCAACTACACGTGAGCACCGGTGTCGCCAGCGATCGTCCGGCGGCGGCTCCCGCGCCGGAGCCGGCTGCCGGGACAGGGCCCGACGCGCCGCCGCACTTTGCAATGGTGCGCGGCGAGCCGCTGCTCAGCCTGCCCAACGATCTCTACATCCCGCCCGAGGCGCTCGAGATCTTTCTCGAGAGCTTCGAAGGCCCGCTTGACCTGCTGCTGTATCTGATCCGCAAGAACTCGCTCGACATCCTCGACATCCCGATGGCCGAGCTGACCCGGCAGTACGTGCGCTACATCGACGCCATGCGCGCCTCGCGCCTGGAACTGGCGGCCGAGTACCTGGTGATGGCCGCAGTGCTGATCGAGATCAAGTCGCGCATGCTGCTGCCCAAGCCGCCCAATGTGCGCGACGACGACGAAGGCGACCCGCGCGCGGAACTCATGCGCCGTCTGCTGGAGTACGAGCGCATCAAGCTCGCGGCGCGCGCGCTCGACGGCATCCCGCGCATTGGACGCGATTTCCAGCCTGCGGCGGCTGCCGTGGTCGAAGACCTGGCGCCGCGTCTGCCCACGGTGCTGCCGTCCGAGCTGCGCGACGCCTGGTACGCGGTGCTGGCGCGTGCGCGCATGAACCGGCACCATCGCATCAGCCGCGAAGAGCTGTCGGTGCGCGAACACATGACGCGCATCCTGCGCCGCCTGGCAGCGGGGGGCTTTGTCGAATTCATCGACCTGTTCGACGCCAGCGCCCCGGTGCCGATCGTGGTCGTGCATTTCGTTGCCCTGCTCGAACTCGTCAAGGAGGGGCTGGTCCAGATCATGCAGGAAGACAACTTCGCGCCCATCTACGCGCGCCTGGCCACGTCTGACGATGCCATCACGCGTGTGCCGGTGCCTGCCGCACAGGCCGGGGACGTCGCATGAGCGCGGCTGCCGGACGGCCGGAAGGGCTGCCCGAGGCCGTGCCGGACGCGAAGCCGCCGCACGCTGCCGGATCCGGGACGCCGCAGCCGCTCGAACTCGAGGGCGATGCGCCGGCAGTGGCCGCGATGAGCATCGATCCCCAGCAGGCGCGCCGCATACTCGAGGCGGCGCTGCTGACCAGTGCCGAACCGCTCTCGGTGGGCCAGTTGCGACGGCTGTTCGAGGAGGACGTGCCGGCCGACCTGACGCGCCGCCTGCTCGAGGAGCTGCGCGAGGAGTGGCGCGATCGTGGTCTGCAACTGGTCCAGGTGGCGAATGGCTGGCGCTTCCAGACCCGCCCGGAGAGCCAGGCGCGCATCGCGCGTCTCAGCCCTGAACGGCCGCCGCGCTATTCGCGCGCCGTGATGGAGACCCTGGCGATCATCGCCTACCGCCAGCCCGTGACGCGCGGCGACATCGAGGAGATCCGCGGCGTGGCGGTGTCCACCCAGGTGCTGCGCGCGCTCGAGTCGCGCGGCTGGATCGACGTGATCGGCCACCGCGAGGTGCCGGGCCGGCCCGAGCTGTTCGGCACCACCCGGCGCATGCTCGACGATCTCGGGCTGCGCTCGCTGCAGGAGCTGCCGCCGCTGGCCGACCTCGAGGCCGATCCGGCCTCGCTGCCGGTGCTGGAGGATACGCTGGGCAGCCTGGAAGCGAGCCCGGCCGCAAGCGATGAAGAACAGGAGGCATCGACATGAGCGAAGGCGTGCGCCTGCAGAAATTCCTGGCCGATTCAGGCTGGGGTTCGCGTCGCGACATGGACGCCCTGGTGGCGTCCGGCGAGGTGCGCGTCAACGGCACCGTGGCAGAGCCGGGGCAGCGCGTGCATGCCGGCGACATGATCCAGTCCGGCAACCGGCGCGTGCGCGTGGAGGACCTCGAACCCGAGACGCCGCACATCCTGCTCTACCACAAGCCGGAAGGCGAGATCGTGAGCCGCGACGACCCCGAGGGTCGTCCCAGCGTGTTCCAGCAGCTGCCCCGGATCAAGGGCGCGCGCTGGATCGCGATCGGGCGCCTGGACTTCAACACCAGCGGGCTGCTGGTGTTCACCACCAGCGGCGAGCTGGCCAACCGGGTGGCACATCCCAGCTTCGAAGTGGAGCGCGAATACGCGGTGCGCGTGCTGGGCGAACTCAGCCACGAGCAGATGGAGCAGTCCACGCGCGAGATCATGCTGGAAGACGGACCGGCGTGGTTCCAGCGCATCGAGGACCGCGGCGGCGAAGGCGCCAACCACTGGTACCAGGTGGTGCTGCGCGAAGGCCGCAACCGCGAGGTGCGACGCATGTTCGAGGCACTCGGGCCGACCGTCAGCCGCCTGATCCGGGTGCGCTTCGGCATCCTGGCGCTGCCGCCCCGGCTGCGCCGGGGACAGGTGATCGAGCTGCAGCCGCCCGAGGTGGTGCGCGTGCTCGAATGGGCCGGCCTCAGGCGCCCGGCAGCTCCTCGCGGCGAAGCAGGAACACGTAAGTCCCGCCGTCCCGCGCCTCGAGCCAGGTGAAGGGCAGGTCCGGCAGCGCCATCTCGAGAACCGGCCGCTGGTGGCCGACTTCCACCACCAGCACGCCATGCGGCGCCAGCAGGCGGCGCGCGCCGGCGATCAGCGCACGTGCGTGGTCGAGGCCGTCGTCGCCGCTGGCCAGTGCCATGTGCGGCTCGCAGCGGTATTCGCCGGGCAGCGCGGCCATGGCGTCGGCATCGACGTAGGGCGGGTTGCTGACGATCAGTTCGTACTCGCCGTCGAGCGGGGCCAGCAGGTCGCCTTGCAGCAGCTGGATGCGGTCCTCCAGGCCGTAGTCGGCCACGTTCAGCGCCGCCACTTCGAGCGCCTGCGGCGACAGGTCGACCGCGTCCACATCGGCTTGCGGTGCGGCCAGCGCGAACAGCACCGCCAGCGAGCCGCCGCCGGTGCACACGTCGGCGATGTGCTGCGTGCTGTCCAGGTCCAGCCAGGGGTGCAGGGCACCGTCCTCCAGCAGTTCGGCGATCAGCGAGCGCGGCACGATGGTGCGCTCGTCGACGCGGAAGCGGAAGTCGCCCAGCCAGGCCTCGCCCGTCAGATAGGCGGCTGGCCGCCGGCTGTCGCAACGCTCGCGCAGCAGCGCCAGCACGGCTTCGGCCTCTGCTGGCGTCAGGCGTGCGTCGAGCCACTCGGCGGCGCGCGCCGGCGGCAGGTGCAGCACGTGCGCGACCAGATAGCGTGCCTCGGCCAGCGCGTCAGGGAAGCCGTGGCCGAAGTGCAGGCCGGCGGCGCCGAAACGCGTCACGCCGAAGCGCATCAGGTCGCGTGGCGTCTGCAGGCAGGCGCGTGCCGCGTTCCAGGCGGCCGGATCGTTGCCGAGCGCGCGGCTCATCGGGGGGCCTCCTTCAGCAGCAGCTGTTCGATCAGCCCGCCGTAGATGCCTGCCAGCACCGGCAGGTCGTCCACCCGGACGTGTTCGTCGATCTTGTGGATGCTGGCGTTGACCGGACCGAATTCGACCACTTCGCGGCACCAGCGCGCGATGAAGCGTCCGTCCGAGGTACCGCCGGTGGTGGAGACCGCCGCCTCGACGCCGGTGGCCTGGCGGATCGCCGCGCGCAGCGCGTCCACCAGCGGTCCACGCGCGGTCAGGAAGGGCTGGGCACCATGCTCCCAGTCCAGCCGGTACTCCAGTCCGTGGCGCTGCAGGATCGCCTCGGTGCGCGCGCGCAGGCTGTCGGCATGGCTTTCGGTGGAATAGCGGAAATTGAACAGCAGCTCGACGCTGCCCGGAATCACGTTGCCGGCACCGGTGCCGCCGTGGATGTTCGAGACCTGGAACGTGGTGGCCGGGAAATCGGCATTGCCATCGTCCCAGCGTGCGCCCGCCAGCTCGGCCAGGGCCGGCGCCAGCTGGTGCACCGGGTTGCGCGCCAGCTGCGGATAGGCCACGTGACCCTGCACGCCGAGCACTTCGAGGCGGCCGCTGAGCGAACCACGGCGGCCATTCTTGATGGTGTCGCCCAGGCGGTCGACGCAGGTCGGTTCGCCCACCAGGCACCAGTCGATGGTCTCGTGGCGCGCCTGCAGACGCTCGACGACGCGCACCGTGCCATCGCGCGCCGGCCCCTCCTCGTCGGAAGTGAGCAGCAGCGCGAGCGAGCCCGGCAGGGCCGGATGGCGCGCCAGTACCTGCTCGATCGCCACCACGAAGGCGGCCAGCGAGGATTTCATGTCCGCCGCGCCGCGCCCGAACAGCAGGCCGTCATGCAGCGTCGCCTCGAACGGTGGCGAGCGCCAGCGCTCGGGTGGACCGCTGGGCACCACATCGGTGTGGCCGGCGAACACCAGCAAGGGGCCGGCATCGCCGCGCCGCAGCCAGAGGTTGTCCACGCCGCCGCCGGCGACGCGCTCGGCGCGAAAGCCGAGTGGCGCCAGCCGCGCGGCCAGCAGGTCCTGGCAGCCGGCGTCCTCAGGCGTGACCGAGGCGCGCCGGATCAGTTCGGAAGCGAGGGCAAGTACAGGGCAGGGGGCAGGGCTCATGAAGCAGGATTGTAGTGGATTCGCGCGCCGCCGTTTGCGCTTGCCGCTGGCGCGGAGTGTCTGCTAGCGTGGGCCCATCATGAATCCCGTGCGCGTCCCGTTCCTTGCGCTGGTGCTGGCACTGGCCGGCGCCGGCGTCGCCACGGCAGCGCTGGCGGGCGCATCGGCGCCGCCAGCCGAGCAGCGCCATGGCGACCGCAACTGGCCCGACATGCACGGTGGCAGCAAGGGCTGGCACTACAGCGCGCTCGACGAGATCGATGCGCGCAATGTGGCGCGCCTCCAGCAGGTGTGGACGCACAGTCCCGACCTTGCCACCGAAGGCCTGGAGTCGGCACCGGTGGCGGCCGATGGCCTGATCGCCTACTGCTCGGGCAGCGACCAGGTCTGGGTGCTCGACGGCGCCACCGGCCGCCTGCGCTGGCGCGCGCGGGTCGGAACCGGTCACGCCGACGCTGGCGATGCCGCTTGCCGTGGCCTCGCCTTCGATGGCGGCACGCTCTATTTCGCCGGCGCGGGCGGACGCGTCGCCGCCTGGAATGCCGCCAGCGGAGAGCCGCGCTGGGAGACCCAGGTGCTGCCGCGCGACAGCCGGCGCGGCGTGCTGTCAGGCCCTCCAGTGATCATCGGCGATCGCATGGTGGTGGGCTCCCTGGTCGGGAACCCAGGCGAGCGTGGCGTGCTGCTCGGCATCGACACCCACAGCGGCCGCGAGGCGTGGCGCATCGAGCTGGCCGGCGGCCCGGGGCCGGCTGGCGGCCACTGGGACGGCAGTGCCAGCTGGGGCAGTGGTGCCGACCGTGCCTCTGGCGCCAGCGCCTGGCTGCCCGGCCCTTACGATGCCGGCAGCCACACGCTGTATTGGGGTGTCGGCAGTCCCCTGCCGCTGTTCGATGCCGCCGGTGCCTACTACCAGACGCGTGGTCCGCGGCCGGGCGACAACCTCTACACCGCCGGCGTGCTGGCGTTCGACCCGCAGACCGGCATCCTGCATGCCTGGCACCAGGAAATTCCGCACGAAGTGTGGGTACAGGACAGCGCGGTCAGCGAGATGCTGCTGCTCGACCGCGACGGTCGTCGCATCCTGGTGCATCCCAACCGCACCGGTCTCGTATTCGTCTACAGCCAGGACCTGCAGGTGCAGCGCGTGTGGCAGGCGATCCGCAACTTCAACCTGGCACGCGCGGTCGATCCGCAGAACGGTGCCTTCGTGCGTCGTCATGACCTCAACGCCGGCGATCGCCTGGGGGTCTGTCCCTTGTATCACGGCGGCTTTCCGGGCCTGCCGGGCGCCTACAGTCCGCAGACCGGCCTGTGGTACAAGATTGCCGCCGAGTGGTGCATGGACATCGATCTCGATCGCCCCCTCGAGCGTGCTGCAGGACCGGCTGCACTTGCCTTGGGCGGACGTGTCACCCCGGTGCCGCCGCCCGACGGCCGCATGCGCGCGCACCTCGACGCGCGCGACCCGGTCAGCGGCGCCAAGGCCTGGACCGTCGAGTTCCCGGAGCCGCCGCTGGCCAGTCTGCTGGTCACGGCCGGCCGCCTGCTGTTCGTCGCCGACGGCCGCGGTGCGGTACAGGCACTTGATGCCGGCAGCGGCCGCCGTCTGTGGCGCGCCGATGACCACGAAGGACACGCTGGTGGCCTGCTGACCTATGAAGCCGCCGGACACCAGTACATTGCGCTCGTGACCGGCTGGGACTCGCATGCCCATCCGCTCTTCGGGCGCATGTTCGGCGCGCCCTACAACGGGGCGCGCACGCCGCGCGCCAGCCTGCGCGTGTACCGGCTGCCCTGAACCTGGCCTGAGGCGCCACCCTGCGCGCGACGGCCGCCGAGACGTTCAGGCCTGACTGGGGGTGACCACGGCCAGCGCCTGCAGGCTGGTGGCCGGTGCTTGCGCGCGTGCTTCAAGCTGGCTGCCGATGGTCACTGCCAGCGCGCACAGCAGCAGCGCCATGGCCAGCAGCAGCAGCCACAGTATGGTGTGATCGCCTTCCTGGGCGAAGGTATCCTGGTCTTTCATCGTCGTCTCCGCGCTTCCCGGATGCCCGCGCCGTCGGGGCATTTTCGCTGCGGGAAGGTGTGTCCTGTCCTGCAGAAAAGCTACGCAGGCAGGATGGACGCGGCAATTGGCTGGACGGCGTGGCCGGACGGCCAGCGGCTGCCGCGGCGTGTGCGACCGGGGAGGGGGCGCTGCAGGCGGCCCTGCGGGCCGGGACTAGAAGTGCGTGCTCAGGCTGACATCCAGGCGCTGGCGGAACACATTGGCCAGGAAATAGTCCTGGTACGGTCCGAGCACGTTCTGGGCGCGGATCGCGAGTTCGCTTTCGTGTTCCGGGTCGCCGAAGGCCCACGCCAGCCGGACGTCCATGCGGCGCATCAGCGGTACGTCGTTCGAGTCGGTGAACACCCGCAGCATGGTGACGCGCGCGGTCTGGTAGAAGCCGACGCTCGCGCTGAACCCGCCGGGCAGGCGTTGCGCTGCCAGCATGCTGACGACGTGATGGGGCACCGCGCTGACATAGTCGTGCAGCGGGCTGGCCGCGTGCAGGTAGGCCGCGTTCAGGGTGATCCGGCCGCCGTTCCATGGGCTGGCCTGCAGGGCGCCCTCCACGCCCTGCTGATCGACGCGGCGCAGGTTGGCGTAGCCTGTGGTCATGCCGTTGTCGATGCTGCCCGGATAGGCATAGCGCATGGTATCGATCAGATCGGCCACGCGGTCGCTGAAGGCCTTCAGGTCCAGGCTGAAGCTGCCGCCGGGCGGTGCGTAAAGGTATCCCAGTTCGCGCGAAAGAATGGTCTCGGGCGACAGGTTGCCGCGGCCGACCACCGCAGGGATGGAGTAGGCGCCGTAGGTCAGCACGGTGTGCGCGAAATCCTCGTAGAGCAGCGGCGAACGCGTCGAATGCGAGACGCTCAGGCGCACGGTCTGGCTGGGCGTGAGGTGCGCATTCAGTGCCACAGTGGGCGAGATGCCGCTGCCGGCGATGCTGGTATGCTCGACCATCGCACCGCCCTGCACCAGCAGCCACGGCAGCGCCCGCCATTCACCATGCGCAAAGGCCCGCGCCACCTCGGTGCTGAGCGTGTTCTGGGTATCGAAGAACAGCGGCGCGTAGAGTTCCTCGTGGCGCACGTTGGCACCCCACACCCAGCGCACGTCCGGCAGCGGGACCAGCGTCTGTTGCAGTTCCACGTCATAGCGCTCGGTACGCACGTTGCTGGTGATCTGGAACTGGGGATTGCTGCCGTCCGGCTGCGGGATCGGGATCGCGTCGAAGGCGGATTCCTGATTGCGGTAGGTGTCGTGGAAGACCTGCAGCGACAGTTCGTTGCCGTCCCCGACCTGGTGCGTCCAGCGCAGCTGCTCGAAGCTCGAATGCGCGGCCTGGTTGTCGGCGCAGTTGGTGTTGCAGGGAATCAGCGACCCGCTGCGCTGTGAACGCGTGCCGCCCATGTAGATGTGGACCGCGTCGGCCACGCCGGGATGGAAGTCGAGGGCACCGTTGAGGTACTGCGCGCGCTGGCCGTCGGGCAGGCCGGGAAAGCCGCCGTCGCCGCGGTAGCCGCCGCCGACCGAATAGGCGACATCGCCGAAAGTGCCGCCATGGCGCAGCACGCCTTCGCCATAGCCGCCTTCGCCGCCGCCCAGGTAGGCGCTCGTGCCGTGCGCCTGGACCGCGGCGACGGTGATGATGTTGACCACGGCGTAGAAGGAATTGCTGCCGTAGGTGGCGGCATCGGGACCACGGACCACCTCGATGCGCTCGATGTCGTCGACCGAAATGGGCAGGTCGGTCCATTCGACGCCGCCGAGGCTGGGCATGTAGATCGAGCGCCCGTCCACCAGGAACTGCATGCCGCGCGCGTAGGCGTCGCTCAGGCCATGGTAGGAGACCACCGGCTGGTCGCCCTTGAAGTAGCCGACGTACATGCCGGGCACCAGGCGCAGCAGGTCGGGTATCGAGCGGAATCCCGACGCGCGGATGGTCTCGCGGTCGATCACCGTGGTCGCCATCGGTGCCTCGGAAACCGGCTGCGACAGCCGGGATGCCGACAGCACCACCGGCACCTCGCCCAGGAACTCCTGCTCGGACATCACGTCCGGTGCTGCTGCGGCAGCCCGGCACGCTGCCAGCAGCACGATCATCCCCGCCGGATGGCGACACGTCGCGCTGCTCGCGCGTATGCTTCGAAGTTGCATCTATCCCCCAATTTTTACGAATTATTATAGCTGAGAGACGCTTGACGCCGAGACACCGGTCCTCCGCCCAGCTGCTGCCGTCGGGCAGGCGGGCGGGTTCCGGCCTC
>JAGWIJ010000084.1 GCA_028873535.1 Pseudomonadota bacterium
TCAACCGGGCGGCCGAGCGCGATGCCGGTTTCGCTGTCCAGGAACCCATCGGCGAACACTTCCGGCGTGCCGGCATTGCCATCGGCCTTGAGCGGCACGAACAGCACCTTGTACCCGCTCGGCACCGTGCGGTTCCAGGAGCCGTGTTCGGCCACGAACATGCCACCCTGGTACTTGGCCGGGAAGGCCTTCTTGTCGTAGAAGGTCAGTCCCAGATCGGCGGCATGCGGCACGAATTCGGCTTGCGGCCACACCAGGTCCTTGGGTTCGGGCATCTTGGAGAGATCGTAGCCGGCAGCAGCGTCAGTGACCTTGGCGTGGCCGCAATACCAGGGATAGCCGTAGTGCGCGCCGGTCTTGGTCAGGTGGTTGAGTTCGCCTGGCGGGATGTCGTCGCCCATGCCATCAGTCTGATTATCGGTGGTCCAGAAGGTGCCGTCCTTGGGATTCATGGCGATACCAACCGGGTTGCGCATGCCGCGCGCGATCACTTCACGTCCGCTGCCGTCGAAGGCGTTCATGCGGATCACGCCGCCCATGCCGAGCGAGGCGTAGAGATCAAGCTTGTCCTTGGGCGGCACGTTGAAGGGCTGGCCCATGGTGACGTACAGCTTGCCGTCGTTGCCGATGCGGCAGGTGCGCGCGCCATGGTTGAAGGATTCCTCTTCGGTCGGAATCAGCTTGCCCTGCGGAACCACCTCGATCACCGCGACGTCCGGGCCTTCGTAGAAGAACTCGGCGGCCGGGAAGTTGAGCACACGATTGTGCTCGGCGACGATCAGGAAGCCATCCTTGGTCCAGCACACGCCATTCGGATTGTGGAAGTTCAGCGAAGGCGCGAAGTTCTTCACCTCGTCCGCGATGCCGTCGCTGTTGCGGTCGGTGACCGCCCATACGGTGGTCTTGCGGGTGCCGACGAACAGCATGTTGGTGGAAGGAGCAACCGCCATGTGGCGGGCGTCCGGCACGACGGCATAGAGCGCAATCTTGAAGCCGGCTGGCAGCTTGATCTTGGCCAGGTTCTTCTTGATGGCGTCAGCGTTGGCACCGGTCTGGGGGACGGGCGGCAGCGACAGGTCGGTTGTCGCGACCTTGAACTGCTTCATTTTTTCGATGCTGGTGTCGGCCTGCGACGGCATTGCCGCGGCGATGGCGCCCAGCAGCACGAGTGCCTTCAGGGGGGTGCGCATTGTTTCGGTCTCCTCTCGGTATTTTTTGGGGTGCTGCAGGGGATAAGCCTTACACGAATCGTGCCACTCCGAGGTGCGCCACAACTGTTTGAATGATATACGCTATCACCTGCGCGTCGGTGGGTGCCTGTGCAGCGGGTGAACAGTGAACACTGTCCAGTGTGCAAGCCCTGCACGACTGCTGCCATGCTGCGCTGGCGCGTTTACTTGATGAATCGCTTCAATTAGTATCGAGCCTCAATAAGAACGGCGGCGCCAGATCCGCGGCGCCCGGTGCTTGGTCAGCCGGGTGTCAGGGCAAGGTGCTGCAATGGCACCGGCTTCGGGGCCGCTTGGACGCGGGAGGCAGGCATGGCGGCGAGACTGGATGGCGCGCTGGAAGCGCGAAGGATCCTGGAACGGCAAGGACACCTTGCCGATGGATTGCTCGATGGTCCGCTCTCTGCCAGTTGGCAGCGCTGCCTCGCTGCCGGGCTGGATCCCTGGCAGGCTCCGGATATTCCGACCATCGATGTGGGTGAGTTGCGCAGCCGCGGTGAGCACAGCCAGCGTGTGGCGCGGCTGGCCCGCATCGAGATGGAGTCGCTGTTCCATCAGATTGCCGGTTCCAATTTCATGATCGCCTTTGGCGACCCCGAAGGCGTGGTCATCGACACCATCTCCGATCCCATCTTCGCGGTGTCCGATGCCGGGCGGCAGATCCGCGCCGGCACCGTGTGGAGCGAGAGCGTCGCCGGCACCAACGCCACCGGTACCGCAACGGCGACCGGGCAGGGCCTGATCGTGCATGGTGCCGAACATTTCTTCTCCTGCTTCGACGGCATCACCTGTGCTGCGGCGCCGATCCAGTATGCCGACGGCAGCCTGGCCGGCGTGCTCGACGCCTCGTCATTCTGCGATGCCTATCCCAGTCATACCCTGGTGCTGGTGCGCATGGCGGCGCTCAATGTGGCCAACGGCCTGTTTCGCGGCGAGATGCACGGCCATTTCATCGTCGAACTGCATGCCCGGCCGGAGTTCCTCGGTTCGATCGCGGCCGGCATGCTGGCGGTGGACCGTGACGGCGTGTTGCGCGGCGTCAGCAGCCAGGCGCCGGCCCTGATGCCTGGCGTGCAGTTGCGCGCCGGCATGGCTTTCGATGAGCTGTTCACCGAGGATTTCGGCGTGGTGCTGGAACGCCTGCGCCGCGAAGGCAGGACCCGGGTCTTCGATCCGCTTGACCGCGCCTATGCCATGGCCTTGCGCGATCCTGTTCAGGTGCGCACGCACGCGGCTGCGCGGACGCCGGATGCGGTCAGGGCCGGCGATCGGCAGCTTCGGCCCGGCGAGCCGGTGGCGCCTGCGCTGGCACCGGGCGGCATGGCGGCTGGGCTGCCAGGGGCTGCAGCGGGACGTCTGGTGCGCGGCCCTGCCGCCGCTGTGCCGGACCACGTCAAGGGCGAACTGCCAGACCTGGTGTGCCAGGATCCGCGTGTGCAGGAGTGCCTGCGCCTGGTCGAAGCCGCCGTGCGCCTGCCGGCGCCGGTGCTGATCACCGGCGAGACCGGCACCGGCAAGGAGATGCTGGCGCGCTACGCCCATCGCATCAGTGGACGGCGTGGTGAACTGGTGGCGGTGAATTGTGCGGCGATGCCGGCCGAACTGTTCGAGGCCGAACTGTTCGGCTACAGTGCGGGCGCCTTTACCGGCGCGCGCCGTGAGGGTCATGGCGGCCTGATCCTGGAGGCGGATGGCGGAACACTGTTGCTGGACGAGATTGCCGACCTGCCGCCGCCGCTGCAGGCGGCGCTGCTGCGCTTCCTCGATGACTTCCAGGTGCGGCCGGTGGGCGGGCGTGTCAGCCGCGTCGTCGACACGCTGGTGATCGCGGCGACCAATGCCGACCTGCACAGGGCCGTTGCTGAACGACGCTTCCGTGCCGATCTGCTCTATCGTCTCAATACGGTCCAGGTGGTGCTGCCGCCCTTGCGCGAACGCTCCGATCTGGCGGCCGTGGCCCGGGTGGTGCTGGCGCGCATCGATCCGCACGCGCGCATCAGCGCCGGCGCGCTGCAGGCCTTGGCGGCACATGACTGGCCCGGCAATGTGCGCGAACTGCGCGCCGTGCTCACGCGCGCGCGCCTGATGGCGGAGGCTGCCGAGATCGAAGTGCGCCACCTGGGTCTGCAGATGCCGCCGGCGGCAGCGGCGATGTCCGGTCGCAGCGAGTCCGGCCAGGTGGCGGGCACGCTGCGCACACTCAACGGTGAACTGGTGCGGCGCACCTGTGCTGAACTCGATGGCAATGTGAGCGCGACGGCCCAGCGGCTCGCGATTTCGCGCACCACCGTCTACCGCTATCTGCGCGAGGCCGGGCATGGCTGAAGCCGCGGCCGCGCCGGACGAGTCCTCGTGGCTGGATTGGCCGCGTGCCCTGGCCATCGTCGATGGCGATGTGCCCTTGCTGGAGCACCTGATCGACGTGTTCCTGACCCAATACCGGCAGACCACGGCGCACCTTCGCGAAGCCGTGCATCAGGACGACTGGACGTTGGTCAGGCGCCTGGCGCATCAGCTTGCCGGTTCCGCCGGCGCCATCGGCGCCGTGGAACTGGAGCGGCTGGCACGTGCCGCGGATGCCGCGGTGCGCGCAGTCATCGAGGGACCGGTCAGCGCCGACCTGCGCGAACAGTCGTTGGTTGCGGTGGGGGCGCTGGTCAATCGGCTCGAGTGGACCTTGACGCGTGCCGCGTCCTGGCGCGGCGGAGCCGAAACTGGCGGCTGATGGCGTTGCGAGCGTGCCGGCTGCTGCAAACGCGCGCGCTTGACCTGCGTCAAAGTCGATTCCTGACGTGCGCTGCAAGATGATCCCAGTATTTTTCCACTGGGAGGTTCACCAAAATGAAAAGCAAGCTGCTGCCATCCGCTCTCGCCGCCGTCGCCCTGCTTGCGGCGCTGCCCGCCTGCGCCGACGAAGGGCCGTGGATGGTGCGAGGCCGCATCCTGGACATGAACCCGAAGAACGACAACTCGCCGCTCAGTCCTGTCGGCAAGGTGGAGGCCGAGCACAAGGCCTTCCCGGAAGTCGACTTCAGCTACTTCTTCACCAAGAACATCGCGGCCGAACTGATCCTGACCTATCCGCAGTCGCATGACATCACCCTGAACGGCAGCAACATCGGCTCGCTCAAGCACCTGCCGCCGACCCTGACCGTGCAGTACCACTTCATGCCCGACAGCGATGTGCAGCCCTATGTCGGGGCGGGCGTGAACTACACGCGCTTCTCGGACGTCAATATCCTCGGCGGCAAGGTGACGACCGATACGGACAGCTTCGGCCTGGCCGCACAGGCGGGATTGGATTACCGGGTGGCGCCGCAGTGGTACCTGAACCTCGATGCCAAGTATGTGAACATCGAGACCAACGTCAACGGCCCCGGCCTTGGACTCGGCACGATCACCAAGCTGAAGATCGATCCCTGGCTGCTGTCGGTCGGCGTCGGCTACCGCTTCTGAGCCACCGCGCCGGCCATCCGGCGCAGTTCAGGCAGGCAGGACCCGCAGCGGGTGCCACACCCGAGCTGGTCCTGCACAGCGGCCAGGTTTCCGTGTTGCGCCAAGGCTGCGCGGATGGCGTTTTCGGCAATTCCCAGGCAGCTGCAGACCACCCGACCGATCGCCGGCGTTCCCGCCGGTGGCGTGATCAGCGGTGCCAGCAGCCAACGACGCAACTGCTGCACCGGCTCCGCCTGGCACATCAGTTCCTGCAGCCAGGTACGCGCCGCCGTCTCGCCGCACAGGCGCACGGCCAGCAGCTGATCATGCTCGATCCGGGCGCGCTTGCGGATGCCGCGCGCTTCGTCGGCGAATTCCAGGCACTGCGCCGTGTCAAGCCCGAAGCAGGCATCGAGCCTGGCGAGCTGCTGCGTGCCGAGTGGTGTGCGCGTGGCAATGCGCAGCACCACCACCGGCCGCTCGCGCCCTGCCAGAAAGACACTCGCATAGTCGAAGGCATCGAGTTCCGCCGCCAGCTGCTGCTGCAGGTCGACGGCCAACGCCTGGGCGTCCTCGCCGTCCGCCGGGGCGCGCAGCAGCAGCGTCTCGGCCGGCAGCCCTGCCGCGCTGATGGCGACGGCAGCATGCTTGAGTTCGGGCTGGCGCGACCAGGGATCGAAATTCGACAGCGTCAGCTCGTTGACGCCTGCATGACTCAGGCGCTGGCGGCCCCAATGCATGGCCACGAACGCCTGGCCCATGCGCAGCTGCTCGTCGGCATTGGCACGCAGCACGATGGTGCCGCGGCGGCTGCGCACGCTCAGCAGTTCACCCGGCTTCAGTCCGCGACGGGCGAGGTCCTGCGGATGCAGGTCGATGCGTGCTTCGTCGACGTGCTGGTGCAGGCGCGCGACGCGTCCGGTGCGGCTCATGCCGTGCCACTGGTCGCGCAGGCGTCCGCTGTTCAGGCTGAACGGGTAGCGCGCGCTGGGGGCTTCGGCCTGGGTATCGCGGGTCGGCACGATGAAGCGCGCGCGGCCGTCCGCGGTCGCGAAGCGGAAATCGGCATACAGACGCGCCGTGCCGGCGTTGGCACCGGCCGGGCAAGGCCACTGCTGTGGTCCCTGGCTTTCAAGGCGCACATGATCGAGTCCGGTGATGTCCAGGTCGCGGCCGCGCGTGCTGGCGGCGTGCTCGGCGAACACCGCAGAACTGTGTTCCCAGCCGAGCAGGCGCTTCGCCTCGTCGCCACGATCCAGCGCCGCTCCCAGGCGGTGCCCGAATTCGACGGCGATCCGCCAGTCGTCGCGCGCCTCGCCGGGCGCTGCGACGGCCGGGAGCACGCGCGAGATCCTGCGCTCGGAGTTGGTCACGCTGCCGTCCTTCTCGCCCCAGGTGGTGGCGGGCAGCAGCAGGTCGGCAAAGGCGGCGGTCTCGATGCCGCGGAAGGCGTCCTGCACCACGACGAAGGGGCAGGTCTGCAGCGCCGCACGGATCAGGCCCTGATCGGGCATCGACTGGGCCGGGTTGGTGCAGGCAATCCACAGCGCCTTGATGCGACCCTGGCGTGCCGCTTCGAACAGCTCGACAGCCGTCAGGCCGGGCTGTTCCGGTATCTGTTCCACGCCCCACAAGGCCGCCACTTCGGCGCGATGGGCGGGATTGGCGAGGTCACGGTGGCCCGACAGCAGGTTGGCCATGCCGCCGACCTCGCGTCCACCCATGGCATTGGGCTGTCCGGTCAGCGAAAACGGGCCACAGCCGGGGCGTCCGATGCGGCCGGTGGCGAGCGAAAGCGCGATCAGGGCGGTGCCGTTGTGGGTGCCATGGTGCGACTGGTTGAGTCCCTGGCACCACAGCGACATCGGCGCCTGTGCCTCGCCCCACCAGTGGGCGGCGCGCACGATGTCCTCGGCTTCCAGTCCGCACACGCGTGCCGCAAGCTGCGGCGACACTTCGCGCACGTGCGCCTTGAGGGCGTCGAAGCCGCTGGTGTGATCGCGGATGAAGGCCTGGTCCACCAGGCCATCCCACAGCAGCACATGCAGCATGGCGTTGAACAGCCAGATGTCGGTCCCCGGCAGCAAAGGCAGGTGCAGGTCGGCGGCGGCTGCCGTATCGGTGCGGCGCGGATCGACCACAATGATGCGCAGGTCCGGACGGCGTTCGCGCGCGGCCTCGATACGGCGATAGGCGACCGGATGTGCATAGGCCGGGTTGCTGCCCGCGATCAGCAGGCAATCGGTGTGGTCGAAGTCCTCGTAGGCGCAGGGCGGTGCATCGGCCCCCAGGGTCTGCTTGTAGGCGGCCACTGCACTCGACATGCACAGGCGCGAATTGGTGTCGATGTTGTTGGTGCCGATCAGGCCCTTGGCCAGCTTGTTGAAGGCGTAGTAGTCCTCGGTGAGCAGCTGGCCCGAGACATAGAACGCCACTGCATTCGGGCCGTGCTCACGGATTGCGTCGGCGAAGCGGCCGGCAGCATGGTCGAGCGCCTGATCCCAGCCCACGGGGCTGCGTGCCAGCTCCCGATGGGTGCGCAGTTCGGGTTGCAGCAGACGGCCGGCGCCGCCAGCGCTCAGGTGCAAGGTGGCACCCTTGCTGCACAGGCGTCCGAAATTGGCGGGATGCTCGGGATCGCCGGTGACGTCGAGCACGCGCCGGCCGTCGTGGCGGATCAGCACGCCGCAGCCCACGCCACAATACGGACAGGTGCTGCGCGTGGTGTGCAGCGGAGCGGATGCGGACAGGGTGTCGGGATGGGCGGCCATGGCTCGTATGCTCAGCGACGGCTGAGCAGCAGGATCAGGAACAGCAGGTTGAGAAGCAGCGAGACGACCACCAGCACCTTCAAGGCCAGCGGCGGATTGCGCTGAACCAGCGGAGCGCGGCGCTGCGAAGCGAGCGGACGGTGGGCGCCACGTTCGAGTGCCAGCAGGAACTCCTCGGCCGTCTCGAAGCGCTGCGCCGGCGCCACGGCCACCGCCTTGAGCAGCAGGTTTTCCAGCCAGGCCGGGGTCTCCGGGCGATAGCGCGTCGGTGGCACCGGAGTGCCGAACACCGGATGCTGGAATGGCTCGATCTCGCCGTAGGGAAAGTGCCGGGTCAGCAGTTCGTAAAGCGTGACGCCGCAGGCATAGAGGTCGGAGGCGACGTCGGCCTGCTCGCCGGCCAGCAGCTCCGGCGCCATGTAGGAGGGCGTGCCGGGATTGTTGATTTCGCGGAAGCGGTCGCTGTCGGCGGCGGCCACGCCGAGGTCGAGAACGCGCAGGTGCCCTTCGCGGTCGAGATGCAGGTTGGCAGGCTTGATGTCGCGATGGGTGATGGCCAGCCGGTGCAGGCTGGCCACACCGCGCAGCAGGCGGATGCCGAGCCGGGAGACTTCGTCCGGATCGAAGCGGTGGCCGCGTGCCAGCCGGGCGGCCAAGGTCTCGCCATCGTACCAGCGCATCAGGTAGTACAGATGACGCCGGTCCGGATGGGTCGACACCTGCGGAAAGGCCGCTCCCAGGGCACGCCGTGCCAGCCATTCCTCATGGACCAGCGCGGCGCGTGCCTCGTCGTCGCTGGCATCCTCGCGCAGGGTCTTGAGCACCAGGGTCTCGGTGCCATCCGCGTGCGGCCGCTCGACCCGGTACAGGCGCGTCACGCGCGAGTCGTGGATCAGTTGGCGCACCGTGAGTCCGTCGATGAGCTCACCGGGCTGCAGTCGCGGCGGCAAGGGCAGCTGCGCTGCGGAGAGCAGGCGATCGCGCAGGGTGTCGCCACCGACCTCGTCGACCGCCACCACCAGCGCCGTGCAGTTGTCCTGGCTGCCGGCCTGAGTGGCCGCCTGCACCAGCTGCGCCGCCGCCAGGGCGGGATCGGGCTGGCTGCGCAGGACGGCACTCATGGAGCTGTCGTCCAGTGCATTCCAGACGCCGTCGCTGTTCAGCAGGAAACAGTCGCCGGGCTCGAGGTCGCCGTCGCGGTGGTCAATCTGCAGGTGCTGGTCGAGTCCGACTGCGCGGCGCAACACGTTGCTGAGTTCAGGGTGCTCCCAGGTGTGGTCCTCGCTGAGCTGGCTCAATGCGCCGCCGCGCAGCAGGTAGGCGCGCGAATCGCCGACGTGTGCCAGATGGAAGCGCCGGCCACGCAGCACCATCGCGGTCAGCGTGGTGGCCATGCCGGCGGACTGGCGCGCGCGCCGGCCTTCGGCCAGCAGCCAGCGATTGACGGCCTGTATCACGGTGTCCAGCGACTGCTCGACACTCCAGGTGTCGGGCGTGGCGTAGTAGTCGGCAAGCAGGCTGCGCACGGCATGCTCCGCGGCTTCCTGGCCGCGCGCATGCCCGCCGACACCGTCGGCCACCACCACCAGCACACCCTTGGCCTGCAGCACTTCGCCGTCCGGCACGGCGGCACCGGCATAGTCCTCGTTGCGCTCGCGCGGTCCGGCGAGGCTGCAATGATCCAGGCGAAGGCGCATGCCGCTGGCAGCCGGGCTCAGATGCGCGCGCCGATCAGGTGCGCGGCACCCCAGGTGGTGCGCCAGCGCGACTTCACGCCGGTCAGCCCGACCAGCGCCAGCACCGCCAGTGCGGCGAAGATCAGGAAGCCGGTCTGGTAGCTGCCGGTCAGTTCGCGCGAATAGCCCAGCGAGGAAGCCAGATAGAAGCCGCCGACGCCACCGGCCGCGCCCACCAGTCCCGTCATCACGCCGATTTCCTTGCGAAAGCGCTGCGGCACCAGCTGGAACACGGCGCCGTTGCCGGTGCCAAGCGACAGCATCGCGCCGGCGAACCCGGCCAGGGCCAGCCACGGCGAGGGCAGGCCGAAACTCACCAGCACCAGGAACACGGCGGCGACGACATACACCACCGACAGCGCACGCACGCCGCCAATGCGGTCGGCGATGAAGCCGCCCAGGGGACGCACGGCGGAGCCGGCAAACACGCAGGCAGCGGTGAAAAAGCCGGCAGTCCGGGCATCGAGGCCGTACTGGGTGTTGAAGTAGATCACCAGCGAGGACGAGAGTCCGACAAAGCCACCGAAAGTCACCGAATAGAAGAACATGAACCACCAGGCGTCGGAATCCCGCAGCACCTGAAGGTACTGGGCAATGGTCTTCGGCGGCGGCGCATCCGGCGCATCCTTTGCCATCGCTGCGAAGGCGCCCAGCACCAGCACCAGTGGAATCAGCGCCAGGCCGAACACATTGGTCCAGCCGAAGGCGGCAGCCAGACTGGGGGCGAACAGCGCGGCCAGGGCGGTGCCCGAGTTGCCGGCGCCGGCAATGCCCATCGCCTTGCCCTGGTGTTGCGGCGGGTACCAGCGCGAGGCCAGCGGCAGGGCCGCCGCGAAGGAGGCGCCGGCCACGCCCAGGAAGGCACCCAGCACCAGCGTACCCGCGAAGGAGTGGATGCCGTGCCACCACGCCACCGCCAGCGCCGTGATGACGACCACCTGCCCGATGATGGCGGCCTTGCGTGGCGACAGCCGGTCCACCAGCACGCCCATCACCAGACGCAGGATCGCGCCGGCCAGCACCGGCGTGGCCACCATCAGTCCCTTTTCGGCGTGGGACAGTCCCAGGTCCTTGGCGATGCCCACGCCCAGCGGTCCGAGCAGGACCCAGATCATGAAGGCGACATCGAAGTACAGGAAGGCTGCGACCAGGGTGGGCGTGTGCCCGGATTCGAGAAAGGATTCCTTGTTCATTCCGGCTGCTCCGCAGTAAGTGAAAGGTGAACGGTGTCGCCGTGGACACGCACGGCAAAGCGCCGGGTGCAGCCGTGGTCGGGTGCCTGGGCTGTGCCGCTGGCGAGGTCGATCTTCCAGGCGTGCAGCGGACAGGTGACGCTGCGGTCGTGCACGATGCCCTGCGACAGCGGGCCGCCCTTGTGCGGGCAACGGTCGAGCAGCGCGAAGACCTGGTCGTCGGCGGTGCGGAACAGCGCGATCTCGCCGGCGCTGCTGCGCACCACGCGCGCGCCCAGCACGGGGATCGCCGACAGTGCGCACACGGCCTTGAAGTCCTGCGTGAGGAGGGTCTGGCTTTCCATGCTCAGACCTCCAGGGCGTGGAATTCGCCGCCCAGCGGCGAGTCGGCCGCGGCGGCGGCGCGCTCGGCCCAGGGATCCCGCGCATCGCGCAGCGCGAACAGCAGGGCGTCGTAGAGTTCGCGGCGACGCACCGGGTTGTCGAGCACCTGCGCCTTGACATGGTCGATGCCGACACGCTCCAGGTAATGCACGGTGCGTTCCAGGTACCAGCCTTCCTCGCGGTAGAGCTGCAGGAAGGCGCCGCTGTACTCGAGCACCTCGTCGTCGTTCTTCACCTTGCAGAAGAACTGCGCCACCTCGGTCTTGATGCCGCCGTTGCCGGCCACATACAGCTCGTAGCCCGAATCGACGCCGATCACGCCGACATCCTTGATGCCGGCTTCGGCACAGTTGCGCGGGCAGCCGGAGACGGCCAGCTTGACCTTGTGCGGGCTGTACATGTCGAACAGCATGCGTTCCAGCTTGACCCCCATTTCCATCGAACGCTGGGTGCCGAAGCGGCAGTGTTCCGAGCCCACGCAGGTATTCACGGTGCGGATCGACTTGCCATAGGCATGTCCGGAAACCATCCCGGCGCGGTTCAGATCACCCCAGATGCCGGGCAGGTCCTCCTTGCGGATGCCGAGCAGGTCGATGCGCTGGCCACCGGTGACCTTGATGGTGGGCACCTGATACTTGTCGGCGGCGTCGGCGATGGCGCGCAGCTCCCTGGCGGTGGTGAGGCCGCCCCACATGCGCGGGACCACCGAATAGCTGCCGTCCTTCTGGATGTTGGCGTGGACACGTTCGTTGATGAAGCGGCTCTGCGGATCGTCGGTGGCCTCGTGGGGCCAGGTCGACAGGCAGTAGTAGTTGAGCGCCGGACGGCAGCTGGCGCAGCCGTTCGGCGTCTTCCACGCCAGGAAGTGCATGGTCTGGAGGGCCGACAGCAGGCGCTGCTCGCGGACCGCCTTGCGCACGTCGCCATGCGACAGGTCGGTGCAGCCGCACACCGGCTTGTCCTTGGAGGCAGTGGACTGGTAGGCGCCGCCCAGGGTGGTCGCCAGGATCTGTTCGACCAGGCCGGTGCAGGAACCGCAGGAACTCGAAGCCTTGGTGTGCTTGCGCACCTCGTCGAGCGTGAACAGGCCTTGCGCCTTGATCGCTTTCACGATGGTGCCCTTGCACACACCGTTGCAGCCGCACACCTCGGCGTCGTCGGGCATGTTGGCCGCCACGGTCTGGCCTTTGTGGCCTACATCGCCCAGGCCGTGCTGGCCGAACAGCAGGTGGTCGCGTTGCGCCGAAACGTCCTGGCGGTCCTTGAGCAGCTTGAAGTACCAGGCGCCGTCGGCGGTGTCGCCGATCATCACCGCGCCCACCAGATGGTTGTCCTTCAGCACCACGCGCTTGTAGACGCCGACACCGGGATCGTGCAGCACGATGTCCTCGGTACCCTGGCCGCCCTGGAAGTCGCCGGCCGAGAACACGTCGATGCCGGTCACCTTGAGCTTGGTCGAGGTCACCGAGCCGGTGTAGCGGCCGATGCCGAAGTGCGCCAGGTGATTGGCGCACACCTTGGCCTGTTCGAACAGCGGCGCCACCAGACCGTAGGCGATGCCGCGATGTTCGGCGCATTCGCCCACGGCATAGATCGCCGGGTCGAAGGTCTGCAGGGTGTCGCTGACCAGCACGCCGCGGTTGCACTGCAGGCCGGCGGATCTGGCCAGATCGACGTTGGGACGGATCCCGGCCGCCATCACCACCAGGTCGGCGGAAATCGTCTTGCCGTCCTTGAAGCGTACCGCGCACACGCGACCGGATTCGCCGGCGACCAGTTCGGCGGTCTGGTGGGCCAGCAGGAAGCGCAGGCCCTTGTCCTCCAGCGACTTCTGCAGCATCGCACCTGCGGTGCGGTCCAGCTGGCGTTCCATGATCCAGTCGGCCACGTGCACTACGGTCACGTCCATGCCACGCAGCGCGAGGCCATTGGCTGCTTCGAGGCCGAGCAGTCCGGCGCCGATCACCACGGCGTGGCGGTGCTCGCGTGCCGCCGTGATCATGGCCTCGGTATCGGCGATGTCGCGATAGCCGATCACGCCGGGGAGGTCGCGGCCGGGAATCGGCAGGATGAAGGGATTGGATCCGGTGGCGAGGAGCAGGCGGTCGTAGGGCGCTTCGCTGCCATCGTCGGCGTAGGCGATGCGGCGGCGGCGATCGACCTTCACCACCTTGCGTCCGGCGTGGAGCGTGATGCCCTTGTCGCGGTACCAGTCCAGATCGTTGAGCATGATCTCGGGCAGGGTCATTTCGCCGGACAGCACCGGCGAGAGCAGGATCCGGTTGTAGTTGCCGTGCGGTTCGGCACCGAACACCGTGATCTCGTACTGCTCGGGGGCCAGCTTGAGCAGTTCCTCCAGCGTGCGCACGCCGGCCATGCCGTTGCCGATCATGACCAGGCGCTTGCGGGGTGGGGTCACGTCCATGTTGCGTTCTCCTTGGATGTCGGCGGCCGGAAAATGAAAAGGCCCACGACACCTGGACAGCAAGGTGCAGTGAGCCTTTGGAGCAGATCAGCAAAGGGACGACCGCCGTTGATCGTCATTGGCAACGTAAGCAAACACGATGCCAGTTCCTGTCCGGGCCTCCAGAACGCCTGCGAATGGCTCGCAACTGTTGGATTTAAAAGGGAGATGGTGGCGCGTGCGGTGGGCGGCGCGCGGCTCTTGGCGCAGTCAGCGCGCGCCTTGCCGCGCGCGGTTTTGAAGCGTCACGCCCGGATGGTGCACCGCAACCGGGCGTGAGCGGCGGTCAGGCCTCGGGCCCGGCCTGACTCTGCGCCTGGGTGATCTGGCTGCCCGGCGGGATCGAGTGCGTGAGCCAGACGTTGCCACCGATCACCGAACCCGCGCCGATGGTGACGCGCCCCAGGATGGTGGCGCCGGCATAGATCACCACGTCGTCCTCGACGATCGGATGGCGCGGCGTATCGTGATCGACCATGCTGCCGTCGCCCTTGACCAGGCGTTTGGCGCCCAGGGTCACGTTCTGGTAGAGCCGCACGTTGCGGCCGATCACAGCCGTGGCGCCGATCACCACGCCGGTGCCGTGGTCGATGAAGAAGCTCTCGCCGACCGTGGCGCCAGGATGGATGTCGATGCCGGTCTCGGAATGCGCGATCTCGGTGATGATGCGCGCGACCAGCGGAATGCCGCGCAGGAACAGGTCGTGCGCCACGCGGTGGTGGATGACCGCCGCGACGCCGGGATAGCACAGCAGGATCTCGTCCACCGAGGTGGCGGCGGGATCGCCCCGATAGGCTGCCTCGACATCGCTGTCGAGCAGACGGCGGATCGCCGGCAAGGCGGCGGCGAAGCCATGGATGATGGTCTCCGCCTGGCGCGCCGCTTCGGCTTCGCGCAAGGCCGGCGCACGTGGATCGGTCGCTGCGGAACGTCCGCCGAGTTCCAGCCGGGCCTGTTCATACAGCACGCCCAGAGCACACGACAGCGTGCTGCCGACGAAGTAGTCCTCGGCCTCCTTGCGCAGCGTGTCCGGGCCCAGGCGCATCGGGAACAGGGCCGCCACGATGCCCTTGATGGCTGCGTGCACGGCAGGCGGCGCAGGGAATTCGCGGCCGCCGCTCTCGATGCTGCGGCAGTGGCTGGTGCGCCAGCGCTCACGCTCGGCCTGGAGGCCGCTGATCACGGAAGAGAGATCCCACACCGGGGTCTGGTCGGGAAGGCGTTCAGGCATGGTTGTCGTGTGCCGGCGGGTTCATGCCTGAACCTTAGTCAATGCAGGCCTTGCCTGGCAAGTTCAGCCTGGCAGTTGGCGCGGATGATCGCGCAGCAAGGCACGGCTGCGCAGGGTCAGTTCGCCGCTGGACATGCCGGCGTGGCAGGCGAGCGCGTGCACGGGATGCTCGCCGAGCACCTCGCGCCAGGCGTGCAGCACCGTGGCGTCAAAGCCGGGCAGGCCCACGATCACCACCAGACCGGCGTCGGCCAGGATGCGCGCGACATGGGCGGTGCGCTGCCAGATGACGGCATCGGGACTGGCGCCCTGCGGCAGGTCGG
>JAGWIJ010000085.1 GCA_028873535.1 Pseudomonadota bacterium
AAACTCGAATTGGAGCGCCGGATCCTCGCTGAACAGCCGCGGCGTGTTTACCGGAACCTCGTACGCCACAGACAACACGCAGCACAGCTTTGTTTCCTATCAGGGGGCTACCACTGACCTCACTGCACTGGCAGCGTTCTCGCTCGATGGCCGGACGACACTGAACGAAAGCGGTGTGATAGCAGGTTCGGTGCTGGTCGGGTCTGCCAGCGTAGCGGCGATGCTGGTGCCAGTTCCCGAGCCTTCCACTTATGCCCTGATGCTGTTGGGACTGGCCGGTCTGGCCTTGTACAAGCGTCGCGCACAGCACATCACTGGGCAAAAGCGCGTTTGAGCAGACGCAGGCGCCCGGGCAGCGCCTGGCTTCCACTCGCTGCGCCCGGCCCGGCCGGGCGCCCTTCCATAATCGACTATAAAATCCAATAATCGCCGCCCGGCAGGCCTTCGCGCGACGCTTACTGCCCCGGCGCCACCCAGCTCGCGCTGTGCTGGGCGTAGATGCGCTGGAATGAGCCGTCCTGGCGCATGGCTGCCACGGCCTCGGCCAGCGCGGTCTGCAGGCGCACTTCGCCCTTCCTGACCGCCATGCCGAGGTCGAGCGCACGGCCGTAGACGCTGGCGTTGAAGTGCGCGGTGCGGTAGCGGCCATCGCTGTTGCCGCCCAGCGCGGACTCGAGCTTGGTGCGCGAGCCGATCACCACCTGCAGTTGCCCCTGCTTCATGGCCTTGACCGCTTCGGCCAGGTCCGGGAAATGCTCGACCTGGCTGCGGTACTGGCCGCCCAGCGAGGCCATGTACAGATCGGGCATGCTCTCGGTCTCGACCCCGGCGCGCAGGCTGCCCAGCGATTCCATGCCCTTCCAGTCGGACAACTGCTCGCCGTCGTAGCCGACCACGGTCTGTTCGCTGGCGTAGGTGCCGAAGATCGACACCTGGGGCGAGGCCTTGGACAGCGCCTCGTCGACCGGCACGTGCAGCATCACGTCGCACACCGGCATGCCCATGTAGTGGCCCTTCCAGATGGCATTGCGGAAGTCGTCGCCCATCTCGTCGGCGGCCATGTAGCTTTGCACCGCCACCTGCACGCCCAGGCGGTGCGCCAGCTCCTTGGCGATGTCGTCGTCGATGCCGCCCTGGCCGTCTTCGTGGAAGGGCGCGAAGCGGCGGTACACCGCCACGCGCAGCGTGTGGCGCGCCTGCACGGTGGCCAGCGCATCGGCCGGCGTGCCGTCGTCACCGATCAGCACCGGATCGGCGGCAGCAGGCGCCGCCTCGGCCTTGGGCGCGCGCGGCGTGCCGGGCTTGCCGGAGGGATCGGCATTGGCGGCAGCGGCCGGTGCCTCGTCGTCGTCATCGGCGCGCACCTCTTGCGCCGCAGCAAATGTCAGGGCCAGAAAGGCAAAGAGCGCCGCAATCGCGGCGCTCCGGCGCTGGCCCGGGATCCAGCGGGATCCCGGCGTGGCGCAATCATTCATCGTCGGTATGCCGGGTCACGATGTAGGAACGGATCGCCCAGATGGCTTCCTGGCTCAGGATGCCTTCGAAGGGCGGCATGTAGACGTTGCCGTTGCGTACCTTGCCGCGCCGCACCGAACCCTGGAAATACTCGTCGGTATCGGGATCCAGCGGCAGGCGGCGCAGGTCGGGCGCGATGCCGCCGGAGACCGCTTCCAGGCCATGACAACGGGCGCAGTTCTGGTTGAAGGCCGACTTGCCGATGCGGATGGCGGTCGGATTGCCGACGAAGGGGTTGGCGGTGCGCCATTCTTCGCCCAGCTGGGGCAGTTCGTGGGTATCCACCGCCTGGGGCGTCACGTCGCCGTGGGCGGAGGCCGGGTGGTCGACGCCGAAGCCGAGCGCACACACGGCGGCCAGGCCGATGACGGCCGGCAGGGATTTGAAGTTCATGTCGGGTTCTCTCGTTCGGGCGTCCCGCGCCAGGACGGCGCGGGACGGGACTGCTGCTGCTTTCTTACGGGGACTGCGTCATGGCGTCAATGGGCGACGCGTGACTCAGTGCGATGCTGCGAGCGTGGCGCTGTCGGCGCTGGCGGAGTTCTGGCCGTTGAACAGCTTGAACACCCACACCGAACCACCCTGGTTCAGGAAGTTGACCTTCTTGGCCACGTCCCCGCCCCACAGCGGCACCGCGCCACCCCAGCCGGACACCACGGCGATGTATTCCTCGCCGTTCTGCTCCCAGGCCACGGGCGGGGCGACCACGCCGGTACCGGTCTGGAACTTCCACAGTTCCTTGCCCGTCTTGGCGTCGACTGCCTTCAGGAAGCCTTCCGGGGTGCCATAGAACACCAGGCCGCCATGGGTGGCCAGCACGCCGCCCCACAGCGGGGCGTTGTTGGTGATTTCCCAGACCTTCTTGCCGCTGACCGGGTCCATCGCACGCAGCGCGCCGATGTACTTGTCGTTGATGGTCTTGATGGTGAAGCCGGCGCCCAGGTAGGCGGCGCCCTTCTTGTAGCCGACGGGCTCGTTCCAGATCTCCATGCCCCACTCGTTGGCGGGCACGTAGAACAGGCCGGTATCGGGGCTGAAGGCCATCGGCTGCTGGTTCTTGCCACCCAGGAAGGACGGTGCCGAGAACACCATCTTGCCCTTGTGGCCTTCGGCGGCTTCGATCGGAGCACCCGGGCGGTTGTCATCGACGTAGACCGGACGGCCGGTGTTCAGATCGATGGACTTGGCCCAGGTGATCTTGTCGACGAACGGGAAGGCGTTGAGCAGCTTGCCGTTGGTGCGGTCGTTGACGAAGAAGAAGCCATTGCGGTCGGCCTTGGCGCCGGCCTTGATGGTCTTGCCGTCCTTGACGTAGTCGAAGTTGACGAACTCGTTCACGCCGTCGAAATCCCAGCCGTCGTGCGGGGTGCTCTGGTAGCTCCACACGATCTTGCCGGTGTCGACGTTGATGGCCACGGTCGAGGAGGAGTACAGGTTGTCACCGGGACGCAGGTGGCTGTTCCACGGCGCCGGGTTGCCGGTGCCGGCGTAGACCAGGTTGGTCTCCGGATCGTAGGTGAAGTTGTTCCAGGTGGCGGCACCGCCCTGCTTCCACAGGTCGCCCGGCCAGGTCTTGTTGGTCTCGCCGGAGATGCCGTTTTCCTTGCCGTCCTTGAAGCCCATGTGGCCTTCGACGGTGGGACGCGTCCACACCAGCTTGCCGGTCTTGGCGTCACGCGCGTCGACACGGCCGACCACGCCGAATTCGCCGCCGGAGATGCCGGTCAGCACCAGGCCCTTGGCGATGGTCGGGGCGGAGGTGTAGGAATGGCCGGCCTTGTAGTCGTCCAGCTTCTCGTCCCAGACGACCTTGCCGGTGTCCTGGTTGAGCGCGATCAGGTGCGCGTCGAGCGTGCCGAAGATCACCAGGTTGTCGTACAGCGCGGCGCCGCGGTTGACCACGTCGCAGCAGGGCATGATGCCGTCGGGCAGACGGTGCTCATACTTCCACAGCTGGTTGCCGGTGGTGGCGTCGATCGCGAAAATGCGCGAGTACGAGGCGGTGACGAACATCTTGCCGTTGTAGATCACCGGCTGCGATTCCTGGCCGCGCTGCTTCTCGCCGCCGAAGGAGAACGACCACACCGGCACCAGGTTGCCGACGTTGCCGGTGTTGACCTTGGCCAGCGGGGAGAAACGCTGACCCTGGGTGCCGATTCCGGCGGACAGCACACCGCTGGTGTACTTGTTGCCGGCCACCAGGTCGGCGTCGGTGACACCGGCCTGAGCGGGCAGGGCAGCGGCGACGGCCAGCGCGAGCAGGCCGGGGACCATCTGAATGCTACGGGACATGATTTTCTCTCCTAGGGTTCTTGTATTCCGGTTCGTCGCCACCCCCGGGTCCGGGGTTGTCCAACGTCCGCATCGAACGGCGCCCCCGGCCAGGGAGCACGCAGGGGCCGTGCGAGGACTACTGCAAGGGCTGTGCCACTGCTCTCATTTGTGCGCCAAGTGACTGATTCATTACAACGACCACCCCTCTGGCGACCATCCCGGTGGCAGCGGCCGGGCGGTCTGCCTGCCTGGAGTGCGCACGGCGGTCCGTAACGGACCTGTTGCGATGTTCCGCTTCGGAACAGCGGCGCGTGGCTGCGTGCCGTTAAAGTCGGTCCGCGCGCGGGCCGTTATGCCTGCTATGACAAAGCTCCTGGTCGTCGATGACTCCGCGCTGGTGCGCAAGTATTTCAAGGACCTGTTCGCCGCGGAACCGGACTTCGAGCTGGATTTCGCGCGCAGCGGGCGCGAAGCCGTCCTGCGCCTGCACAGCTTCGAACCCGACGTGCTCACGCTCGACGTCAACATGCCCGAGATGGACGGCCTGACGGCGCTGTCGCAGATCATGAGTGAGCGCCCCACCCCGGTGGTGATGGTGAGCGCGCTGACCACCCAGGATGCCCAGGCCACGCTGGAAGCGCTGGCGCTGGGCGCCGTGGACCATATCGCCAAGCCGGGCCTTGGCGGTACGCCGGGCCTGCGCGAAATCGGCGACCAGATCCGCCAGAAGGTGCGCGCCGCGGCGCGCAGCCGCGTGCGTGCGCCACAGCGCGCGCCGGCCGGCGCGGCGCGGCACGCCTTCAAGGCACCGCTGGCGGCGGCCGGCGATCCGCCGGGCCTGGTGGTGATCGGCGTCTCGACCGGCGGACCGCGCGTGCTCGAAGCCATGCTGCCGCAGTTGCCGCTGGGGTTTCCGTGGCCGCTGGTGGTGGTGCAGCACATGCCCGGCACCTTCACCGGCCCGTTCGCGCAGCGCCTGGACCGCCAGTGCGTCCTGCAGGTGCAGGAGGCCAGCGAGCGCATGCCGCTCGAATGCGGCCATGTCTACGTGGCGCAGGGCGGCCGTGATGCCGTGCTGCTGCGTCATGGCGGGCGCGTCTGCATCGCGCCCAAGGCCGAGGATCCGGGCCAGCTCTGGCATCCTTCGGTGGACGTGCTGATGCGCAGCGCACTCGGCATGTTCCCGCCGCGCGCGCTGATCGGCGTGATGCTGACCGGCATGGGCTACGACGGCGCCGAAGCGATGGCCGAACTGCATCGCCAGGGTGGCCGCACCGTGGCCGAATCCGAGGACAGCGCCGTGGTGTGGGGCATGCCGGGCGAACTGGTCAAACGGCGCGGCGCTTCGCAGGTGGCGCGTCACGAGGAAATTCCCGTCATCCTGACGCGCTGGCTGGGCCGATGACCACGGAACGCGATCCCGCCTTCGAACCCGAACTCGCGACGCCGCAGCGCGCGCACCGCCTGCGCCGGCATGCTGCGCAGGGCACGGCGTTGCGCTATCTGGGCGGCTTCCGCAACCATCAGACGCGCGTCGTCCTGAAGGCGCTCGAACAGCCCGGCCGCCCGGAATTCCGCGTCTCGACCGTGGGCATGCTGGAGCCGCTCAGCCTGCTGACCGAATGCCCGCTGACGCGCGGGGTGCCGGCCGTGACGGCGGGCGAGCCCCTCGAGGTCCGCCTGTTCGCCCTGCGCGACCTGGTGCTGTTCCAGTCCGAGATGCTGAGCGCGTCGACCTATCCCGCGCCCTATCTGCACCTGGCCTGGCCGCAGGAACTGTGCGTGATCCAGGTGCGCGCCTCGGCGCGCGTGCAGATCGACAAGCCGGCCACGTTCGCGCTGGAACTCGACGGCAAGGTGGTGCCACTGTCGGGCCACCTCATCGACCTGTCGACGCGGGGCGCCGCCTTCCTGTGCGATGCCCTCGGGGCGCTGGTCGGCGACAGTGGCGAACTGGTGCTGGTGCTGGAGGTGGATGCCGGCCTGCCGCCGGTGTACGTGCATCCGCGTGCCGTGGTGCGCAGCGTGCGCGAGCCGCTGCACCATGGCGGCTGGCTGCAGTACGGCCTGGAATTCGTCGACATCGACGTGCACGACGCGCTGGCGATCCGTGCCTTCCTTGGCATGCACCAGGGCGGCAGCTGAGCCGTGCCGGCCATGCGCGTCTGCGGCACTGCGAACAAATATCACGGCACACCGTAAAGGAAGCGCAGTCAAGGCCGTTAAGCAAAGCAGTATCCAGCGGTTTGCCAGCAAGGATTTCCTGAAATGCGATACGAACAAAGCCCCTCCGAAAGCGCCGAACTGCTGCGCCTTGCCCTGCCGATGATGTCGCGCCAGGGCAGCGGATACCATCCGGTCAGCTACGCGGTCTGGTACGAATACGTGTCGGGCATCAACCCGGCCCTCAAGGATCGTGTCGACGACCTGGTCAAGGACGGCCAGGCGCTGGACGACGACAACACCTACGGCGTCTACCGCGAGTGCATCCTGGATGCCTGGAGCGCCAAGTCGGTCAAGGTCAACCAGGGCCTGCGCGAACTGATCCACGACTTCTCCAGCACCACCAGCGACGTCAAGGGCCAGATCAGCACCTTCGACAACTCGCTGCAGGATTTCAGCTACGCGCTCGACAACGACGAGGTCGACCACGACCGCCGCGAAATGCTGCTGCGCGAAAGCCTGGGCCTGCGCACCGGCCTGTCGGCCCTGCAGGTCGAACTCGAGGAAAGCCAGCGCACCATCGCGCGTCTGCAGGTCGACCTGGTCAAGCTCGAGAACGAGGCGCTCACCGATCCGCTGACCGGCCTGTACAACCGGCGCGGCCTGGACGTGGCCTTCGACCGCTATGCCGCGCAGTGCGGCAGCGCCGAAGCCGACTGCAGCGTGGTGCTGATCGACATCGACAACTTCAAGGTGGTCAACGACACCTTCGGCCACCTGTTCGGTGACCAGGTGATCCGCGGCATCGCCGGCACGCTGCGCAACCATGCGCGCAGCGGTGATCTGGTGGCGCGCTACGGCGGAGAGGAATTCGTGCTGGTGCTGCCGCACACCCCGGTCGACGAGGCCCAGCAGAATGCCGAACGCCTGCGTGCCTTCATCGAACGCAGCACCATCAAGCGCCGCGGCCAGAACGAGAGCGTGGCGCGCGTGACCGTGTCGGCCGGCGTGACCGGCTACGCGCAGGGCGACACCCTCAACACGCTGCTGGCGCGCGCCGACAACGCGCTGTACTGCGCCAAGAACCAGGGCCGCAACCAGGTCGCACTGGCCGCCTGAGCGCAGCAGGAGGGCAGGCCAGTGGCCGCCCGAGCGCAACAGAAGGGCCGGCACGCAGCCGCCTGAGCGCAGCAAAAGGGCTGGCAGCCGACCGGCCGCACGCTATCATCATGCGCTTCGCTTCGTTACACCGGCCAGCTCATGTCGCCCCTTGCCATCCGCCGGCGCCCGCGCGCCCGAACCCTGTCGTCTCTCCTGATCCTGGCGGGCACCGTGTGCCTGGCGGGCGCGCCGCTTCTGGGTTTCCCGGCCAGCGCTGCCGAGACCGCCACAGAGACCAACGCTGGCGACCTGACGCCGGGCATGGCGCTGGTCGATCCCGCCAGCGACGCGGCCAACGCCGCTGCGGCCGCCGCGCTCGTGGCCGACGCCGAACGCCTGCTGGCGGCGGCCTCACGCAGCGATCAGCGTGCCAACTGGATCCACGAGAACTTCATCACCGAGGACACCGAGGCACTCGCCAGCGCCGAGGACGACGCCGCCTCGCGCCTGGCTTCGCAACTGGCCGAGCGCGCGCGCGCGTACGACGGCGTGGACGTCGATGCCGTGCTGCGACGCAAGCTGGAACTGCTCAAGCGCGGCGCCCTGCTGCCGTCGCCGCACGACCCCGCCCAGGCCGCCGAACTGGCGCGCCTGGCCTCGTCCATGAACGGCCTGTATGGCAGCGGCGAAGTCTGCCCTGACGCCGGCAAGGCCATGCCGACCAGCCTCGCCCCGGCACCGCAGGCAGCGGCCACGGCGGCGGCCGCGGACAGCACGACACCGGCGGGCGCAGCCACGGCGGCGGCCGCCGCGCCGCGCTGCCAGCATCTGGAGGACCTCGAACAGGTGCTGGCCACCAGCCGCGAACCGGCGCAGCTGCTGTCGGCCTGGGAAGGCTGGCACCGCACCGCGCGGCGCTATCGCGACCAGTACGCGCGCTTTGTCGAACTGGCCAACCAGGGCAGCCGCGAAGCGGGCGATGCCGATCTGGGCGTGCACTGGCGCAGCAACTACGACATGGCCCCGGATGCCTTCGCCGTCGATCTGGAACGCCTGTGGCTGCAACTGCAGCCGCTCTACCACAGCCTGCACACCTACGTGCGCAACCGGCTGATCGCGCACTACGGCGATGCCGCCCGGCGTCCCGACGGCCTGATCCCGGCCCACCTGCTGGGCAACATGTGGGCGCAGGAATGGGACCAGATCTTCCCGCTGCTCGACGCCCCCCCCGGCAACCCCGACCTGACGCCGACCCTGGTCGAGCGCCACATGGATCCCAAGGGCCTGGTGCACGCCGCCGAAGGCTTCTTCACCTCGCTGGGCTTCGCGCCGCTGCCCGAGACCTTCTGGACCCGCTCGCTGTTCGAGCGGCCGCGCGACCGCGACGTGGTCTGTCACGCCAGCGCCTGGGACCTCGACGACGAGCAGGACGTGCGCCTGAAGATGTGCATCCACATCAACGAAAAGGACTTCACCACCGCGCACCACGAACTGGGCCACAACTTCTACCAGCTGGCCTACGCGCAGCAGCCTTTCCTGTTCAAGGCCAGTGCCAACGACGGCTTCCACGAAGCCATCGGCGACACCATCGCGCTGTCGGTGACCCCGGAATACCTGAAGGCGATCGGCCTGATCCAGACGGTGCCTGGCCCGGATGCCGACATCGCGCTGCTGCTGCACCGCGCGCTCAACAAGGTGGCCTTCATCCCCTTCGCCTACCTGGTCGACCAGTGGCGCTGGCGCGTGTTCGCGGGCGACGTCGGCCCGGAGGACTACGACCGTCTGTGGTGGGAGCTGCGCGCCAAGTACCAGGGCGTGGCACGCCCGCTGCCCGCCTCGCCCGGCGGCTTCGATGCCGGCGCCAAGTATCACGTGGCCGCCAACGTGCCGTATGCGCGCTACTTCCTGGCCGACGTGCTGCAGTTCCAGTTCCACCGCGCGCTGTGCCGCGAGGCCGGCTACAGCGGTCCGCTGCACCGCTGCTCGATCTACCGCAACGCCGCCGCCGGCGCGCGTCTCAAGACCCTGCTGACCATGGGCGCCTCGCAGCCCTGGCCGGAAGCGCTGAAGGCCATGACCGGCGAGGAGCAGCTCGATGCCGGCGCCATCCTGGACTACTTCGCGCCCCTGCGCGCCTGGCTCGACGCGCGCAATGCCGCCGATGGCACGCCGACAGCGGACGCGGTGCCGGCTGCGGGTGCCGCTGCGTCAATCATGATCGATCACCACGATTAAAACTGACCACTCTGGAGGGACTGTGGAAACCAAAGTGCTCACTGCCCACGTCCCGCGCGCTTGCAGAAAAAGTGGATCACCTGGCTCTGAAGCTCGAGCGCTCCCGCGGCTGGATCGTCAAACAGGCACTGACCGCCTGGAGGCCGACGTACCGCTGCCACTTCCCGAGTGATGGCGGTCAAGTGGACCCGCATATGGCACACCCGGGAAGACCGGTAACGTCCTCCCCTGGTCCAAAGTCGCGCGCCACGGCCGTGGGCGGGTCATCGGCTGCGGCGCGAACGTCATGCATTCTTCAGGGCGCGCGAGGCGTGGCCCTTCGCGCCGGAATGTGTACCAAGCGTACAAGGTGCCCTCCATCTCCGGCGGCCTTGTACAAATTGCACGCAATTGCGCCGACTTCCGTACAGCCTGTACAGGATCCGGCGCCGATGACCCGTTTGTGTGCGTTTTGTACCAGTTTTGCCGCGCAGCAGGCTCGACGCTGCGCTGGCCTTCAATCAGCGGGACTTCGAACGCCAAGCACCGGTACTGCGGCTTGAGCCTGTGAATCACTGAGCGCCGGTTCAGGCGCGCGCGTCGGCGGGGTCGGGGATCGGCAGCCGGGTGGGGGTCTTGATGGTGCGCAGCACGAAGCTGGAGTGGACACCGCTGACGCCGTCAATGCGCGTGACGCGGTCGAGCAGCAGTGCCTGGTAGGCGTCCATGTCGCGCACCACGGCCTTGAGCTGGTAGTCGGCGTCCTGTCCGGTGATCAGCAGGCATTCGACGATTTCGGGAATCTCGCGCACCACCGATTCGAAGTGGGCGAAGCGCTCGGGCGTATGGCGATCCATGGAGATGTGGATCAGCGCGGTCAGGGTGTAGCCCAAGGCGCGTGGATCGAGCTCGGCGCGGTAGCCGACGATCAGGCCGGCCTCTTCCAGCGCCTTGACGCGGCGCAGGCAGGGCGAGGGCGACAGGCCGATGCGGTCGGCCAGGTCCTGGTTGCTGAGGCGGCCATCCGACTGGAGGATGTCGAGAATGCGGCGGTCATAGCGGTCGAGTTTCATGGCGGCGCGGCACGGCAGGTTGAACGGCGGCGGGCGGGCGCGCTTGCTCACTACGGCGACCGGCAGGCCGAACGGCGTTTTCAGCACGATATTGCCGAAACATGATGACCGGCGCAATGAATGATCTAAATGCACCGCAACAGTGCGTGCATTCGCAATTTCCCACCGGGACTTCCGGCGCATAATTTGGTTTTCGATCGCCTCGCCTGGCGCAGGAGCCGTCGCATGCTTTCCGATCCGTCCCGCAAGTACCAGCCCTTCCCCGCCGTTGCGCTGACCGACCGCCAATGGCCGGGCCGGACCCTGACCCGGCCGCCGATCTGGATGAGCACGGATCTGCGCGATGGCAACCAGGCGCTGTTCGAGCCGATGAACGGCGAGCGCAAGATGCGCATGTTCCGCACCATCTGCTCGGTCGGCATCAAGGAGATCGAGGTGGGCTTCCCGTCGGCCTCACAGCCCGACTTCGACTTCGTGCGCACGCTGATCACGGGCGGGCACATTCCGGATGACGTCACCATCGAGGTGCTGACGCCGGCGCGCGAGGCACTGATCCGCCGCACCATCGAGTCGCTGGAAGGCGCGAAGCGCGCCATCGTGCACGTCTACAACGCCACCTCGAAGCCGTTCCGCGAGATCGTGTTCGGCATGAGCAAGCCCGAAGTGGTGGCGCTGGCGGTCGCCGCGGTCAAGCTGATCCGCGAACTCACGGACGCGCGCCCGCAGACCGAATGGGTGCTGGAATACAGCCCGGAAACCTTTTCCGGCACCGAGCTCGAATTCGCGCTGGAAGTGTGCGACGCGGTCACCGCGGCGTGGGGCGCACGGCCGGACCGCAAGGTGATCCTCAACCTGCCGAGCACGGTCGAAGTGGCCTCGCCCAATGTCTACGCGGACCAGATCGAATGGATGCACCGCCATCTGGCGCGGCGTGACGGCGTGGTGCTGAGCCTGCATCCGCACAATGACCGCGGCACGGCGGTGGCGGCGGCAGAACTCGGCATGATGGCCGGCGCTGACCGCGTCGAGGGCTGCCTGTTCGGCAATGGCGAGCGCACCGGCAACGTCGACCTGGTGACGCTGGCGCTCAACTTCTACACCCAGGGCGTGGCACCCGGCCTGGACTTCTCCGACATCAATGCGGTGGCGCGCACCGTGGAGCACTGCACGCAGTTGCCGATCCATCCGCGTCATCCCTATGTAGGCGATCTGGTGTTCACGGCCTTTTCGGGATCGCACCAGGACGCGATCAAAAAAGGCTTTGCCGCCCAGCAGGCCGACGGCATCTGGCAGGTTCCCTATCTGCCGATCGATCCGCGCGATGTGGGGCGCAGCTACGACTCGGTGATCCGCGTCAACAGCCAGTCGGGCAAGGGCGGCGTGGCCTACCTGATGGAAGCCGAATACGGCGTGGTGATGCCGCGCCGCATGCAGGTGGAGTTCTCGCGCGTGGTGCAGATGCGCACCGAGGAGACCGGCACCGAGGTCAGCGCGGAAGAGATCTGGAACCTGTTCGAGCAGACCTACCTGGGCGCCGACCGTTCGCTGCAGTATCTGGCGCACCACCTGTACGAGCACGGCGACGTGCAGGGCGTGCGGCTGCGCCTGTCGATCGACGGCCAGACGGTGGACGTGGCGGGTGAAGGCAACGGACCGATCGACGCGGCGGTGCATGCCCTGCAGCAGGCAGGCTGGACCGCGCAGGTGCGCAGCTACGAGGAGCGTTCGATGTCGGGCGAACCCGAGGGCAGCATGGCGCGTGCCTGCGCCTTTGTCGAAGTGGTCGGCAGCACGGCGGGCGCGGAGTGCTATGGGGTGGGCATCGACGCCAACATCGTCTCGGCTTCGATCCGTGCGCTGGTCAATGGCGTGGCGCGGCTGGCGCGCGCCGAGCCGGACAGCGTGCGCAGCGGCAATCCCGCCGCTGCCTGAGCCCGACGCCACGGCCGCTGCGCGGCGTCGGGCGCAGCCGCCGTCGGCGGGCATACCCGCCGCTGCCCGGCCTCAGGCAGCGGCTTCGCGCAGTTCGATCAGCACCGCCGTGTAGTTGTCGTGACCGCTGCGCGCGCGGGCGCGCAGGCGGTCTTCCAGCCTGGCCAGGACCTGGGCAGCGGCCGGCAGCCCGGCCAGCTCCGCGGCCATCTCGTCTTCGAACACGTATTCCCAGAAGCCGTCGGTACACAGCAGGAAGGCATCGCCGGCCTGCAGCGGTTCGGCCATGGCGGCGGTCTCGGCGCTCTCGTCGGCGTAGCCGCCGCCCAGCGCTGCCGTAAGCACGTTGCGGCGCGGATGCTCGCGGCTGGCGTCGCCCTGGGCGAGACCGGCCTGACGCAACTGCTCCACCAGCGAATGGTCGCGCGTCTGTTCGCACAGACGGCCGCTGCGGAAGCGATAGACGCGCGTGTCGCCCACATGCGCCCAGGCGGCGTGGCGCTTGTTGAGATCGAGCGCGAGCATGGCGATGGTGGTACGCATGTCCGCCACGGCAGCCCCCTGGCGCTGGCCATCGTGGACGGCGCGGTCGGCTGCGATGACGGCCTCGTGCAGGGCGTCGGCGTCCTGGTCTGGCAGTGGTGGCCGCACGCGCGGCGGCGCAGGCGCGCTGGCCGCACAGCCGATCTTGTCGCGCCAGCAGACCAGGGAATGCTGGACAGCGAGCCGCGAGGCGACGTCGCCACCGCCATGGCCGCCAGCGCCGTCGCACACCACCCAGCACGCGGTGCCGTCGCAGGCCATCTCGCCCCAGGCATCTTCGTTGTTCGCGCGTCCCCCGGTGGAATGCAGGACCGCCGTCTCGATTTGAAGTGGCATCACCACACCTGCCTCGATGCAGATGGTCGCTGGGGTCCGCTTTCGTCTGCGGCCGGCATTCGCGATGCGCAGCCAGGAGCGGTCTTGCAAGCTGTGATGGCAGCTTAGCACGCGCGCTTGAGCGAGCGTCAAGCCCGCTGCCGGCAGCACCGACGCCTGTGCGAGAATCGCAGCGTGTAGCCGGTGCGCCCGGGCGCGCTGCGCTCAAGCGCGCCTGCGGTTATGATCGGCATTGCGGGGCTTGCCGGAAATGCCGGATACGCGCGTGCAATCCTGGCGGCCCACTCCGGCTCAAACGTCCACGGGAAATGCAATCATGGCCCAGCAGACCGTCAATACCGCGCAGCTCATGTGCACCTTCGGCATGGCCCCTTCGGTGTTCGTGGTGTTGCCGATCAATCGCGTGATGGCGGGCAACCAGCCGGCTGCCAACATCATGGATCACATCCCGATGACCAACATCATGCCGTTCGGCATGTGCAGCAGTCCGTCCAACCCCACCGTGGCCGCCGCGACCGCTGCCGCACTGGGCGTGCTGACGCCAATGCCCTGCATCCCGGCCACGCCGGCGCCGTGGGTGCCGGGTGCGCCGACCGTGCTGCTGGGCAATCAGCCCGCGCTGGACAACACCAGCAAGTGCAACTGCATCTGGGGCGGCGTGATCAGCATCGCGATGCCGGGTCAGGTGACGGTGATGATTCCCTGAACGGCCACGCGCGCCTTCACTTGCGCACGTTGTCCAGGCTGGGCGGCGGCGTGTAGCCGAGCTCGCGCGAGCGGCTTTCGAAGCGCGAGGCCAGTTGCGGCTGGTCGGCGGCGCGATAGAAGCCCGACAGCTCGTAGCTTGCAATGCCGTTGCCGAGTGCCGCGGCGTACTGCATCCAGCCTTCGTAGCGCGTGGCATACGGACCGTTGCCGGCATCCTTGAGGTAGTTGCGCCCCAGACGCGCTGCCGCATCCTTGTCGCCACGCGCGGCGCGCACGATGTCGTGCCGCTGCTCCTCGGGCATGCCCTCCGGCAGTTGGAAAGCCGAGCGGAACAGGCGCACGTCGGGCCGCTGCAGGATGCGTGCGGCCTCCTGCGCACCTTCGAGAGCCGCCTGCGCGCTGCCGTCAAAGCGGCTGCCGGGATGGTCACGCAGGAAGGCCTGGGCGCGCTGCTGCACCTCGGCCGGCCAGATCGCCGCCTTGACCTTGGCCCAGTCGTCCTCCTCGCTGGCGACCGGCGTGGCCGGCGTGGCCGGCGCGGCCTCGGGGGTGGCCGGCGCTGGCGTGGCGG
>JAGWIJ010000086.1 GCA_028873535.1 Pseudomonadota bacterium
GACCTGTCCAGCCAGCGCCGCTGCATCGACTTCATGATCGACGCCGGCGTCGACGGCCTGTGCATCCTGGCCAATTTCTCCGAACAGTTCGCGCTGTCGGATCCCGAACGCCAGCTGCTGACGCGGACCATGCTGGAGCACGTGCAGGGCCGGGTGCCGGTGATCGTGACCACCAGCCACTACGCCACCAGCGTGTGTGCCGCACGCAGCCGCGAGGCGCAGGACCTGGGCGCGGCCATGGTGATGATCATGCCGCCCTACCATGGCGCCACCTTCCGTGTCGGCGAGGCGCAGATCCACGAGTTCTACGCGCGCATCTCGGATGCCATCGACATCCCGATCATGATCCAGGATGCCCCGGCCAGCGGCACCGTGCTGACGCCGGCCTTCCTGGCGCGGCTGGCGCGCGAGGTGGCGCAGGTCAGCTACTTCAAGATCGAGACCGCCGGCGCCGCGAGCAAGCTGCGCGAACTGATCCGCCTGGGCGGGGAGTGCGTCGAAGGGCCTTGGGACGGCGAGGAGGCGATCACGCTCTACCCCGATCTCGAGGCCGGGGCCACGGGTGCGATGACCGGTGGCGCTTTTCCCGACGGCATTCGTCCTATCCTCCAGGCCTGGCAGGCCGGTGACCGCGAGACCGCCTTCCTGCAGTACCAGCGCTGGCTGCCGCTGATCAACTACGAGAACCGCCAGGCGGGTCTGCAGGCCGCCAAGGCGCTGATGCACGAAGGCGGGATCATCGCGTGCGCGGCGCCACGGCATCCGCTGGCGCCGCTGGCGCCGGAAGTGCGCCAGGGCCTGATCGAGACGGCGCGTCGCCTGGATCCTCTGGTGCTGCGATGGGCGCGCTGATCGGCCTTGACTGGGGCACCAGCTCGCTGCGTGCCTTCCTGTTCGGCGCCGACGGCGCGGTGCAGGAGCAGCGCCACAAGCCCTGGGGCGTGATGCGCCTGCCGCTGCTGCCTGGCGAGCCGGCGGGCGGCTCGGCCGCCGCCTTCGAGCGTGCCTTCGAGGACAGTTGCGGTGACTGGCTCGCTGCCTGGCCCGGCGTGCCCGTGATCGCCTGCGGCATGGTCGGCAGCGCCCAGGGCTGGCGCGAAGCGCCGTATGCCGCGCTGCCTGCCGGCGCGCAGGCCCTGTCACGCCAGCTCACGCACGTCGCCACCGTGCGCGGCACCACCGTCCACATCGTGCCCGGCATGATCCGGCGCGGACCGCTGCCCGAAGTGATGCGCGGCGAGGAAACCCAGGTGATCGGCGTGCTCGAAGCCTGCGCGCTGCCGTCCGACGACGACGTGCTGATCGGCCTGCCCGGCACCCACAGCAAGTGGGTGCGCGTGCGCGAGCGCTGCCTGCAGGATTTCGACACCTTCATGACGGGCGAAGTGTTCGCGCTGCTGTGTGCGCACAGCATCCTGGGACGCACCCAGCAGGCCGGCACCGCCGCCGACGATGCGGCCTTCCGCCGTGGCGTGAGCCTGGCACTGTCTGCCGACGGCCAGCTTGGCGTGCTTGCCAATATCTTCAGCAGCCGCACGCTGGGACTGACCGGTGAACTGGCGGCCACGGCGCAGGCGGACTACCTGTCCGGCGTGCTGATTGGCCACGAACTGGCTGCCTTGCGCCGCTGTCGCCTGGATGCCGGCAGGTCGCCCACGCTGGTGCTGGTCGGCACCGAGGACCTGTGCCGGCGCTACGCCATTGCGCTCGACGCTGCCGGCCTGGAACCGCCCCTGCTTGCCCAGGGCGTCACCGAATGTGGCCTGTGGCGCCTGGCGTGCGACGCTGGGCTGCCGGGCCTGTCCACGCCTGCAACGGCCAACCATTGAACGGGAATCCGCCTGTGTCCAAGACTGTACCGAAGCTGAGCACCGCGCTGTCCGAATGTGGCCTGATCGCCATCCTGCGCGGCATCGCGCCTGCCGAAGCCGCCGCGGTGGGGCAGGTGCTCTACGACGCCGGCTTTCGCATCATCGAGGTGCCGCTCAATTCGCCGTCGCCGCTCGACAGCATCCGCATCCTGCGCGACAGCCTGCCCGCCGACTGCCTGATCGGTGCCGGCACCGTGATCGACCCGGCGTCCTGCCAGGCCATTGCCGACGCCGGCGGGCAGGTCGTGGTGATGCCGCACGCCGATCCGGTGGTGATCAGCGCCGCGCGCGCTGCCGGCCTGGCCTGCGCTGCCGGCGTGGCGACGCCGACCGAAGCCTTTGCGGCGCTGGCCGCTGGTGCCGAGGTGCTCAAGATGTTCCCCGCCGAAAGCCTCGGGCCGCCTGCGCTGAAAGCCTGGCGCGCCGTACTGCGTCCGCCGCTGGCGATCGTGCCGGTGGGGGGCATCGTGCCCGAACTGATCGCTACCTATGTGGCCGCCGGTGCCAGCGGTTTCGGCCTTGGCTCCGCGCTCTACCGTCCGGGTGACGCACCCGCCGATGTGGCGCGACAGGCGCAGGCGTTTGTCGCTGCCTGGCGCGCTGCCGTCGCTTCCTGAACCTGAACCCACGCATGCCGGACACGCAGCCATGAAGATCACCCGTCTCACCACCTTCATCGTTCCTCCCCGCTGGTGCTTTCTCAAGATCGAGACCGACGCCGGCATCGACGGCTGGGGTGAACCGGTGCTGGAAGGCCGCGCCAGCACCGTGGCAGCGGCCGTCGAGGAACTTGCCGACTACCTGGTCGGCAAGGATCCGCGCGCGGTCGAGGACCACTGGAACGTGCTCTACCGCGGCGGCTTCTACCGTGGCGGCGGCATCCACATGAGCGCGCTGGCCGGCATCGACCAGGCGCTTTGGGACATCAAGGGCAAGGCTCTGGGCTGCTCGGTGTCCTCGCTGCTGGGCGGTGACGTGCGCCAGCGCATCCGCGTCTACAGCTGGATCGGCGGCGACCGGCCGGCCGACACTGCGGCAGCCGCGCAGCGTGCCGTGGCGCAGGGCTTCACGGCGGTCAAGATGAACGGCACCGAGGAGATGCAGTATGTCGATACCCACGACAAGGTCGACCGCTGCCTGCAGAACGTCGCTGCCGTGCGCGAGGCGGTGGGGCCGAATGTCGGCATCGGCATCGATTTCCACGGCCGCGTGCACCGCCCCATGGCCAAGGTTCTGATCCGCGCGCTGGAGCCCTTCAATCCCATGTTCATCGAGGAGCCGGTGCTGAGCGAACACGAAGAGGCACTGCGCGAACTGGCGCGCATCAGCGCCGTTCCGATCGCGCTGGGTGAGCGCCTGTATTCGCGCTGGGACTTCAAGCGCGTGCTGGCGGGCGGCTATGCCGACATCATCCAGCCCGATCCCTCGCATTCCGGCGGCATCACCGAGACGCGCAAGATCGCCGCCATGGCGGAAGCCTACGACGTGGCCCTAGCCCTGCATTGTCCGCTCGGCCCGATTGCGCTGGCGGCCAACCTGCAGCTCGACGGCGTCTGCTACAACGCCTTCATCCAGGAACAGAGCCTGGGCATCCACTACAACGCCGCCAACGACCTGCTCGACTATGTCAGCAACCGCGAGGTGTTCGACTACCACGACGGCATGGTCGCGATCCCGCAGGGCCCCGGCCTGGGCATCCAGGTCAACGAGGACTATGTGCGCGAGCGCGCCGCCGAGGGCCACCGCTGGCGCAATCCGGTCTGGCGCCACAAGGACGGCAGCGTGGCCGAGTGGTGATGCGCAGCGTGATCGCGCGGGATCTTTGACCGGGCGATCACGCTGCGGCTAAAATGGAAGGCTTGGCGAAGCTCCTGGGTCGGTAGCTCAGTCGGTAGAGCAGCGGACTTTTAATCCGTTGGTCGCGGGTTCGAGTCCCGCCCGACCCACCAGTGCGCAGGCTGTCGCCAAGCCGCATGCCTAGGCAATGTTGCAGCTCTGTGCTAAAGTTGCGGTTTGCATTGCTGCCCATGCTTATGGTCAGCGAGGCAATGCGGTGTTCCGGTCGCAGTTCCACGCCGGCGCCGATCTCCTCGGGGGGTCGTTAGCTCAGTTGGTAGAGCAGCGGACTCTTAATCCGTAGGTCGAGTGTTCGAGTCACTCACGACCCACCACCCCGCCCCATTCAAAGCAAGCAGTCAGTGATCATTTCGCGGCGCGAGCCCCTCGCCTGAATCGTGCGCCTGCGCTCTGGAAATCATGCGTTTGACTTCGGCGCTGACTTTCATGGGGACCAGATCGACTTCAGGATGCTGTCTTGCGAAAACGCGAAAGACCTCGTCAGCGAACGCTTGGCCGATCGTCGCAACTCCGGTGAAATCCAGTATCACGATCTTGAATCTCTCGAATCTGGCAATCAGCCGTTTTGCCTGCGAGCGCGAGACCAGGTTGTCGTCGCCGTATCGCATCAGCTTGACCGGAACAACGGTCTTGTTGAACCCGTACGGCTCGACCGTCGACGCGAACTTGGCGAAGACCTTGTTGAGCCTCCTGGACGTATGGTTGTTCAGGCGCATGCGGACCAAGGTGCCGCCGGCACGCGAGGCGGCGGGCCTCTGAACGATCCAATCCTCATCGTGATGGAATTCGTGCGAAAAATACACATCTCCTGAAAGGATTTCGAACTCGTCAAACGCTCGCGACGAAAAGAAGATTCCCTCTCCGGTGTGCCTGCTCGGGTCCGTAGTGAATTTGCCTTTGGCGAGTTCCAGCACTGCGTGACGTTCATCCAGAAGTCCCATCGCGGCCTGGATCTTCCGGAAAATTCCGACGCCGTCATCGAACACTTGCACTTGCGTCGCAGCGGCTGTCTTGTCGACCTGCACCGACAGAATGGTCCCACCCGAATGATCGATGACGTTGTTGATCATCTCGGTTATGCCGTAGTGCCAGATGCCCTCTGCGTTGTCGGGGAGCTTGCCAAGCAAGGGCGCGATGTCGAGTCTCCACACGGCATCCTCGCTCAGGCCTGGCTTCAACTCATAATCGCGCTCCCAACGGACAAGCGCCGCAAGGGAGTAGGTTCGGTTGCGGGTCGCGCCATGAGTGAGCAAGCACCCTTCATCAATCAGGCGCTGCAAATGCTTGTGGATCGCCTGGCGCGAGCAAGCAAACTTCTCGGCAGCACGTCGCGTGATGTCTGCGGGATGCTTGGCTACGTTGTCGACGATGAATCGTCGAACGGCTTCGCCGCGAATTTGGACTGTGGACATGCGGGGCTCCTACGCCTACAATCGCCGTTATTGTCAACTTGGTAAGGCTTTATTGTCAACCATATTGCCAACCAAGTCTATTTTATGTCAATGTTACTGAACGGGTTTTTGAATATTCTGGGTGATGCGTGTTGTTGGTCTAAGGCTGGTCGGCGTGCACCATCGCAGGCGGCCACGCGAAGGTCTCCGAATGTTCAGGCTCGCAATTCGCGGCTGCCGGCCAGCGCCGCCGCGCGCTCAACGGCCTCGGCATTGCGCGCACAGGTCAGCCGGAAGGCCTCACTGATGCGCACATCGTGGCTCGCGTCGCTCCAGAATTCGACCGCAAGTGCGGCCGCTTGCTGCCAGAGATCGCGCTCGTCAGGCAGCGGCAGCGCGGGCGTGAAGTCCCTGATGGGCAGTTCGGTGCCGCGCAGCGGCGCATACAGCATCGGCAGCATGTCGTAGCAGGGTGCCAGCGCCAAGCCGCCACCGCCTGGCACGAACGCCAGATTGCCGTCATGCATGTCGGTATTGCCGATCAGCCGTCCGAAGTGCCGCAGGCGTGCGATCGCATCGTGCGTTGCGCGATCGATGAGACCGCGTTCAAGGAGCCTCGCGGCACCGTCGGTCCACGGCCGACCGGCCAGCCCGAACCAGGCGCCATGGATCGCGGCCCAGGGGCACAGCGGCGAGCGTCCCTGCGCGCCATGGCGGTCGAAGCGTGTGACTTCCAGGAAGCAGCGGCCTGCGGCGTGGAGCAGTCGCGAACCGGCAGCGTTGAGGCCTGACAGGCGCGCCACGCAGCGTGCAGCGAGGTGTTCGCAAACCAGCAGGTCCGACCAGCGCCGGGTGCCGGGCGAGTCATCCTGGCCGGAAAATTTCACGATCACGTGTTCGTGATTCGCGTTGCGCGCGAGCAGACAGGTGAACTTCGGGAACTCGCCGCCCGCTGACGATCCCACCAGCCCCTGGTCCATGGCGTTTTGCGCAAGGCCGGGGCGCTGCGCGCTGGGCGTCCGACACCGCCTCCAACGGCGACTGCAGCCGCTCCAGCCAGCGCCGGTAGGCCGCTTCGCCGATGATGCAGTTGCCGCTCTGGTCGCTGCCGAGCAGTGACAGTGCGTGCAGCACGTCGTCGTCAGACCAGGCGCGCGGGTCCTCGCTGACCTGCAGCAGCGATGCGTGGCCGTGCGCGGCCGATGGTCAGCACCGCAGCGCCGGCTGCGCGCACCTGCCGCATCAAGGTTGCGCAGCTCACACCCAGGTCTGCCAGCAGTTCGGCGCTGGATACGCGATGCCGCCGGCGCAGCGTTGCGATGAGAGTTTCGGGGTTCATTCTGAAACGATCATGCGGAGCAATTTTCAATCCAAGGACATGAGCATACGTTCAGAACATGGCTTGCGCATGAAACGTTTTGTGAAACGATTTAGTCTGCAGCCTTGCCCGTCCAATGTCCCAGCCAGTCCAGCACCGTGCGATGCCACTGCACGCTGTTCTGCGGCTTCTGCACCCAATGGTTCTCGTCCGGGAAGACCAGGAACTGGCTGGAAATGCCGCGCCGCTGCAAGGCCGTGAAGGCGCCCAGGCCCTGTTCCAGCGGGATCCGGAAGTCCAGCGCACCATGCACCACCAGCATCGGCGTCTTCCAGTCCGCCACGTGCGCTGCCGGATTGAAGACCTCGTAGGCGGCCGCATCGGTCCAGGGCAGGGCGCCGTGGTTCTCCCATTCGTCGAACCAGAGTTCCTCGGTAGCGTAGTACATCATGCGGTTGTCGAAGACGCCGTCGTGATTGACGAGGCAGCGCCAGGCGCCGGATGCCGGCGTGGCCCAGTTGCCGGCGATCCAGTTGATCATGTAGCCGCCGTAGCTGGCCCCCAGCGCACAGGCGCGGCTGCCGTCGAGGTAGGCGAACTGGTCCTGCGCAGCGGCCCAGCCCTTCTGCAGATCCTCCAGCGGACGGTCACCCCAGTGGCCGGAAATCGCGTCCGTGAACGCCTGGCCGTAGCCCGTGGAGCCGTGGAAGTCGATCGCCACGACGGCGTAGCCGGCGCCCGCGAAGACCTGGGGATTCCAGCGGTAGTGGAAGTCGTCGAGCCAGGAACCCTGCGGGCCGCCGTGGATCAGCATGGCCACCGGGTAGCGTCGGCCGGGCACATAGCCGTGTGGACGCATCACATAGCCACGCACGCTGTCGCCGTTCCAGCCAGCGAAGGTGAATTCTTCGGCGGGCACCATGCCGACATCCTTCAGGCGCTCGCTGTTGACCGTGGTCAGTTGGCGCGCTTCGCGTCCGGGGCCGAGACGGAACAGGTCGCCCGGCGCGCTCAGGGTGTCGTGCGCGATCACGACGGTGCCGGCGGCCGCGCTGAAGTCCGACACATTTCCCGGCCCGGACAGGCGATGCACCGCGCCGCTGGCGATCTCGATCGAGAACAGGGGATGCGCGCCCTTGTCGTCGGCGGTGGTGAGCAGGCTGCGGCCGTCGGCCGCCAGCGCCAGGCCGCTGGCGCTGCGGTCCCAGTCCGCGGCGACCTCGCGCCGGCGTCCGCTGCCCAGGTCGAGTTCCATGATGGCGAAGCGGTCAGCTTCGAAACCGGGCCGGCGCGTGGCCAGGTAGTACAGGAAGCGGCCGTCGGCTGATGGCACCGGTGTGGCATCCCAGGCCGGATTGTCCGCGGTCAGGTTGCGCGGCGGCGCACTGGCGTCGGCCGGCACCGCGTAGAGGTCGAAATTGGTCGACCAGGCTTCGTGCCGATCGGCCAGGCGCGCCGCGAAATACACGCTGCGGCCATCGGGCGAAAAGGCGTAGTCGCTTTCGTCGCCGAAGGGGCGCGACGGGATGTCGCCGTCGATGCCCTTGGAAATGCGGGTCGGCGTGCCGCGCATGACGTGGTCCGCGTCGAGCGGCGCGAGGAACAGTTGGCCGTGGCGGCCGTCGGCCCAGCTGTCCCAGTGGCGCACGAACAGCGAGGAATACAAGGTGCCGCTGGCCTTGCCCGCCTTGGCAGGCTTGAGCGCCTGCTGGGTGCACTCGAGCGTGTCGCAGTCCAGGCGCACGTCCAGCGTGAAGGCCAGTGCACGCCCGTCCGGCGACAGCTGGTAGCTGGTGACATCGAGTGGCAGGCGCGTGACCGGCTGCGCCTCGCCGCCGTGGTCCGACAGTTGCCAGACCTGCGTGCTGCCGCCACGGTCCGAAAGGAAGTACAAGGTGCGCCCATCCGCCGACCAGCGCGGTGACCAGGCATTCGAACCCTCGGCGCTGAGGCGCCGCGGCGCGGACTTGCCATCCAAGGTGGGCAGCGACCACAGGGCGCGCGCGCCGCGATTGGCATCGTAGTCGGTCTGGCGCAGCGTGAAGGCCAGTTGCTGACCATCGCGGCTCAGGCGCGGCTCGGACACGCGCGCCAGCATCACCAGATCCTGGGCCGTGAAGGGGCGCTGGACGGCCTGTTCGGCCCGGGCCGAGGCGCCCGCCAGCAGCGCGCATGCAAGGGCCAGGCAGGGCCCGGAAGGACGGCGTAAAGGTCTGATCGGCACTGCTGGCCTCCAGGTTCTCCCGCGGACGGGAATCAAGCTCGCGAGTGTAGAACGTGCTGCCGTATTGTCACCAGACCGGCGGCCGCGCTCAGCTGCGCAGGGTGCGCTCAAGGAAGGCCAGGGTCCGTTCCCAGGCCAGGCGAGCCGCGTCGGGGGCGTGTGCGAGTTCCGGCATGTGGCGTTGATCGGCCTCCTCGTTGGCGAAGGCGTGCCTGGCATCGTAGCGGTGGAATTCGAAGGGCACGCGGGCGGCGGTCAGGCGTGCCTCAAGCTGGTCGACGCCAGCGATGGGGAAGAAGCCGTCGTGCAGTGCCCAGTGCCCCTGCAGCGGCATGCGGATCCGGCTGGCGTCGACATAGTCCAGCGGGGGATAGCCGTACCACACCGCGGCGGCATCGGCCTCGGGCACGTGGACGGCGGCGAGCAGGGTCAGTGCGCCGCCCATGCAGAAGCCGGTCACACCGACCTTGGCGCTGCCGCTCGCCTTGAGGTACTGGACGGCGCCGCGCACGTCCTGGCCGGCGGCGGTGCCGAAGTCCAGGCCGTGCATCAGGTGTTCGGCCTCCTTGGCTTCCAGCGTCGATTTGCCGCGGTACAGATCGGGCACCAGGGCGCGGTAGCCGGCCGCGGCCAGACGGTCCGCCACGCCGCGGATCTGATCGTTGAGCCCCCACCATTCCTGGATCACGACGACGCCGGGCGCATGACTTGCATGTGTGGGTTCGGCCAGGTAGGCAGGAACGGTCTGGCCGTCGGGACGGGTGTAGCTCAGCACTTGGCTCATGGTGATCTCCGGAACAGGGCGGGGCGGGCCCGCCAAGATGGCGGCCGCGCCGCGTGACGTCAATAGGCCGGTCGCAGCCCGTGCCGTCCGTGCGCGTGCGCAACGGTGCCAGCGCCAGCTGAGCGCGGCGCCCTCCACGCATGTTTACCTTTCGAGTGACATCTGTCCGGCATATTGGCTGCCCCTGTATGCGGAAGCTGCCTAGAATCGGCTATCCACTGGATGCGAGCTGAAACCGGATCATGACGCGCAAATTCGACGTGGACACAGTCGTCGACTTTCCCTACAGCCGCGCGCTGTTCAACGCGCTCTCGGCAGGCGTGGTGATCCACGGCCCGGATGGCGCCGTCTTGGCTGCCAATCCAGCGGCTGAATCGATTCTCGGCATGCCGCAAGCGGAAATGACCGGTTTGCGGCCCGGCGACTCGCGCTGGTGCGCGGTGCGCGAGGACGGCAGCGTGATCGCCTCGACCCAAGAGTTGCCCGCCAGCCGGGTTCTGGCCACCGGCCTTCCGGTGCGGGATGTGGTGATGGGACTGGTCAACCAGACCGACGGCCGGCGCATCTGGCTCAACATCAGCGCAACCCCGATCCGTTTCGAACTCAGTCGCGTCGAATCCGCAGTCTGCGTGGTGTTCTCCGACATCACGCGCGTGCATCAGCAGGGAGAGCGCCTGGCGCTGTGGGGGCGCGCCTTCGAGTGTGCCGAACTCGGACTGGCGCTGGGTGACTTCCAGAGCGGGCGCCTGGTCGGCACCAATCCCCGTTTTGCCCACGAGCGCGGCGAGCAGCCGGCGGCCCTGCTGGGCCGCACCTTCCTGTCGCTGTTTCCGGTCGAACTGGCGGCGGCAGCGGCCGAATGCTACGGGCAGCTGACCACCTCGGGGCATCTGCTGTTCACCTCGGAGAATGTACGCGCCGATGGCAGCCGTTTCCCGGTGTCGGTGGACATCACCACCGTGCGCGGCGTCGACGGCTGGCCGGTGCAGTGGATTGCCTACGTGCTCGACCTGAGCGAACAGCGCCGCCTGCAGGCGGGCCTGGAATACACCGAGAGCCGCTACCGGGCGCTGGTGGATCAGGCGGCACCCGACGCGATCTTCATCCACGACCACGACGGGCGCTTTCGCGAGGTCAACGCGCGCGCCTGCGAGAGCGTGGGCTACGGCAAGAGCGAACTGCTGCAGATGTCGGTGACCGATCTCGAGAGCGACTTCGACCTTGCCGCCGCGCGCGCGATCTGGCTCCGGATCGAAGCGAAGACGGTCACGACGGTGGAAGGCCACCATCGGCGCAAGGACGGCACCGTCTTCCCGGTCGAGGTGCGCTTCGGCCTGCTGCAGGAGACGCCGGAGCGTCTCTACATCGGCATCGTGCGCGATATCAGCGAGCGTGAACGCACGTCCGAGTTCTTACGCCTGGCCAATCATGTCTACACCTCGCCTGGCGAAGCGATCCTGATCACCGATGGCGAGGGCCATGCCGTCGACGTCAACGCGGCCTTCGTGCGCGTCACCGGCTACGAGCGCGCCGAAGTGCTGGGCTCGAAGGCGTACTTTGAACGCTCCTTCGGCGGGGCCCACTGGGTCGGCCAGGAATTCCGCCGCTCGATCGACAGCGGTGACCGCTGGCACGGCGAGCTGTGGGACCGGCGCAAGGGTGGCCAGGCCTACGCCATGGCGGTGTCGGTCAGGGCGCTGCGCGAACCCGGCGGCCGCATCTTCCGGTACGTGGTGCAATTCTCGGACATCAGCGAACGACGTCTGCGCGAGGGGCTGCTGCGCCGTCAGCACGATGCCGACGTGCTGACCGGCCTGCCGGGACGCATGTCCTTCACCGAGCAGTTGCAGGACGAGGTGCAGCGTGCAGCCGCCAAGGGGCGCCCCCTGGCGCTGCTGTGCCTGGATCTGGATCATTTCAAGGACATCAACGAGAGCCTGGGCGTGGCCAAGGGCGACCAGATCCTGCGCGAGTTCGCCAAGCGCCTGCGCGGCGGCGTGCGCGAGGGGGATCTGGTGGCGCGACTGGGCAGCGACGAATTCGCGATCGTGATGCGCGACTTCGGCAGCACGCAGGTTGTCGAACATGTCGCGCAGGGCCTGCTGAAGGCGATGGCGGCGCCCCTGCAGCTGATCGGCGAGAACATCGAGGTCGGTGCCAGTGTCGGCGCAGCGCTGTTTCCGGGCGACGCCGCCGAGGTGGAGTTGCTGATGCAATGCGCGGACCAGGCCATGCAGACCGCCAAGGCGCGCGGTCGCTCGCGGTTCGCCTGGTTCAGCGAGTCGCGCCAGCGCATCACGCGCGATCGCCTGCTGCTGATCAACGATCTGCGTCATGCCGTGATGCACCGGGAACTCGAGCTGCACTACCAGCCCATCATCGACCTGGTCAGTGGCCACGTGGTCAAGGCCGAAGCCCTGGTGCGCTGGCGTCACCCGGTGCGTGGCCTGATCATGCCGGGCGAGTTCATCCCGCTGATCGAGGAGCGCAAGGAGAAGGAACTGGTCGCCGAGATCGGCGAATGGGTCGGCAGCGCGGCCGTCGCCATGGCGGCGCGTCTGCGCCAGCGTTTTGGCCGCATCATCCAGATCGGGGTCAACCAGTCGGGCGCGCAGTTTGCCGACGGCACGCCGGCGCTCAGTTGGCCCCACCTGCTGCGCGATCACGGCCTGCCCGGCAAGGCGATTGCGGTCGAGGTCACCGAAGGCGTGCTGATGCAGATGAGTAGCGACGAGGTGGTCGGCGAGCGCCTGGCGTTGCTGGAAGCCATGGGCCTGGAACTTGCCATCGACGACTTCGGCACAGGATTCTCGAACTTCGCCTTCCTGATCAATGCCCACGTCGATTACGTCAAGATCGACCGCCTGCAGTTCACGGCGACCCTGCTGCAGGATCCCAAATGCCAGGCGGTGGTGGAAGCGATCATCGCGATGGCGCGCAAACTGGGCTTCCGCACCATCGCCGAAGGCATCGAGACGCGCGCGCAGTGGGACTGGCTGCGTCATGCCGGATGCGAGCTCGGCCAGGGCTATCTGTTCTCGCGCGCGCTTGACGCCGACGCTTTCGAGGCCTATGTCGCGGCCGAGGGCGCGGCCGAAAGCCGCCAGGCTGATGCCTGACGGCAATATTGCTGCACTGCGACAAAGCGACCCCGGAACGGTGTAGGATAGGGCATGACTTCGGCGCGACGCGCGCGCCGGAGCATGATCCGGGGGATTGCAGCATGCGGCTCAAGAACAGGGTTTCGATCATCACCGGGGCAGCCAATGGCATCGGCCTGGCGACCGCGCACAAATTTGCCCGCGAGGGTGCGATCACGGTGCTGTGCGACCTCAAGGGCGACCGTCTCGACGAGGCCGTGGAACGCGTCAGCGCCGAAGGCGGCACGGCGCTGGGGCTGGCACTCGATGTCACCGACCGCAGTCAGATCGATGGCGTAGTGGGCACGGTGATGGAGCGCTACGGCCGCGTCGACGTGCTGATCAACAATGCCGGGATCACGCGCGACGCGCGCCTGGTGAACATGACCGAGGCGCAGTTCGACGACGTCATGGATGTCAACCTCAAGGCCGTGTTCCATTGCAGTCAGGCCGTGGTGCCGCACATGCTGAAGCAGGGCAGCGGCGCCATTGTCAATGCCTCGAGCGTGGTCGGCCTGTACGGCAATTTCGGCCAGACCAACTATGCGGCCAGCAAGTTCGGCGTCATCGGCTTCACCAAGACTTGGGCGCGTGAACTGGGGCCCAAGGGCATCCGCGTCAACGCGGTGTCACCGGGCTTCATCGCGACCCAGATCCTGGCGACCATCCCGGATGATGTGCTCAAGGGCCTGGAGCAGCGCAGCTGGATGCGCCGCCTGGGCACCCCGGACGAAATGGCCAATGTTTATGCCTTCCTGGCAAGCGACGAGGCCAGTTACGTCAATGGCGTCACCATCGAGGCCAGCGGCGGCATCTCGCTCTGAGTCCGGGCCGAGGCGGCGCGCGCTCAGGTCTGACGGAACAGGTGGCTGAAGCTGCGGCTCACCTCGATCACCTCGGGATGCCCCTTCAGGCGGATGCGCAGGCGGCCGGCGTCGTCGCGCTCGACACGTTCCACTGCACGCGCGTTGACGATGCTGCTGCGATGCACCTGCCAGAACTGCTCGGGGTCGAGCTGTTCCGCCAGTTCGCGCAAGGGCGTGCGGATCAGCCATTCGGCCAGTGCGGTCTGGATGCGCGTGTATTTTTCATCCGATCGGAAGAACAGCACCTCGTCCACGGCGATCAGGCGCAGTACGTTGCCCTGGGTGGCCTGCAGCCAGCGCAGATGGCGCGTCGGTGGCGGACCCAGGGTGGCCAGCACCTGCTCGATCTGCGCCAGCCGGCTGGCAATGCCGGTGCCGGAATCGCCTTCCGTCGCTGATCCGCCCAGGCGCGACTGCAGGCGCGCCGCAGTGCGGGCCAGACGCTCGCTGTCGGCCGGTTTCAGCACATAATCCAGCGCACCGTGCTCGAAGGCCTCGACGGCGTACTGGTCGTAGGCGGTCACGAACACGATCTCGCAAGCCAGGCCGTCGAGCCGGCTGATCTCGCGCGCCGCCTCGATGCCGCTCAGTGCCGGCATGCGGATGTCGAGGAACACGATGTCGGGCTGCAGTTGCGCGACCAGTTCCACCGCTTCGCGGCCATCACGCGCCTCGGCCACGATGTCGAGCGCGGGCCACACCTGCTGCAGGCGCAACTTGAGCTGCTCGCGCATCAGGCGCTCGTCGTCGGCCAGGACGGCGCGCAGCTTCACGCCTGCGCTCCGGCGGCGGCCGGATCGGCCTGCCGCGCCATCCGGTAGG